>CAZMBZ010000033.1:0-25028 GCA_964564285.1 uncultured Planctomycetaceae bacterium | reverse complement strand
TTGGTGCGGTCGATAATGAGGTCCACCGTCTCCCGCGTCTGAGCGTTGGAAAGCGTGGCCTCGCGGAGTTTATCGCCTCGGCCTGTGTATGCGAGGTGGTAGAAGCACGCGCGTGGAATGCCCTCTCGTTCGATGAGGTCGAAGATACCCGGCAGATCGGCGATGTTCTGCTTGTTGAGCGTGAACCTCAAGCCGACCTTAACGCCGACGGCCAGGCAGTTGCGGATGGCTTGCAGGGCGTCCTGGAAGCATCCGGGCACGCCGCGGAATTTGTCATGTATGGTCTCCATTCCGTCGAGGCTGACACCGACATAGCTCAGGCCTGCGTCTGCGAGTTTTTCGGCGACGGGTGGCGTTATAAGCGTGCCGTTGGTGCTGATGACCGCTCGCAGGCCCGCAGTTCGGGCGTGGGCGATCAACTCCAACAGGTCCGGCCTCATCATTGGCTCGCCGCCGGAGAACAGGATAACCGGGCTGCCGAATTCGGCGAGGTCATCGATCATAGCCCGGCCTTCATCGCCGGTGAGTTCGTCCGGGGCTGGCTGGCTGGTAGCGGTCGCGTAGCAGTGAACGCAACGTAAGTTACACTGTTTTGTGCAGTTCCAGACGACCACTGGCTTCTTGTCGACGGAAAATTGCAGCAAATGACTTGGCAGTTTGTTTGACTGCCTGCCGTAGCGCAACGGGTCGGATGCCTCAACGGTCCCGCAGTAGAGTTTCGAAATACCGATCATACTTATCCTTCCGGTTGTCAGCCGCAAACCGAACGCGGACTGCAACAACTTATACCACCATTCTAGCGGGTTTACCGCATCGGGCGCTGGGGGATTCCCGAAGAAACGACGTATTCCTCGCCCTGTCGGCTCGCGGTTGCGGTCGTGGATCAAAATCCCCGCACAACGTCGATCATCGGGCGTTACAGCGATGGGTCGGTGGGTTTGATGGTGTACTTTCGGACCAGTTCGGCGATGTCTTTCTGGCTCGGGTTGAGTTCAAGCGAGGCATGCCAAGCCGCCAGGGCCTTGTCGCGAAGGTTGGCCTGTTCACGGTCCAGTATGTACTGGGTCATGTATACCACGCCGAGTCCGCGATGGGCGGCCGCGTTGGCAGGGTCGCGCTGGACGGCTTTGTTGTAGGCCGCCAGGGCCTTGTCGTAGTCCTTGATGTGATAGTGGCACGTGCCAAGTTGCTCCCAGGCCTCGGGGCAGTTGGGGTCTTCGGTGGTGGCCATCTGGAAGGCCAGGATCGCGGGTTTAAGCCGGCCTTGGCGGACGTAGGTGGCCCCGAGGTTCATCAGCAGTTTGGGCTGGTGGACGTTGAGTTCCAGCGAATCGCGGTACGCCTTGATGGCCTGGTAGGCCTGTCCCTGGCTGTCGTAGATGAGCCCGAGGTTGCTGTAAGCTTCGGGGCAGCGGGGCTTGATCGTGATGGCGGCCTTGCAGTACTTCTCTGCCAGGTCGTACTTGCCCACCGAGTAGTAGCAGGCGCTGAGGTTCAGGTGCGTGTCGAAGTCATTCGGCGAGATGACCATCGCGCGGAGGTAAACATTGGCTGCCTGGCGGAAGTAATCCTGGATGTCCTCGACTTGCGTCGCCGCGGCAGCGAGGGCCTGGTAGACCACGCCGAGGTTGTAGTGCGGCCTGAATGAGTATGGGTTTGTTTCGCAGGCCTTCTCATAGCTGATGCGGGCCAGCGGGTAGTTGGCACGGTTGCGGTGGATGTCGCCCATGGCTGAGTATGCCACCGACAGATCCGAGTTGACCTTGACGGCCTTTGCCAACTCCGCCAGCGCGGCGTCGATATCGCCCTTGTCGGCCAGCATTTGGCCGCGGACGTAGTGGTCGATGGCTATTTTGTCCTGCATCCTGTGGGCATATTGGCAACCGTAACTCGTCGCCAAACCCACCGCCATGGCCCAGATTGCGATCCATCTGATGTGCATTCTTGCGTTCCTGTTCTGGTGGTCGGCTATTGTCCTGCGCAGGCCGTCCGTGACGCGGGCGCGCGACTTGGCCGAATAAACATACTTATAATGCGTTTGACCTTAACGGTCAAGAGAATGTGGCTTTTCAGGACCCGTCTGGGCAGCGGATATGTACAATGGGCATGCTATTTCCAAGCCCGGGATGACAAGACATGGACTATAAGGCACCCAGACGATACAGGCTTCGAAGGCGTTCGGACATCAACGCGGTGTTCGACGAGGGCAAGTCCGTGCGCGACAGGATGGCGACCATGATCGCTCGGCCCAACGATTTGCCCCACACTCGAACCGGGGTGGGTATCTCCAAACGCCACGGTAACGCCGTTCGGCGAAATCGCATCAAACGACTTTGCCGGGAGGCCATGCGACTATGTCGCAACGATCTGCCGGCCGGGTGGGACTTTATGCTGTTGCCCCGGGCCGGGGCGAAGGCGACACTTGCGAACTTGAGAAAGTCGGTGGTAACGCTGGCTGGGCGATTGGCAGGGACAAATGCCGACGACGGTTCCCAGGGACGGGTTGGACAATGATTCGTCGGGTGATAAGAATGCTCTCGGCCGGTGCCTCGGCTGGGCTGATCGGCATGGTCCGGGCGTACCAGGCAGCGCTTTCGCCGTTGATCGGACGGCAGTGTCGTTTTCAACCTACGTGCAGCGAATATTTTATAGAAGCTGTGCGGCTTCGGGGGCCTCTGGTGGGTGCAGCTCTGGGCATCTGGCGAATCCTGCGATGCCACCCGTTTTCCCGTGGCGGCTACGATCCGGTTTTCAAGCCTCGCCATAGCAGGGGTGGCGACAGTTCGCCGGATGACTGATTGGTTGTCCGGGGCTGGCCCCACATGCGACGGCATGTCCCAAAGTAGAATGAGTTTAACTTGCTTATCGGTTGCGACGATAACGACAACTTGGCCCCTGACGCGTGGAAAGAACTGCGGCGATTTGCCTTGGGGGTTTGCTCGTGGTTTAGGCTTGCTCTGGGGGGCGCAGGGGCGATACCATCGGGGCGTACGAGGCGGTGCATTCTTGGCGACACAGGAGAGCGAAGTATGAATTGGCGTCTTATGGTTGTTTTGGCGGTTTGTGTGGGCGCAACGGTTTCGGTCGCAACGGCTGCCAAGCCTGCTGATGATCGCGTGGCGGCGGCTCGGCGTTTTGTCGAAAAGTCCGACCGCTACATGCACCACAGCAAGTTGCGGCGCGGGATGGAAGGCTATGGCGTGACGGTCATGGCGGGCACGAAGTTGGTGCGGTTCAAGGCTGTCGTGGTTTCGGTGGTCGTCAATTGGAAGCCTCATCAGGATGTGATCCTGGCCACACTGAGCGGGCAGAAACTTGAGTATACGGGGATCATCGCCGGCATGAGCGGATCGCCGGTGTATTTCAAGGACCCCGTCGACGGCAAGGACAAGCTCGTAGGCGCGGTTGCGTACGGCTGGTCGGGGCAGAAGGATCCGCTTTGCGGCATTCAGCCGATCACTCAGATGCTTGCCGCGGGGCGAGTGTTCTCTTACATGGAGTCCAAGCCCGGGAACTGCCCCAAGCCCAAGGCTGCTGCGGGCGGCGCGGTCAAGGCCGCAGGCAGTTCTGTCGGCGGGTCCGCAGGCGGGGCGCTTGTGCTTAGCGGCGACGTGGACAGTTACCTCGCGGCTATGCTCGATCCCAACAAGGCGGACTTCGGTTTGCTTTGCATGCCTCGTCGCCCGGCCTCTCAACGGTCGGCGCCTTCACTTGTGCCGCTCACCACGCCTCTGATGGTTTCCGGGATGAGCGACAGCGGTCTTACCGATATGACTCGCAGGCTCGCGCCGTATGGGATCATGCCGGTTGTGTCGGGCGGAATAAACGCCGATATGGACGAGGCCTTCAAGAAGGCAAAGTTCGTGCCCGGCGGCGGCATAGCTGTGCCGATTGTTTCCGGCGATGCGTCAATGGCGGCGGTCGGGACGGTAACGGATGTGTATAAGGGGCGGCTGTTGGCGTTTGGGCACTCTTTTTACGCCGAGGGCGCCACGGATTTGCCGATGGCTCCCGCGTACATTCACACTGTCGTGGCGGGCCTAATGCGAAGCTTCAAGCTTGGTACCGGCCTGGAAGTCCAAGGGACACTTCACAGCGACGAGGCCGTGGCGGTCTCGGGTGAGATAGGCCCGAAGCCCAGAACCATCCCCATGACTGTGACGATCGATCGCAAGGATGCCGTCCGCAAGGAGGTCTACAATTACCAGATCGTCAACCATCGCTTAATGACGGCTGGGGCGGCGAGCATGGTCCTTCGCAATGCCGTGAGTGGCTGGCACGAGCTTCCAGAGCAGCACACGATCAGCTACTCGGTGTCAGTGGACTTCGGCAAGCTGGGCAAGTACCAGACGAGTGACCTTTCGACCGACATCGGTGCCTATCCTGTCGCTTCGGACGCACTTCGCCCGGTTGCGGCTCTGCTGAGCAATCCGTTCGGCGAGCGGATAGCGCCCAGGCGGATCGACGTCACGATAAAGGTTCAGCCGGGCTCGCTCGCGGCGTCGCTGCTGAATCTCAAGCTGGATGGGCAGGTGTATCGCCCGGGCGAGACCATCACCGGTAAGGTCATGATCAGACCCTTCCGCAAGAAACCCCAGCCGCTAGCGGTGAATTTCGCTCTGCCGGACGACATCGAGGATGGCACGTACCAGTTGACGGTCTGCGACGCGATGGCGAGCATGCGGGCCGAGCAGGCTGAGATGCCGCACCTGTTCGCGCCTCGCTCGACTGAGCAGTTGCTCAAGGCACTCCAACACGTCGTTTCGACGAGGTCGGATCAGCTTTACCTGCGGATGCCTCTGCCCAGCGGCGGCGGTCTGACAATCGAGCGGGCGGAAATGCCAGACCTGCCGGCGAGCAAGGCGCAGATCCTCTCGCAAGCGAAGATTCTCGAAACGCACAGCTTCCGGCGGAGCCTGGTGCAGACGATCAAGACACGCTATCTCATATCCGGTTCAGCCAGCGTCAGCTTCACGGTTCAACGCGATCCGGAAACGACGATCCTTCGAAAGCAGAAGTAACCTTCCACCAATACTCGTTGAATAATCAACCAATCAATAAAGGAGTACCCGCATGAAACGCTGGACCGGTTTTGCCTCCCTGTCGGCGGCCCTGCTTGTGCTGGCCTCGTCGGCCCTGGCTGTCAGGCCCGCAACGTGGATTCATAGCACCGAGGCTCAGTTCAGCCCGGGCAAGTTCACCTCGGCCGTCTCGACGTCACTGGGCGAAGTACGCCTTGCCCGCGAGATAAAGATCGTCGCCGGCAGTGAAAGCTGTCCCGTCGTCGTGTCCTGCATCGCCAATATCGCCAACGTTCGCTACGTCGGCGCCGGCGACAAGCCGGTGGTCTATCGCTTGCGGGGCGACAAGGCGGTGAAGGTCGCCGTGTTCCAGGCCGCGATCATAACCTGCATGCTGCCCTCCGATGGAGGCCTGCTGGTAGGCACCGGCGGCGGCGCAAAGCCGGGCCTGTGGCGAATGGATTCACGAGGCAAGACCTCGTGCGTCTGGTCCGACGCGAAGGTCAAGTACGTCTGGGCAGTCCTGCCCAAAGCCGAAGGCGGCTTCTACGTCGCGACCGGGCCGGAAGGCAAGGTCTTCGCCGTCGAGAAAGGCGGTAAGGCCCACGCGATATACGAGGCCGGCAAACTCGCCAAAAACGTAATGTGCCTCGCTGCCGGTGACGGTGGCAAGCTCTACGCCGGTACGGGCGATAAGGGGCTGATTATCGAGATCGATGTCAAGGCCAAGACAGGCCGAGTCTTGGTCGAGACGCCCGAGAAGGAAATCGCCGCCCTGATCGTCGACGATGAAGGCACGATTATCGCCGCCACGTCCGACGCCTCCAAGGCCAGCGCAAAAAGTCAGAAGGCCCCGGCCGCGAGCACCGCCGGCAAGGCCGACAACGGCAAGAAGGCTCCTGCGGCCAAGCCCGTAGCGCCCAAACGCTCGGCCACCACGAAACCCGCCCGGACCGTCGGAGAAAAGCCCAAGCCCAAGGCCAAGCCCGCAGCCAGCGATGCCAGGAAACCCGCTGATAAAAACAAAAACTCTGGCGTCAAAGACAAGAAACCCGGCGACAAAAAGGATAAGCCCAAGGTAGCCAAGCCCAAGGGCGCCATCGGTCCTGATGATCTCAAGACCGCCAAGCCGGCCGGTAAGGTGACGGACAAGCCCTCGTCCAAGGTTCAGGATAAGGCCAAGCCCTCCGCTTCAGTCCCCGCTGGCGCCAAGACGAAGACTCTCGCCGCGACGCTGGCCAGACGCATCGCCGCCGCCAGCAGCGGCTCGAGCTCGTCCAAGCCTGTAAAGACGAAGATGGCCCTGCCGCCTGGCGCACGGATCGTGCGCATTCCGTCTTCCAGCACTAGCCGGGCCAAGACCACCAGGACCTCGACGTCCAGTTCCAAGGGCAACGCGGTGTACCGGATCGGTCCGGACGGGCTGGTCGATACTATCTTCCGCAGGCCCGTGACGATCCTCGCCATGGCGGAGGCGGGCGACAAGCTCATCCTCGCCACCGGCAACGGCGGCGGGATATACAGCATCTCACGCGATGGCGACGAGGTCGCACTGATAGCCGAGACCGACGCCAAGCAGGTTACCTGCCTGGCCGTCGAGGAAACAGGCGAGATAGTCTTCGGCACGGCCAATAAGGGCTCCGTCGGTCGGCTCGCGGGCGGCTTCGCACGCAAGGGCACGTACGTTTCGAAAGCCCTGGACGCTCGGCAGATCGCCAAGTGGGGCACCATGCAGATTGCCGGGGACGCCCCGGCCGGGACGCGAGTTACGGTCGCCACGAGAAGTGGCAACGTATCCAAGCCCGACGACAAGACCTGGAGCAGTTGGTCCAAGGAAATGTCGCTTCAGAGCGGTTTCCTGTCGATCGGCGCTCCGTCGGGTCGCTTCCTCCAGTATCGCCTGACGCTTTCGACTCGTAGCGGCAAGGCCACGCCGAAGGTCTCGGGTGTCCAGATCGTCTATCAGGTAGGCAACCTCGCCCCGACGCTCGCGGGCGTGAAGGTCACGCCGAGCGAGAAGGGCCTGCGCGGCACGGAGCGGCCGGGCTCGCCCAAGACCTACCGCCACATCGAGATCAAGGCCATGGATCGCAACTCCGACAAGCTGCGGATGGAAGTGTCCTTCCGTGAGGTCGGCTCCGAAGGCTGGGTCCTGATTACCGATAAGTTGACTTCACCGAAGTATGTCTGGGATACCCGCTCGGTTGGCGACGGTACGTACGAGCTTCGGATCGAGGCCTCCGATGACCCGTCCAACCCGGCCGGTCTGGCCAAGACATCCGCCCGCATCAGCGAGCCTGTCGTCGTGGACAACACCTCGCCGGTCGTGGGTCCGATGACGGCCAAACGCGCCCGCGGCAAGTTCGTGGTTACCGGTCAGATCACCGATGCCGCCAGTCGGGTCGGCGCGATACAGTACTCCGTCAACAGCCAAGACAAGTGGCATTCCATTTTGCCCGCTGACGGGATATGCGACAGCGACGTCGAGAAGTTCAGCTTCAGCGTGCAAGACCTCAAGCCTGGCACGTACCGCATCGCGGTGCGGGCGGCGGATATCTACGGCAACGTAGGCTACGGCTCGGTCGGCGTGCGAGTGGGCAAGTAACCCGCGCCCTCGGGCAAACCGCGTTGGCGGTTGATTCTGTTCAACGAGATTAAGAAAAGGAACACACAGCAATGACGCAACATACGGTTACGCTTATTCGTGGCGATGGCACGGGGCCTGAACTGGCCGAGGCCGCGCGACGGTGCATCGACGCGACGCTCGATGCCACCGAAGGCGCTGGCAGCATTGAATGGAAAGTGTGCGAGGCGGGTGTGGACATCATGGAAACCGCTGGCACGCCAATGCCGGAGTCGACCATCGAGTCCGTCCGCAATACCGATGCGACGCTCAAGGCGCCGATCACCACGCCTGTTGGCACGGGCTTTCGCAGTGTTAACGTCCTGCTGAGGCAGACGCTCGATCTGTATTGCTGCCTACGCCCGTGCAAGCACTACGCTGGCGTTCGCAGCCGGTACAAGGACGTGGACCTGGTAATCATTCGCGAAAACTGCGAGGACCTTTACGCTGGTGTCGAGTTCGAGAAGGGCAAGCCCGAGACAGCCGAGCTCATCGAGATCATCAACAGGCTGTCCCAGGACAAGAAGGTAATGACCGGCCTGGACAGCACCGGCATATCCATAAAGCCCATTAGCGTCGAGTACACCCGTCGGATATTCCACTACGCCTTCAAATATGCCCGCCAGCATGGGCGGCGCAAGGTGACCGGTGTTCACAAGGCCAACATCATGAAGTTCTCCGATGGCCTGTGGAAGGCTGTCGCCGAGGAGGTCGCCAAGGAATACCCGGACATCGAATATGAGGATCGCCTGGTTGACAACATGTGCATGCAACTCGTTCAGAAGCCGGAGTTGTACGATGTGCTCGTGCTGTCGAACCTCTACGGTGACATTCTGAGCGACCTGTGCGCCGGCCTGGTCGGCGGGCTGGGCGTGGCACCGGGCGCGAATATCGGCGAAAGCAGGGCGATTTTTGAGGCCACGCACGGCTCTGCGCCGAAGTACAAGGGCCTCAACAAGGTCAATCCGACGGCCTTGATTCTGTCCGGCAAGCTGATGCTGGATTACCTCGGTGAGACCGCCGCAGCCGAGCGGCTCGAAGCCGCCGTTGCCAAGGTGATCGTCGAGGGCAAGTCGGTTACCTACGACATGAAATCCAACCGCGACGACCCGACCGCCGTCGGCACAAGCCAGATGGCCGACGCGATCATCGAGGCGCTTTAGTAGCCGGTGGTCGGTAATCGGTCGCCGGTATTTGGATATAAGCAAGAGCGCGTAACCGGGAATCAAACCGGATTCGGAACGGCGCGTTCATACTGTTGAGCCCTGCTCGCTTCAGCGAGCAGGGATGGGAGGAGATATCTGCAACACCTAAGCACCCCCGAGGCGTCAAGCCCAGGACGAGGGGTGGTCTCCGGGAAAGTCGGGCTTGTGGAAATCAGCAGGAGAAGAGCTTGCGGAGCTCATTCAAAACAGCGGTGATGGCAGGAATCATTCTGGGCGCTACTATGGGTACGGAACTCGCAGGTCAAGCGGCGACCGGAGAAGCGGCCAAGCCAGCCTCACAGAAGGTGGACTGGGGGAAGATGATGACCATTGCCGACCGGAAACGCGACGCACGAGATAACCTGTTGCCTCTCCAGTCCTATGATGAGACGATCCGCCGCGGCATATCTTTTTTGCTTGTGGATCATCTGAAATGGTTCAAGGGGCCGGCAGAGATCCTCGTTGACGAGAATGGGCGAACCCAGATGCCGTGGGTCTACTATTCGAACCTGCAGCATAATGGTGCGCCGTTTCCACGCTCCATAGACCGCTTTGTGTCATACCCAGCCTTCCACCACTCGCTGCTGATCAGGACCTTCATTGGCTACTGGAGATATGCCAAAGATGCCCGGGCGCTTGGTGAAGCGGTCAAGTTGGCGGACTGGAATATCGCCCACAGCACGCCAGGCGGCTGGGCGTACGGCAACCTGCCCTACAGTACCTTTCAGGAGAAAAAGCCCGGCGGCTTTCGCGACAGGACCGGCCTGATGCCCGACAAGGCGGCGATCATGGCACTGGCTTATCTCCAGTTGCATGAAACGACCCGCCAGGCAAGGTTTCTCCGGGCCGCCGAAGCCATCGCCCACACCCTCAGTCAGCGGCAGCGGGCCAATGGCACCTGGCCGTTCCGCGTCGACCCCAAGACCGAAAGGGTCATCGAGGAGTACACGAGCAGCGTGATCTATGCCGTCATGCTGTTCGAGTCTCTCGACAAGATCAACGGCAATGACCATTATCGGGCCAACCGGGACGTGGCTTGGAAGTGGTTGCTGAACGGCCCGGTCAAGACCAGGGACTTTCGCGGCTTCTACGAGGATATCGCGGACACCAAATCGAACCGGACCAACTACGATTGTCTCGATACCATCCGTTACCTACTCGCCAATCGGACAGACACCAACGGCTACCTTGGGATAGCGAAGGAACTCAACGCCTGGGTCGAAAAGGTGTTCTTGGACAAGATCAAGAATTTCGAGCCGGCCGAGGGGATTCGAGAGCAATTGGCCTGCAACGTTGTCATGGGTGTTCACAGCATGAACTGGGCGTCGATGCTGCTGGACCTTTCAGAAGCCACTGGTGACGAGAAGATGCGGCAACGAGCCACACAAACTGCCAATTACATCACCTACTACCTTCAGCCGGACAACCGAATCGTGGTCGGTTTTTCCTACCATCAGTGGTGGTACAGTTGCCACGCCGGCGCGATCTTGTATTTGCTCGATTTCATCGAGAAACCTTAACCGGCAGGAAAACGCTCGGCGGTTGGGCGCATCGTTTCTTCCTGAGGCCTGTTCTCATATTCGAAGCCGTCGCGTACTACTGGGCCAGGATCTTTACCGGGCCGATCAGGCCCGATTCGAATACGGGCCAATTGGATGCGTCGAAGGGCTTGTAACCGATGTTGACGAAGTTGATGTCGCGGAAGATTCGCCATCTGGCCTTTCGGCGGTCCATGTCGGCAATGCGGTTGGCGGCCAGGTTGGTTACCTCGATCTCCAGGCAGTTTCCGGTGGGTCCGAGGTGCGGCAGGGCCAGGCGGTAAGGATTCATGAAGGCCGTCCCGATGTCCCGCCCGTTCAGGCGAACGTGTGCGGAGTGGCAGACTTTGCCCAGGTCCAGCACCCACGGTCCCGTCCCGGCCGGGGCGTCAAAGGTGGTCGTGTACAGCGCGGTGCCCGCGAAAGACTCGGTGGCTGAATCGCCGTTGTCTGTCCAACTTGCCGGCTTGTCCATCTGGTAATCCTTCGGCAGCACGGGTCCGCCGGTTAGGAACTTAACCCGCCACGGTCCGACAATTCCAACAGCTCTTGGCCCGGGTCGGACGAATTGGAACGGGGGCAGGTTGGGACTCTCTTTTTCCAGCGTTCGGAGGATGATCGAATGGCCCGGTTCGATATGGGCCGCGACTTCGATTCGCCCGTTTGCCAGCTTGCACCGGGCCAGGCCGATCCGTCCGGTCATCGGATCCATTACGGCTACGGACTTGGCTCGTGCCGACAGGGCGATCGTATCGATAACCTGTGCGGACTGGTTGGCGATGAAGTAGTACCGCCCGCCGTCGATGCGGCGACGGATGAACATCACACCCGCCTGATCGGTCATCGTCTCGCGGTCGATGCCGGCTCGGGCCAGCAGGGGCTCGATCTTGCCCACCAGGATCTTGTCGCCGGCGAGGGCATGGAGGTTTTTGAGTTGGCGGCGTCGGGTTTCCAGATCGCCTAGGCCCGGCACGTCGGATGGCAGTTGGTTCTCGCAGATCACGGTCGCCCCGGCCTGGGCGAGTTCCAGGAGTTTCTTCATCGTTGAAACGGGGATGTGTCGCACCGGCGGCAGGACGATCGCCCGATACCGACTGCCGCGGATGACGAGGCCGGTGCCTTTCACACTTACCTTGTCCAGCAAGCGGTCGCTGACGTAGTCGAAGCTATACCCGTGCTCCCACAATCCGCGTGCTGTTTCGCCAATAGGCTGGCCCCTGAGCCAGCCGGCCGAATTATGCACGGTACAGTTGATGTCCATCCCCGCGGGGTTGTGCCACAAGTCGTGGATCGGCCAGTAGAGCAGTATGTCGTTGTCGCACGTGCCGGCTTGCAGCACGCTCTGGCAACGGGTGACGTAGGCGTTCAAGGCAGGAGCGTCGCGCCAGATCGGATTGCGCGGATTCATCTCCGTGGCGGCGTAGAACAGCCAGCCCGGCCAAGCCGCGTCATCGGGCGAGTAGGCCGTGCCGTGGTAGAACACGTGGTTGACGCCCGCAAGCAGCAGGAGGTCAACGAAGCACTTGGCCTCTTCAAGCGTCTCGCAGAAGTGTTCAGCCATCCACGTGCAGGTCTCGGACGATGTGAGTTTTCGTCCGGCCAGGTGTGCGGCGCTGGAGGCGAACTTGCTGACGAGAATGTCGCGGTCGCCGGCGGTGAAGCGTTCTGGGTCGAAATTGCTCCGTAACGGATTCCGGTTGCCCCGGCTGAACATCTCGGTTTCCGGGATGTCCGCCTGGGCGTAGAGGTCGATCAGGTTGGCCGGCGAGCCGTGGGCCTGGTCGCGCGTGAGAATACCTCGACGGCGGCACCAGGAGAACCACGCCGGAAAGCTCTTCTCGATCAGCAGGTCGCTGAGCGTTTCCCGGTAGTCGCCCTTGACGCGGGCGACTTGGTCCAAGTCGCCGAGGCCCGCAAAGGCCGCCAGGCGGTCCTGAAGCTTGTAGCCGCGTTTCGCGTGGAACTCGTCGAGCACCTCTGCCGTCCAGTTGGCGGAGTACTCGAACGAGTCGTGGTACATCGCGCGGGGCCTTGCCGCGCCGGGAGCGTCGAAGGCGGCGGTAAAGGGCTTGAGGTAGGCTTTCATGACGGCCTGGCTGAACGGATTGATCATGGGTCCCGCGCCGCCCGGGGCCGCGCGCTTGACGGCCCTGCCGGTGGGGCGAGCTGACAGCACGACCAGCTTCTGCCCGGGGCGAGGCTTGTAGCTTACCAGACCGGCGCGGTACTTGTCGGTGATGTCGATTGATTGGTCTCCCGGCCCGACCGCCACGACCGTCAGCACATCGCCGAGCACTTGGCGGGGTTTCAGCGTGCCATTGCGGGGGAAGTCCATGGCTTTCACACTGACCTGCCAGCAGCCCTGCCGCCGGGAGATGTGAGGTCCGCCGAAACACCAGCCCGTGCCGGTGCTCATATCCACTCCGAGGTCGAGTTTGCCCGCTTCTTTCACGGTGAAGCTGAGCATCTCCATCCACTTGGGGCTGAGGTAGTCAATGTAACGACCCTCGGCACCTTTGGCTCCGTAGATCGGGACGATATGGATGCCTCCCAATCCGCATTTCCTGTAGCGGGCCAGTTCGCGGGCGAGGTTGTCCTTGTCCACCGCGCTGCCCAGCCACCAGTTGTAAGTCCAAGGGCGACATTGGCGGGTCTGCGCCGGCCAGGCGACCTCGGCGGATAGGAGTTCGGGCGCGGCGTTGATGCCCACGCACAAAACGACAAGCAAACCGAGTGTGTATTTGTTCATGCCTGATCCTGCCTGGGATGGTGCGGCGTGCGAAGGTCTGGGAGCGGCTTGTCCCAATGAACTCCAGCCCACGACCACCGTGGGGCTTTCCGAGGATTCTATCATGACCCTGTGGGTCAACAAGCACTTCTTCTAATGGGTGGGTACGATATGGAATTTGCGGGAAAGCGTATTGCCCGATGCTGATCTTCCCATTTTCGCGGCCGCGATAATACCCTTTGTCCCTGCCACCAAGTGATGCTCTACTGTACATCATGCAAGGTTCTTTTAAGGGAAATCCGAGTTTGCAGGGAGACAACTCCGATGGCGAAACGCACTCGCGACTCATGGCCCGCGCTGACCACTTACGATTCCGACCACCTCAATAGGATTGCCCTGCCGCTGGGCGGTATCGGGACGGGCACCGTCTCGCTTGGCGGACGGGGAGATCTGCGAGACTGGGAGTTGGCCAACCGTCCAGCCAAGGGTTTCACGCCGCCGGGATGCTTCTTTGCGCTGTGGGCGAAGGCTGCGGGGAATGCTCCTGCCGTGACGCGATGCCTGGAGGGGCGGATTCCGCCGGAGCTTTACGAAGGCGCCTTCGGCTGCGCGGTGCCCAATCATGGCTTGCCGCGATTTCGTCGGTGTTCGTTCGCAGCGGCGTATCCGCTGGGCCAGGTCTTTTTGACCGACCCTGAGGTGCCGCTGGATGTGCGGGTCGAGGCATTCAACCCATTGATCCCTGCCGATGCCGAGGCAAGCGGCATTCCCATGGCGGTGCTTCGGTTTGTGCTCCGCAACCGCGGGTCGAAGTCCGTCAGCGCGTCGGTATGCGGGAGCGTGCTGAACTTCATCGGCGCTGATGGATCGAACACGCCGGTCGGTTTTGCCGGCATGCCGAACATTCGCGGCGCGATCAAGGGCAACCGCAACGAGCGAGTGAAGGCTCGCGGCGTGCAGGGCGTTCTGATGTCCACCGAGGCGCTGGCTGCGACGGATGAGCGGTTCGGCACGCTGGCCCTGGCGACGACGGCGGGCGGGTCCGTCACGGCCCGGACGGCCTGGGCGAAAAAACCGTGGGGCGGTGCGATTCAGGACTTCTGGGAAGATTTCTCCACCGATGGCAGGCTTGAGGAGCGGGAGCACGACGGGCAGGACTCGCCGACGGCGTCGCTGGCGGCCAGGCTGGTCGTGCCCGCCCGGGCCGAGCGGTCGGTTACGTTCCTGCTGACGTGGCACTTTCCCAATCGCCTGTCATGGACGCCGAAGCGCGGCGAGAGCGGCGCGTGCTGCTCGCAGGGGCAGTGCGAGGAAGATCGTGTCGGCAACTACTACGCGACGCAGTACGCTGACGCCTGGGACGTCGCCCGCCGAACGGCGCCGCGTCTGGCGGACCTCGAGCAACGGACCGTACTGTTTGTCCGCAGCTTCTGCGAGAGCGACCTGCCGGACGTGGTCAAGGACGCCGCCTTGAGCAACCTGACGGCGCTTCGCACGCAGACGAGCTTTCGGACTGGAGACGGGAACTTCTTCGGATGGGAGGGCTGCGGTGACACGGCCGGGTGCTGCCCGGGCTCGTGTACGCACGTCTGGAATTACGAATGGGCGACGGCGATGCTGTTCGGCGAGCTGGCGCGGAACATGCGTGAGATCGAATTTGCCCACGCAATGGATGACAACGGGCTGATGAATTTCCGCGTGCAGCTTCCGCTGGGTCGCGAGCCGCGGCGTCGCGTGGCCGCGGCTGATGGACAGATGGGCTGCCTGATGAAGCTCTATCGCGAGTGGCAGTTGTCGGGTGATGACGGTCTGCTGCATCGGCTCTGGCCTCGAGCGCGGAAGGCCCTTGAGTTCTGCTGGATTCCCGGCGGGTGGGATGCCGACCGCGACGGCGTGATGGAGGGCTGCCAGCACAACACGATGGATGTCGAGTACTACGGACCGAATCCGCAGATGGGCACGTGGTACCTGGGGGCGTTGCGGGCGTGCGAGGAGATGGCCTGGCATGTAGGCGAGAAGGACTTCGCCGATACCTGCCGCGAACTTTTCGAGAGCGGCAGCCGGTGGCTGGATGAGAATCTGTTCAACGGGGAGTACTACGAGCATGAGATTCGCCCAGCCAGGTCCGCCAAGGCAGTGGCGGATGGGTTGCGGATCGGCATGGGAGCCAAGGACCTGTCCAATCCGAGCCTTCAACTTGGCGCCGGCTGCCTCGTGGATCAACTCGTCGGGCAGTATATGGCCCACCTTTGCGGGCTGGGCTATGTGGTAAAGCCCGCCAACGTGCGAAAAACGCTGCGGAGTATCCTGAAATACAACCGCAAACGCGGATTTTGGGATCACTTCAACCACAACCGCAGCTTCGTAATGGGTGATGAGCAGGCGTTGCTTATGGCGAGCTACCCGCGCGGCGGCAGGCCGGCCCAGCCGTTCCCGTACGACACGGAGGTGATGACGGGTTTCGAGTACACCGCTGCGGTGGGGATGATCCAGGAGGGCATGGTCAGTCAGGGACTCGAGTGCATCGCGGCCATTCGCGCCCGCTACGACGGTCGCAAGCGGAGCCCCTTCGACGAGGCCGAGTGCGGCCATCACTACGCTCGGGCCATGACAAGCTGGTCCGCGGCGATTGCGCTGACGGGTTTCGCTTACAGCGGCGTGGATGGTTCGCTGGCGTTCTCGGCGACGGACGGGCCGGCTCGGTTCTTCTGGTCCAACGGCTCGGCCTGGGGAACGTTCGAGCAGCGTCCGGCAGGGCGTGGCGGATCGATACGGGCGAAGCTAACCGTACTGGCTGGGCGCCTTAAGCTGCGCCTGCTGACGCTCGCGGGCGCGGGCGAGGTGGAACTGCCGCGCATGCGGACGATCACTGCGGGCAAGAGCGTTACGCTAGATGTGTCGAGGAATGCGTGAGTGTCCAATTGCCGGGGATGCTCCACAACAGGTAAGATGCTGATGGCGGCGTTTCGTAGTACTCACGGGCGCTGCTGATGTCCCAGTCGAACTAGCGGTCGCGCCGCAGAAAGGGGCAATAGATGCGATCTATACAGTGGAAATGTGCGATTGTGCTAGCAGGTGGTTTGTGCTGGGCTGCGTTTGCCAGTTCAGAGCCTGATTCTACCAAGAAGTACGAGATTATAATTACTCGTGCAGAGACAGTGGCTCACAAGTCTCGCGTCACTGCTTCCGGAAGAGTATTGGCGACCACGAGTATTGGCGACGACGCGAACCAGGAACCTTATGAATTCGTCTTTGACATCGAAGCGATTCGCGAAGTGCTCGAAGTTGGCAAGAACGGGCGAGCCACGAAGATTGCATTGACCGTCAGGAAGAGTTCAAGGGAGTGGAGTATGAGTGGCGGTAAAGCCGAACTTGCCCCACGAGGTAGTGTCGTGATAGTCTCCTCGGCGACGGGAAAAGTTGATATACAGACAGAGGATCCCAACGCGCCCATTTCGAGAGTCGACAAACTGCTGTTTAAGTTTGCAGCTGATCTAATGGGCATGGATGCAACGCTAGGAATTGGCGACGCAGCATATGGTACCGACAAGCCCCGGCGTGTGGGCGAATCATGGCCTGTCAACGGTGAAGCTATCGCCAAGTGTCTCACCGAAGCCGTCGGTCAGAAAGCCCCATTCAGTAAGGAGGGGATAACCGGCCGGGTTACGCTTGCGGGTGTGAAGAAGGTCCACGGCATCGAATGCCTGGAACTTCGCGCGGAAGTAAGCGCAAAAACTGTTGCCCCTGTCGCGATCGAGTCTGTGGTGGCTAGCGCGGTTGGCGGCGAGGCAAAGTCTTCCATGACAGTATACTTGCCACTTGATCCTTCGATTCCCGTGCTGGGCGGCAATCGCAAGAGCGTAACTACGATTAATATGACGTGGAAATCACCGCTGACCGGCGAGGACGTCCTGTCAAAGACCAAGACGAACGATACCGTCACCTTGAACATCGTTCCATTTAGCGATGATGCCGCCGCAGTTCCCGAATAGGCAGGATGGTCATAGTGATCCCAGGGCCGGGGCATTCTCGATATAGATGTGTTTCCTCTTGCAGTCAGGTACGTGTTCAGCGACATCTGCTTCAGCCCCGTTCACGGGGCTTTGCCCCCGCGACAGCGCGGGGCTAGGTCAGGCCTTTTAGGCCTGGTTGGGCGATGGCGCAGCATTGTTTCTTGCTGATTTTTCCCATCAGCCCGCTTCCGCGGGCTTACCCATGCTTTAGGGCTTCTGAACTGGAGAAGGCTAAAGCCGCAGTGCAAGCACGCCAAGGCGTGCTGGGGAGATGATAGGATACCAGGCCTAAAAGGCCTGGTCTATACCCGCCTTCGACGGGCGAAGCCCCGTGAACGGGGCTGAGCCATGGTCGCTGGACACGTTGGCTATCCTTGGGCGTCGGCATTTGGCCTCGCGGAGGCAGGATGGAATGTCCTGGTGTGTTCCTGCGATTGTTCTGTGTCTGGGCCTTCCAGCGGGCACGGGGGGCAGGTCCAGAACCGCCTGTGACTTGGCATTGATTTCCATGATTGCCAAAGTCGCCGGCGGTGAACAGTATCCCTTTTGCCGGAGGATGACTACGGTTCCAATTCGCGGGATCCTCCAAACGGATTGATTTTCGTGGGATCGGCGGGCAGAGGACTGATTGTCAGGTCAGGAACATGCTGGTCGGCGTAGAGGATTGCTTCATCACCCTTGGCCAGTGGGAGGTTATAGATTCCGTTTGCTGAGGGGGCTATCTGGTGTGGCTTTCCATTTATCAGGAGGGTGGGTTTGACATTGAGTCCAGGTTGAACCCGGCAAGGTTCACCCGCGAGGCTTTTGACTCGTACCCAGGCGGTCTTGCCATCTTTGCGCCGGGCACTGACCAGGAACGCTCCTTCGGCCCGAAGATCATGAAAGACGGCGCTGTCCCAGGCCTTGGGGATGGCGGGAAAGACGGCGATCTTGTTGCCCCAGCTTTGGAGCAGCATATCCTGAAGAGATCGATTGAGGACAATGGAGCACTCGATGACCGGCGATCCTTCGATATACATGGTGTTAGGTCGGACAAACCGCTTATCCGCCATGTGCCCATGAATCTGCTTGATGGCGTTCTCGCCATCGCCGAGCGTGGCATACAGGGAGGCGGCCGCAGCCCGTGACCAGCCATTGATGCCCCGGCTGTTGTCAACCGTCAGCCAGTGGAGAACGGACTTCTCCAGCAGTTGCCGGTTTTCAGGCTGGTCGCCCGTCATGATATGGAGCGGATGGACCATGAGGATATGCGACCAGTGCCGGTGCGACTTGGTGAACGCGATATTGGCCCCGATTCGCAGGCCGTTCTCATCGACGGGATAGGGGACCAGGTCTTTGAGCGTCTGCCGCCAGGTCGCAACCAGCGGGTCCTTCAGGTTATACCGCTCGTTGAGTTCTATCAGGGTCTGGCATCCCCAGCGGAGCGTCGAGAGATTGTAATTATTGTCGGCATCATCGCCATATTCAGGCGAATGAAGCTTCGGGAGATGGAGTTTGCCATCATCGCCTTTCTTGAGGATCTTGAGATAGAGGTTGATGCTATCGCGAAGCAGCGGATAGAAGGCGTGTTTCGAGTGATCGGTCACCATGCTGTGATCCATGGAATACCGATACTGGAGATAGTAATTGTGGAGCGCCCAAGTGAAGTCCCCTGGATTGATATAGGAGCTTGGTGCGGCGGACCCATCACCTCGCAGTCCTTCGTAGCAGGTGGTATGGGAGACCGTGGCGCAACCATCGAATCCCCATATGTCCTTGGCATTGCGGTAGAAGTTGGCCCGCTTGGCATCGATGAAGTTGGTGAAGGATTCACCCAGTTCCAGCCGGTTTCCGGTATAGACCGGCAGATACAGAGTCTGGATATTGAGATTCCACCAGATCCGTGGCCAGCCGGTCTTGCGATACCAGGGGCCGAGCAGATCGACGGGAACCAAATGAGGCCGCGAAGCGGACGCCAGCTTATAGAACTGGATCCAGTAAAAGCTCTCCAGTTTGGGATCGGGAATCGAGACCATACTCTTGGGGTAGAAGTCATGCCACCACTTACGATGGGACCCCAGCAGCGTCGCGAAGTCGGCTGTGGCGGTCTTGTTGACCGTGGCGACCGCTTGTCGTGTTGCCGTCTTCCCAGGGAAGCTGTCGGCAATGCTGACGATCACCTGACGTCCCTTGGTGAGGGGAGTGTCTTTCCAGGCTGTGGCGAACTCGCCGCCGGCAAACCGCGGTTGAGTACAGACGGACACTCCGTTGATCGTATCCGTCTTGGCTGGCGGGTTCGGGGGATCCTTAAACCGTTTGGCATTGCGGTTGTCAATACAAGGCCGGGCATCCCACGCAAAGCTGGCGTCCTTTTCCCCGACGGTGGAATGAACATCAGTAATCAGCACCATTTCATGGGTATGGATAAAGGACCGGAAGGTGATGGTTCCCTTATTGGTAGTCACGGTCCCCCTGACTTCGGCATTCCAGAGATCCATCCGCAGCGTGCCGTTCTTGATTGTGCCCATGGTGGTCAATACCAACCCTCCAATGGGAAGTCGGGCATTATCGCGACGGTGTTCGGTGACATCCGAGCGTCCCATCTCCCACCGCAGACGGTTGGGGCCGTCTTGGTAGATTGTTGATCCCAGCATGCCATTGCCGAGAAAGGCCCCATAATCGAAGTGCGTGGGCAGGGCATCCCAAATCAAATCATGACGCCCAATGAAGCCTGGCCAATCAACCTTTACGTTAACCGCGCACTTGACGGTGGGGGCGGCATGGACTGTGGTGACAAGAGATGCCACTGCAATCATCACAAGGATGCCAAATGCCACTGGCGAAAGGACGTGAAATTGCGATTCCATGGATTCTCCAATCTCTTTGAAGTCAAATGCTCACGGTGCATCAGTGTGTTTCACGGATCCGTATATACTCAGAAGGCCTTGCCTTGTGAATCGGCTAACGCCAATGGATAATTATCGTCATTCCGGCTGGACGGGCCAGTTCTTCCTGCCGTAGTAGGGCCAATTGTCCCACGGGGCGGCCTGGGAAGTCTCGCGCGGATCGCCCGTCGTTTTCAGGTATTTTGTGAGTCGTTTGGCCAGGTCCTGTTTCTTCGACGCGTATGCGGGGTCGCCAGCCAGGTTGTTCATCTGATGGGGGTCTTTGCGGCAGTTGTAAAGTTCCTCGGCCGGGCGTTTGCCGAACGCCAGTTCGAACAGCTTCTTCTCTTTGGCGGTCGCGGTGTGCTCGAGCATGTAGCTTTTGGTCGGCGAGGCGTCGACGTCTCCGTAGGGGCCTTCGTTGGTAACGATCCGTGGGAAACCTGCCGGCCAGCGGTCGGGCTCGTAGTTGCGGATGTACATGTACTCCGCCGTTCTGATCATACGCGACGGATACCCCTTGCCATCGATGCGACACCACGCGTGCCGTTCCCTCGCGCCGTATACGCAGTCGCGTTCGGGCTCGATGCGCCCGGACTTCCTCGATTGCAGTAGAGGCAGCAGGCTCTTGCCGGTCATCTTTTCCGGTCGCGTCAGGCCAGCGGCGTCGAGGAAGGTGGGAGCGAGGTCGGTCAGGTTAACGAAGTCGTCGACCTTCCTGCCAGGCGGGACCTGTCGCGGCCAGCGGATTGCCAGCGGCGTTCGCAGGCCCAGATCGTACAGTGTCGCCTTGGCCCTCGGGAACGGCATGCCATTGTCGCCGGTAATCACGACGATCGTGTCGTCTGTGTGGCCAGCACGTTCGATGATATCGAGCATGGCGCCTACTTCGCGGTCGAATCGCTGGATTTCAAAGTAGTAGTCGCAGATGTCGCTGCGGACTTCGGGGGTGTCGGGCCAGATGCCGGGTACGTCCAACTTTTTGGGGTCCATGCCCGACGCCACGCCCGTGCCGGCGCGATAGCCCCTGTGCGGGTCGCGGCTGCCGAACCAGAAACACCACGGCTTGCCGGTTGGGTTGGCGTCAAGGAATTGCTCGAATGTCTTGTAGGCTTTTCCCGCAGGGTTGCCCGTTCTGCCGCCGGCCGTGGCGCGACCTGGGGCCCAGCCCTTGGTCATGTACCCCACGTGGTAGCCCGCGTCGGTCAGCAGGTCGGTGTAGGTTGCATGTTCCTTGCCCAGCGTGCCGAAGAGTTGCCCTCCCTGGCCCAGTCGCCAGATGTCCTGGCCGGTCAGGATCGCGCTGCGTGATGGCGCGCACGAGGGGGCCGCGCAGTAGGCGTGATTGAACAGGACGCCCTGCTTGGCGACCCGGTCGAAGTGGGGCGTCTTGATCACGCTGGTTCCGTAGGCGCTGGCGTGGGGCCAAGACTGGTCGTCCGACAGACAGAAGAGGATGTTCGGTTTCTTGCGGGCCGGTTCTCGCCCTTGCATTGCATTGAGGCCGGACAGCCCGGCCAAACCAAAACCGGTTGCCTTCAGGAAACGTCTGCGCGTGAAGTGTGCATGGCCCAAGGTATTCCTCATCGCGATTTTCCGTTCAGCGCGCATCGGCAAGTCCCTTTATGTAAGGTCCCATTCACATGTAACCCCGGGGAGGTTTTCAAGTGCCGGTCACATCGCTCGGTGAAATGGCGACCCCGTCGAGCTTGGAGGCGGGTTTAGCGAGGATTTCGCGGCCAGTCTCCGGCCGATGACCATCATTGGTGTTTCTGTGGATTCTACGATCGATCGCAGTCGTCGCATCCGGTTCAGGCTTGTCTTGAACCGCCATCAAGAGAGACGCGGGTGCTTCGGGGGTTTTTTTGGGCGGGGCTGGTGGTACACTGTCGGTCATACGATGGATCAGCGAACGGCCAGGGAAATCATGAGTGGGCGGCGGGTCGGAGCGGGGGCGTTCTGCCTGCGCGCGGCAACGTGGCTTGCGAGCAAGCCGTACGGCCTGGTGATGCGTCTGCGGCGGTGGGGCTATCGGCGAGGCGTGCTGGGTTCGCACGATTCTTCCGTGCCGGTGATTTCCGTGGGCAACATCACTGCCGGCGGGACGGGCAAGACTCCCATGGTCGCCTGGATCGTGCGTCACCTGGCCGAGTCGGGGCGAAAGCCCGCGATTGTCACGCGGGGCTACCGGGCAGAAAAAACGCACCCGGACGGTGAGCCCAGGAGCGACGAGGCGGAGTTGCTGGCGGAGTTGACGGGCGCGGCCGTGATCGTCGAGCCGGACCGCGTGGCGGGTGCTCGCCGGGCGGCTTGCGGCGGGGCGGATGTGGTGGTCCTGGATGATGGGTTTCAGCATCGCAGGCTGAGGCGGCAACTGGATATCGTGCTCATCGACGCGGTCGAACCGCTGGGCTTTGGGCATTGCCTGCCGCGAGGCCTGCTGCGCGAGCCCCCGGCAGCCTTGGCGGAAGCGGGGGCCGTCGTAATCACCCATGCCGACGAGGTCTCGCCGGAACGACTTGCAGAATTGCGGAGCACGCTCATCGCCCTGTGCGGCCCGGGCGTGGCAGTGGCTGAGGCGGCCCACAAACCCGTGGCGGCGATTGACGAAGCCGGCCTGTCGCACCCGCCGACGGCCCTGGCGGGGCGAAAGGTGTTTGCGTTCTGCGGACTGGGAAGCCCGGAGCATTTTTTCGCATCGCTGGCAGGGCTCGGTGCGGAAGTCGTCGGCACGGCGGAGATGGCTGACCACGCCGCCTACCTGGCTGAGGACCTGGTCGGGCTTGCGGAGTCGGCCAGTCGCTGCGGCGCGGAGATCATGGTCACCACGCAGAAAGATCACGTTCGCCTGGAGGGCCTCGCCCGGGGCGACGGGATGGGGATATGGCAACTGGCGATTGAGATCGACGTGACGAGCGGCAGGGATGAACTGATCGCAAGGATTACCGACGCAGCAGGCACCCCGGACGCAGGCCAGAAGGCTTGCAGCCGCGAGGCAGAAACCCAGAGATAGCAGGTGCGCGTTGAGGCGACCTCGACGGGAAAATATTGTCGGGTGTGACGCAATGAGACGTTTTTGGCGCAAAACGGGTTTTCCTTGTGTGCGATATAAGATTTTGGTGATGAGGTAGTTGTGCCGAAAGTTCCCCGGCAGGGCGGAAGTCTCTCCCCCCTATGTATATGGACATTTCGAGGGGCGTTATGGGTAACAAAAATCTGCGGAAGTGCATTTGTTTTTCGCCGGTGATGCTTGCTGGCACCGGGTCAGGCCGGGCGGGCAATCGAGTTGGGTGCGAAAGTGTTTCGCGCGGCTGATGATTGCTTCGGCCTGTCGCGGCCGCTAGAATACTACACGTTATGCATAACATTATGAAATCTCTGGAAGGCTTTGGTTCGCCGCGTGTTGCGCTGTTGGGCGACTTCATGCTGGACCGCTACGTCTACGGCGAGGTCGATCGCATCAGCCCGGAGGCACCCGTGTGCGTGCTGAAGGTTGTCCGCGAAGAAAGCCGACCGGGCGGGGCCGCCAACGTCGCCGCGGGAGTGCTGGCGCTCGGTGGCAAGGTCGCATGTATCGGCGCGGTCGGGCAGGATCGCGCTGCCGAGGAACTCGCCAATCTGCTGGTGTCCACCGGGGCCGAGACGTTCAGCCTTATCCGCCTTCCCGGGCGGGCGACGTCGGTTAAGATTCGTTACGTGGGCTTGGCCCAACATCGCCGGGCCCAGCAGATGATCCGCGTCGATCACGAGGAGGCCCAGCCCGTTCCGGATAACGTATGGGCGACGCTTCGCTCGGCCGTGTCGGCCGAGGCGAGCAAGGTGCCGGTGCTGGTGATCGAGGATTACGACAAGGGCGTGCTGACGGAAGACTCGTGCCCGTCGATAATTGCCGACGCTCGGCAGGCAGGCTGCGAGGTGATAGTTGACCCGGCGTTGATCGACAACTACCGGCGGTATCGGGGCGCGTCGTTGCTGACGCCCAATCGTTACGAATGCGAGTTGGCGGCGGGCATTCAGATCGTTGACGAGCCGAGCTTGGTGGCTGCGGCCCAGCGAGTTTTGGAGATCGCCGACGCCGAGGCGATACTGGTGACATTGGACAAGGAAGGTTGTTTTCTACAGTCGCGAGGCGGTACTGGTCGTCGCATACCCGCGCGCAAGCCGCGATCGGTTTACGACGTGACTGGCGCGGGCGACATGGTGCTGGCTGCCTTGGCGGTAGCGCGGGCCGAGGGCTGCGATTGGGAGTTGTCGGCCATGCTGGCCAACGTCGTCGGCGGGCTTGAGGTCGAGCGGTTTGGCGTGGTGCCCATCACCCGCAGTGAGGTCCAGGACGAGCTGCGCCACCTTGTTGGCCTGCGTGGCGAGAAGGTGATTGATTGCCATCGCCTGGTGGAGGAAATTCAGCATCGGCGCGACGAGGGCGAAGTGGCGGTCTTCACCAACGGGTGTTTCGATTTGCTGCACATGGGCCACGTTCGTTACCTTCAGCAGGCCCGCGAGCTTGGATCGTTCATGGTGGTCGCGATAAACTCCGACGACAGCGTTCGTCGGCTCAAGGGCGACTCGCGTCCGATTATCGGTCAGGACGAGCGGGCGGAGATGCTCGGGTCGCTGGAGTGTGTGGACTACGTGACGATCTTCGACGAGGATACTCCGACGGAGCTGCTTGAGATGCTTCGGCCTGACATATTGGCCAAGGGTGGCAGCACGCCTCAGGTGGTCGGGCGCGAACTAGTCGAATCGTACGGCGGGCGCGTATTGACGTTGGATCTCGTCGAAGGGCCCAGCACGACCAAGATCATCGAACGCATTATGAAATCAGGCGAGGGGCAGGGCTGACGGATCGCCCGCCCGGCTGAGATTCAGGTCCAGTTAAGGAGACGCATTATGGCCTGCAAGGCAGTCTTTCTCGACCGCGACAACACGTTGATAGAAGACCCCGGCTACATCAGCGACCCCAAGGTCGTGACGTTGCTTCCGGGTGTGGAACTGGCTCTCAAGAGCCTGACCCAGTGCGGGTACAAACTGGTGGT
>CAZMBZ010000032.1:10880-25329 GCA_964564285.1 uncultured Planctomycetaceae bacterium | reverse complement strand
CCGACTCCGACGGAAGGTGCGCGAGCTGCTTGGCGATATGCCGACAGAGCGATGCGATCTGCGTCCACGAAGCCTTTGGAAACGCAAGCATCCCTTGGGTACCATGGAGAAGATCGTGTTCACTTCCGAGCCCTATGCCGACGTTCCCGCGTATGTCTGCCTGCCGAAAGATGTCGCCCCGCCGTACACCTTCATGATTTGTGTGCAGGGGCACAATTCAGGCATGCACCACTCGATTGCCGTGCAGCGGGAAGATGAGATGCAATCGATTGAAGTGGAGGGAGATCGCGACTTTGGTATTCAATGCATGCGCAATGGGATTGCTGCCCTTTGTATCGAACAAAGGGCCTTCGGCGAGCGGCGCGAGCAGAAGCAGAAAGTCCGGTTTCCCCAAGTCTGTCATGATACTGCCATGCATGCATTGATGTTGGGGCGAACATTGATTGGCGAAAGGGTCTATGACGTTGACAGAGGGATTGACTATCTGGCTTCGCGGGGCGATGCGTGCATGAAATCGATCGGCGTGATGGGCAATTCCGGCGGAGGGACTGTGAGCCTGTTTTCTGCAGCGCTGCTTTCACGAATCGCCTTCGCCGTGCCGGGGTCCTATTTTTGTAGTTTCCAGGACTCGGTCATGTCCATCCGTCACTGTCCGTGCAACTACATTCCAGGCTTGCTCAAGTATGCGGAGATGTCCGACATTATGGGACTGTTCGCCCCCAAGCCCGTGGTGATTGTCGCGGGCGAGAACGACGAGATATTTCCAATCCGTGCGACACGGCAAGCGTTTGAAGAGTTGCAACGCATCTACGACGCGTGCGATGCGAAGGAACGCTGCCATCTTGTCGTCGGGGCAGGGGGACATCGGTTCTATGCTGACGACGCCTGGCCGGTGGTGATGAAGGAAATTGAGAATCTCCAGCAATCCAAGCCCGCCAGCCAACAGCAGAAAGGCCGGCTCTGATACCGGAGATTGTGAACATCGATTGCATACGCTTTGTATGGCATTGCAATCTGTCTCGCAGGCTTGAAAACAGGGCGGACTGTCGGCTCTGCCCTTTGAAGAATCGAATAGACGGAGATGTCACAATGACCATGAGAATAGCTCAAAGCGTGCTTGCCGCGGTGTTGGTCTTTGCTTTTGCGGGAACTATCCGGGCTGCGGAGGAGAGTCGGCAGACGTTATCGATATCGTCCCCGTGGGCATACACGGAAACATCCATGATGACCACATTGCGGTAACCTCGGTGGATGCCGGATCGCCGGTCGATGGGAAGGTGCGGGTCGGCGATCTCGTGGTCAAGATGCAGCAGAAAGGCTTCGGGGGCAACGTTGAGAAGACTGTTGCCAAACAAATGTGCCGGATTGGGCGCGACTATGATGGGATGCTGGCCCTCGGAGTCAATCGCTCCGGCGCAAGAGGCGGCAAGGGGAACGCCCTGACGTTGCACCTTCGGCTGCCGCCGACAGCAGGGTCGCTTCATCACTTCGGTCGCACGACTAACTTATCAAGACGGGAAGATGGGACGGTTGAACATCGGCCTGTTGAGGCTGCTGGTAAAGGGCGAGTGGAAATACATTGATTGGGTCGGCAAGGTTCTCCATGGCAGGAAAGTCGCACAGCCTGGCATTGAGTTGTCGCCAGCGACCAGCTACGCCAACTGGCCATGGTCCCGCGGGCTCGTGGTAGATGACGGTTCAGATCAGAATGTGCGCTATCGATTCGCGTATGGCTTTTTTGCAGAAGGTGTGTAGTTGGCGGGGCGTTCTCGGGTATTCATTGGTCTGCTGGCAGACGTTGAAGTTCGGGTGTCATGTTTCCGTTGATTTGACAAACTGGCGGTAGAGATCGGCGTAGGTTCCGCCGGCCAGGAGTAGTTGTTCGTGGTTGCCTCGTTCGGTGATTCGCCCATTTTCGAGCACCAGTACCTGGTCGGCATGGCGGATGGTTGAGAGGCGGTGGGCGACGACGAAGCTGGTTCGGCCCTCGAAGAGTTTTCCCATGGCGGCCTGGATTCTCGCCTCGGTCATGGTGTCCACGCTACTGGTCGCCTCGTCGAGGATGAGCACTCTCGGGTCGGCCAGCAGGGCGCGTGTGAAGCAGATGAGTTGGCGCTGGCCCAAGCTTATGCCGCTGCCTCCCTCGCCGACGACCGTGTCGAAGCCGTTGGGCAGCGCCTCGATGAGGTCCCAGCAGTCCAGCCGGCGGGCGGCCTGTCGGATATCTTCGTCGGTCGCGCCTGGTTTGCCCAAGCGGATGTTGTCCATGATCGTGCCGGTGAACAGGAAGTTCTGCTGGAGCACCACGCCCATCTGACGGTGCAGGCTGTCGCTGGAAACCTTGCCCAGGTCCAGGCCATCCAGGAGCACCTGGCCCTCGGTGGGCAGGTAGAACTTGCTGATGAGGTTGATGATCGTGCTCTTGCCGCCGCCGGTGGGGCCGACAATGGCGACGATCTGTCCGGCGTCGGCGGTGAAGTTGACATTGCTCAACACCGGGCGCTCCGGCACGTATGCAAAGCTCACGTTGCGGAACTCGACTTGCCCCTTGATGTCCGGCAGGTCGACGGCGTCGGGTGGGTCCTGCCAGTCCGGCGGGGTGTCCAGCATTCGGAATACCCGTTCCGCCCCGGCCATGGCAGCCAGGGCCTTGTTGTACTGGATGCCCAAGGCGCTGATGGGTGAGAAGAACTGGCTGGCCATGAAGAAGAACTGCACCAGGTTGCCCACGTCGGCGAGGGGTTCCGGGCGAAGCACCTGCCAGCCGCCGACGACGAGCATGGCGGCGATGAAGAACTGGCTGTTGAACTCCAGCAGCGGCAGGAATATTCCGCTGAGTCTGGCGACGCCCACGCTGTATCTGCCGTGGTCGGCGACGAGGTCGTAGAAGAGTCCCGCGTTGACATCCAGTCGCACGAAGCCCTGCGTGACTCGGATGCCCGTGACGGACTCCGCCAGGGTGCTCGTGACGCGGCTGAAGCTTTCCTGGATTTCTCGATGCCCGCGGATCAGTTTGCGCCGGAAGCTCATATTGATCGTCCACAGGACCGGCGCCAGCGCCAAGACCAGTAGAAAGAGCATCCAGTCGTAGTAGAGCATCAGCCCGGCTGCGACGGACATCTGGCCGACCTGCACCATGCTGATGAACAGCACGTCTTTGACCCCTACGCGCATGGCCTCGACGTCGCTGGTGAGTCGGCTGATGATCCGTCCGACCTTGGTGCGGTTGTAGAAGCTCAGCGTCATTTTCTGAAGGTGGGCGAAGAGCTCATTTCGCAGGTCGCGTATGGCCCATTCGCCGAGCCTCAGGGAAAGTCGTCGGCGGAAGTGGGCTGTAATCTGAGTTACCGTGGCAAGGGCCAGGAATCCCACTGCCGACCACATCAGCCAGTTGACATCGCCGGCTTGGACGGGTCCGCGAATGGCGGCCCCGATTGCCCACGCCAGCATCGGGAGTTGGATGGATCTTATGATCACCATCACAAACAGCCAGTTGCGGGTGGTGGCGTAGGGCTTGGTATAGGTGAACATCCGGCGGATGATCTTGGCGCTGAGCGGGCGCTGGCGCTGCTCTCTGCGCGTGATATTGGCCGAGAGCATGGTCGCGCCTACGGGCTTGTCGCTGGCTGGAGTATTCGCGCCCTGCATTGGCTAGTTTTCTCGCTCCTTTTGTCGATTGAGCAGTCTTCTGCTGATGTTGTCGGCGACTTGCAGGTTGGCGGCCGAGCGGTAGGGGCCCTGTTTGGCGAGCAATTGTTCGTGGGTGCCCGCCTGGATAAGCCGGCCTCGGTCGAGCACGAAGACTATATCCGCCCGTTTGAGCGTGCTGAGCCGATGAGCGACGACGAAGGTGGTTCGCCCCTTCATGGCGCTTTCCATGGCGGTCATGATTTCTTCTTCGGTTTCGGGGTCTATCGCTGCGGTCGGGTCGTCGAGCAGCAGGATGGACGGCTCGAGCAGAACTGCCCGGGCGATAGCGAGTCTTTGTCGCTGCCCGCCGGACAGGTCGCCACCGGCTTCTTTGAGGATCGTGTCGTAGCCGTCGGGCAGTTCCATGATGAAATCATGTGCCGCGGCTATGCGGGCGGCGTTTTCGACCTGTCCGCGGGTGCAGTCGGGATACCCGAACGCGATGTTCTGTGCGACGGTCGTGCTGAACAGGAAGCTTTCCTGGAAGACCAGGCCGATGTTTCGCCGCAGGTCGTCGAGCTCGATGTCTCGCACGTCCGTGCCATCGACCAGCACCCGTCCGGCCTGGGGGTCGTAGAAGCGGGGGATCAGGCTCAGCAGCGAGCTCTTACCGCTTCCGGTTGCGCCGAGGATCGCGACGCACTTGCCGGCCTCGGCGCGAATGCTCACATCCTTCAGCACGGCCTTGTCGGGGGTGTAGCCGAAGGTGACGTTCTCGAACTCCACCACGCCGCGGGCATTGGGCATGGGACTGGCGTTTTTCCTGCTGTGGATTTCCGCGGGCGCATCGAGGACCTCGAACACGCGCCGGGCGGAGGTAAGGCTCTGCTGCATGCTGTCGGCGACGTTTGCGAGATTGGTTACCTGCCCGGAAAACTGCTGAAGCAGGCCCGCGAAGACCACCATGCCCGTGCCCAGCGGGAGCCGGCCTTCGATCACGAGCCATCCTCCGTAGGCGATCAGCACCAGCAGGTTGAACTGCGTCAGGAATCCGATGAACTGCGGGTACGTTGTCATTCGCCAGAAGATCCAGTCCTTCTGGTCGGTCACTCGTTGTCCAGCCGCCCGAAATTTCTCTATCTCCAGACTCTCGCGGGCGAAGCCCTTGACGACCTGCATTCCCTGAATGCTCTCGCTGAGGCCCAGCACGAGTTCGTCGAACAGGTCGCGTTCGCGGCGGTACGCGGGCTTGACCGCCCGGGAGAAGCTCCTGGCGACGAAGTAGATCAGAGGCGTGGTGGCCAGGCAGGCGAAGGTCAGCCAGACGTTGATGCTCAGCATGTAGGTGAGGTAGATGGCAAGGCTGATGGCCAGGATGATGATCTTCATCAGCACCCCGTCGACGAACATGCGAACCCTCTGCACGTCACCGGTGACACGGTTGATGATCGAGCCCGTGGCGTTGTCGTCGAAGAAGCGAAAGCCAAGCCGCTGGAGCTTGTTGTAAACTTTTGCCCGAAGCTCGACGACGATCTTGCCCTGGAGCAGGCCAGCCAGGGCGATCTGGTAGAAGCCGTTAAGCGCGCTGCGCAGGATTGCGAAGATCAGAATGCCCGTCGCGACGAGCAGCACCTGCTTCATCGCCGACCAGCTTTCCGGCGGGGTAAAGCCAAACGGCCAGGAAGGAGCCCTGGTAGTCGGCTGGACTTCGTGGCGGATGATGTCGATGCCCAGACCCGTCAACCCCAGGCCCGAAAGGCCCATCACCAGCAGGACCATCTGGAGCGAGAGGACCTTGATGCACCCCCAACGGTACTGCCAACTGAGGCGCAGCAGCCGCCATACGGTTTGGCCGGAGTCTTCGCCCGAGTCGCTCTGGCCTAGGCTTCTCCTTGTGTGCGGCGGAGTCATTTAAAACACCGGCCCGCTTTCGCCGCGTCAAAGTGACGGCGTTATCAGGGCCGGGGGACTTTGATACCATGTCCTGCGGCGTGATGCAAGGTTCGCTCGTACTAACGTTTATTTAAGTTTGGTTCCATGTATCCCGGCACCTGCCATGTTCGGCGTTCGGGGACTCTGTCGGCGTGGTTTGGGCCGATGGCGTCGGTCAGCACCAGTGTGAGGATGCTGTTGGTTGGCCCGCCTCCCGGGTAGATCGGCGCGATTGCCATCGGGTCGATCACCTTGATCGTTGCAGACACTGGCGATAAATGCGGCACCGTGGTAGGATTCTTCACGTAGGCTCAGGCGATTTGGACCTGACCACATCGGGAGAAGTAGGAATGACTATGACTAACGAAGAGCGGGTTCTGCGAGTGATTCAAGGGCAGGACGTGGACTATCTGCCCAGCCAGATTACCTTCTCCGACCGAACCCGCGACGCCGCCATAAGCGAGGCGCTCGGACTGGCCTCGGCTGAGGAGTTGGACGGCTACCTTCAGAACCATCTCTATCTGACTGTGTCGGCTCACGACAGCCCGCTGTTTTACCGCAACGATCGAGACGAGATGGCCCGGCTGGAATCCATGGGATTCTGCGGAACGAACTGGGATCGCGAAATCGTCTACGACGCATGGGGCATGGGTGTCAAGGTTGGCTCGGATGGTTTCTTCGCGGGGTTCCACCCGCTGGCCAACGAGGCCGACGAGGACATCGTCGCCCACATGCCGCCCGACGTCAACCGCGAGGTGCTGTCCATGGACGTCGAGCAGGCGGTGGCGGCGTACAACGCTCCGGATATGTCCAGGCCTGGGGTTTTCGACGACATGCAGCGCGACCTTCGCGAGCATTCCGGTGAGTTCCTTGTGGTCCCGACGGCGTACTGCGGGATATACGAGCGGGGCTACAACCTGATGGGCTTCTTGGAGTTCATGACCTCACTGGCTGAAAAGCCCAAGGCAATACACCAACTGCTGGACAAGATTACCGACTATAAGGTGGGGTTCGCCGAGAAGGTCGTCGAGATGGGCTTCAAGGTCGCTCATCACGGCGATGACCTCGGCACGCAGGAGGGCACGCTGTTCTCCAGGGAAATGTTCCACGAGTTCATCCTGCCGCGGATCAAGCGCATGTGGCAGCCTTTTAACGACGCCGGCATTCCGATCATGATGCACTCGTGCGGGAACCTGACGGACTTCATCCCGGACCTGATCGACATTGGCTTGCGGATTCTCGAACCCGTCCAGCCTTGCATGGACCTGGCCTACATAAAGCGGGAGTTCGGCAAGGACCTGGTCTTCTGGGGCGGCATCGATACGCAGACCGTCCTGCCCTTCGGTAAGCCGGAGCAGGTCAAGGAGATGGCCCGCAAAACCATCCGCACGCTCGGCGCGGGGGGAGGACACATCATCGCTCCGTCACAGGAGATCATGAACGACGTCCCCATCGAAAACGTCAAGGCCCTCGTCGAAACCATTGTCGAGGAACGACAGACCGTGCTAAACCGCTAGGCAGCGCGGCTGTCGGCTGCTAGTTGGCGATGAATCTCCTGATGCGGCAGGCGTTGCCTTTGCTTTTGGCGTTCTTCTTTTCCGAGGTTCGCAACGTCAGCACGTGCTTGCCGGGGGCGAGCTGGGCTTCCAGCACATATGTCCAACCCAGGTTCAGCCGGGGACTCCAGCGGGTGAAGGGGTCGCGGGTCTTCCACGGTCCGTCGTCGATGCGGTAATCAAGCATGCCGCAGTCCGGGCCGAAGACGCCCAGGATCCCGATGGCCCGGCCGGTAAACTTCAGGCTCAACTCCGCTCCCGGTTCTGTGGCGACCAGGAACGGGGCGTTCTTGTGACGCGGGCGAGTACCCACGCCCGGGTTTGGCTGAATCTTCCAACCGCTGACGATCTTCGCATTCTCAAGTTTGATCAACCTGGCATTGGCGTAGTTGAACTCATCGAGCGGTTTTTCGGGCATGGGGCGGTTGGTGAGCTTCACGCCGGCAGGCAAGGGCTTGGCCGTGACGGTGTCGAAGAAGGTTGCGATCATTTCAGTGTAGAGCTGGTGCCCGAAGGGGGACGGGTGGGCTCCGCCGATTTTCCTCCATTGGTATCGTTTGGCGGATATGTCATCGGCGATGCGCCGGGCCATGTCTATCGTCGATACGTTGTAATACGAGGCGACTTTTTCGTGCGAGGCGATAATCGCCGGCGTCTTGCCCTTTGCGTAGTCCTTCACGTGCGGCAAGTCGGCGAAGTGCAGGATGATTACATCCATGTGCGGATTGTGGCTGCGGGCCTTGCGAAGGATGCCCTCCATTGCCCGCACCCGCTCGGTCTCGCTTCGCTGGTTGTGGAGATCGTTCACCGCGCAGTCGACAAACAGCAGGTCCACTCGCCCCTTGGGCGTCACATCCCGGTCGAAGCGGAATGCATCCGAGGTCGAATCGTACGACGAAATGCCCGCGTTGACGAAGTCGAACTTCGCCTTCGGGAATCGCCCGGCCAGGCCCTTGTTGACCAGTTCGAGCCACTGGCCGTGCTCTGTGATGGACCCGCCCAGGTAGGCGACGCGCACGGTTTCGCCTGAGGCGATTCGCAGGCGGGTGTTGACGAGGTCGCTTCGAATCTTCATATACCCGGCCAAGTCGCGCTTGCAGGTGGGATCATCGGCTCCGATGGCGGTCAAGGCGGCCATTGCGAGTGCAAAGACTCCGATACTCATCAACATAATCGTACGGGTCAGCAACATGGTGAAAAGATCCTTTCCGTCGCAGCCTGGCCGGCGACCCGATGGCGTCGCCGGCCAGGAGCGAGATTCTCGGTGTACTACTTTCCTTGTTCCTTCAACATCTCCAGCATCGCATCGCCCGCGGCGTGTCCGATGCGGGTGTACCAGATGCCGCTGCCGAAGTAGTGGTATGCGCGGGCGGAGCCGACCTTCTGCCACTCCTCGAAATGCTTGTTCCAGTTCTTGTACAGTTGCTCGGCCTTCTTGTCGACCAGGAGGTCCGTGCGGAAGGCCTTGACGTTGCCCTTGAACTCCGGCATGTCGTTCATCGCCATCTGCGCGTTTCGCACTTCCAACCCGCCGCCCCGGGCCGGTTTCGATCCGCTCGTGCCGATCGCGGCGATTACGAATGGAAGCTTTGGCGCCTTGAGATCCTTACGCACGTCCTTGATGAAGTGCTGCATGTTCGACTTGTATTCGGCCGGCGCATAGCCCCACTGATCGTTGAAGCCCTGGAACCAGAAGAACCCGGTCAGTTCCATCTTCTTGCCCGCCAGCGCGGGGAACATCGTCTGGTAGTTGTCCTGAACGTCCTTCACCTCGGCCATCATGTTGCGGTACGACGAGCCGTACGACTTCTTGACGTCGTCCATCGTCGGCAGCGGGTCGTTCTTCTTTCTCTTCTTGTTGTTCGCCGTTACGCGTTTCTGAGCGTCAGCGAGTTCCTTCTGAAGGTTTTCCTCGCTCGGGTAACCGGCCGAGGGCGAGCGGAAGAGCTTGAACAGCGAGTGTCCGCCCCAGGCTGGCTTGACGATCACCACCGGCTCCTCGAAGCGGTCGCCCAACACCCAGCCGAACTCCAATTCGGAGCCGGTGGTTTTGGGCGCGCCGTACCCGATCGTCAGCTTGCCATGGCGATTGAGGAACTTGACGAACACGTCGTCACGGACAATCCACTTGCCGTCCTTGCGGAAGTGGGCGAAGAAGTCCTTCGTATCCGGCGCCTCGGCCTGGGTGTCCCACAGGGCGTTCGAGGAATGGCCCACGGCGTTGGACTGCCCCGCGAAGATGAATAGCTTCACCTTGCCCGAGGCCGCCTGCGCGTCGGATGACGAGCTGATCAGAACCAGCCCCGCCAAGACTGTGCCGATAACAAACGGGATGCTTCGATTCTTCATCATTACGATCTCCTTCTTGCTGTAAATCCTACTGTGATGTGAGCCAGGGCGTCTACTCGGCGCGTTGCCGATTGGCCATATTGTGTTCAACCCGGCTGCCTGCCTGTCGGGCCGGGGAAGATTCGGAGACCATTACTGACCGATAATGGTGTAATGCGCGCCTCGGACAATTCGAGCAATTGCTGGCATTGTCAGCCAGGGTTGCTAGAATTCCGCGATTGGCCTGCGATTGGCCCGCGATGGTTGCGGGCGAAGGTCCATATGGTGAACTCAGTACAATGGAAAAGAGCATGACAAAAAGAAATGAGATTGGATTCGCACTTCTTCTGGCCGCCATGGTGATGACTTTAGTGGTCCTTCCGGTAGCGGCAAAGGAAATCCCCGCACAACTGCCCGATCCAGACAACAAACCGCCCGCTTCCGACAAGCCGGTGAAGGTATACATCATGTCTGGCCAGTCGAACATGGTCGGCATGGGCGACATACGCGGAGGCACCGTGCGTTGGGGAAAGCAGTTCATCGATCCGGTGGTTTCGATCTATCCGGGTGAATACTCGCCGACGGCTGACTATGACAAGATGACGGCCACCGAGACGAAGAAGCTGGAGTCGTTCGGTGGGACAACGCCCACGCCGTTCCCCAAAGGTGGCACGGCGGTGGTGCGAGGTTTCATAAAGATGCCGTCGGACGGGGTATACAAGTTCAACTGTGGCTATGGCGAGTCGTCGCAAAGCATCATGGAAGTCGGCGGGACGGAAGTTTATCGCAAAGAGCCCGGCAAGGACCCGGTGCATGTTGCTTTCAAGTTTGCCAAAGACAAGAAGTATCCCTTCAAGATCACGTTTTTGACCAGGAATGCCGGCGGTCTGGGCTGGCTGTGGCGGACGGACATTCCCGGGCTCCTGAGTACGCTGGTGCATAAGGACAAGAAGTTCCCGCATCTGGTGGATGACCAGGGCAAGTGGACCGTCCGCAACGACGTGATCTACAAGGGCGTCATCTCCGCGGTTGCACAGGGTCCGCTGAAAGTGGGGATTCAGGGCAACACTATCGGAGTGGAGCAGCAGTTCGGACACATCATGGGCTATTACCATGATGAGCCGGTACTTCTTATCAAGGCCTCCATCGGCAACCGGAGTCTGGGTTGGGACATCCTGCCGCCCGGAAGCAAACGCTTCACCTATGATGGCAGGGTGTACGCGGGTTACAAGGACACGCCGGATTCGTGGGTCGAAGGACAGCCCAAGAAGAAGGTGAATTGGTATGCTGGCAAGGAGTATGATCGATACGTCAAAGAGATCCACGGCGTTCTGGACAACTTTGCCACTCTCTTCCCGCAGTACAAGGACCAGGGCTATGAAGTCGCGGGCTTTGTCTGGTGGCAGGGACACAAGGATGGCAGTCCAGCCCATGCGAGCCGTTACGAACAGAACCTGGTGAACCTTATCAAGGCCTGGCGATCAGAGTTCAAGGCGCCAAAGGCGCCCTTTGTTATGGCCACGATCGGGTTCGGTGGCTGGAAAATGGAGGGACCGCACGTGACCGTCGCTAACGCCCAGTTGGCAGTCAGCGGAGAAAAGGGCAAGTACCCCGAGTTTGCCGGGAACGTGAAGACCGTCGAAATCCGGGATTTATGGAAAGACGCCTCCGTTTCCCCCAGCGGCCAGGGCTATCACTACAACCGCAACGCGGAAACCTACATGATGGTAGGCGACCGCCTGGGTCGGGCCATGGTCGAGTTGAAGTCGAAATAGCACAACCAGATGGAAAGCAAGGGGCGCCGCGGGAGCGCCCCTTGCTTTTTCCTGTGTTGCGCGCGGCCGCTCGGGCCGCTCGCAGCAAGGGTAGCTTTTTAAACGATTTATTAGCGTTTGATGCCCCAGACTTCCTCGATCGCGGCGTACATTTTGGGGTCGTGCCTCTTGAGCTCGGCCCGTACGAATGGGTATATGTCGTTCGTGCCGAAGTAGGCCTCGGTGTCCTCGGCGAAGTATTCCTTCTGGTTGGTCATCGCGTAGTGCCTGCCGATGCGCCCGTTCCATATGAGCACCTTGTCGTACGTGCCGGCCTTTTTGGCGGCCTGGTAGCAGGCCATGATTCTCGCCTGTTCGAAGCCGAGGACCCGGTCGTGGTAGGCGTGCGACAACTCGTGGAGCATGACGCAGGGCTGATGTTTGACGGAGCGGAGGAAGCCCTTGGCGCTGCCGAGCTCGACGCCCTTGACCTTGTCGGTGTTGTACTTGTTGGTTTTGAGCCAGTCGACAGAGGGGTGGTAGTGGCAGGTCCGGCCCTTGGGATTATCCAACTCCAGCCAGATTACGACCTTCTTGAGCTGCGCGAGTGCCTTGGCGGGGATTACTCGCTCGATGCGGTAGAAGTGGTTGTCTATCTCGGCGATGACCTCGGCGTAGAGCTTGGCGTGTTCCGCGGCGAGAAGGTCTTTGTTGACCCGCAGAGTCCAGCCGCGCAGCTCGCGCTTGGCGTAGTGGCTGGTGGGCTTGTCCGGCTGGGTGGAAGCGGCCTTTTCCATGCCGGTGCTGGTCTGGCAGGGAAAGAGCAGCAGTGACACCGCTATCGCGAGGGCGAGGACTGTCATAAATGGCTTCATGTGTTCGGTGCTCCATGTTCGCGGGGGACGCGGGCTCGCGACCGTCGCGGCCTGCGTTGATGAATCTACCATGCCAAACGGCGATTGCGAGGGGATGTTTCGCTCCAAGGTTCAAGAGTCAGCCTCAGCGGGCCTGTTGACATTGGGCGGCGCATACGCGAGAAGGTGTTGAGGCGAAAACCCCTGCACAGTCGAGGATGATCCATGACCGACACTTCGAGCACATACGATGAACTGCCGTACAGCGATCGGGCGTTTGTGCTGGCGCATCCGGACCGCCTGGCGGTTGTGGGGGCGCTGTATGGCGTGTCCGCGGCGCGGGTGGATGACTGTGCGGTGCTGGAGCTTGGTTGCGGGCTGGGGGGCAATCTCATGCCGATGGCAGCCATGCTGGAGGGAAGCCGATTTGTCGGTATCGACTTGTCGGCCCGGCAGATCGACCAGGGGCGTGCCGTCATCGAGAAGCTCGGCCTGGACAACGTGGAACTTCGCCGACAGGACCTGATGGACTTCGATGCCGGCGAGGGGCCGTTCGATTACATTCTTTGTCATGGCGTGTACTCGTGGGTTCCGCCTGCGGTGGGGGACCGCATTCTGGAAATATGCGGGCAGTGCCTGTCTCCCAACGGGTTGGCGATTATCAGCTACAACACCTATCCTGGCTGGCGGTCCAATCAGGCGGTGCGGGACATCCTTCGCTACGGTGCTCGCGGCGCGGTCGGTTCGGGCGAGCAGGTCGCCCAGGCGATGGAGTACCTTTCGTTCATCGCCCGAAACGTCTTTGACGGCGAGAGCCCGTACGGACGGGTCGTCAAGGAAGCGGCTGAGCGACTGGCGGGGGAGAATCCCACTTACGTCTTCCACGAGTACCTTGAGGAATGCAATTTTCCGGTAAGTTTCGAGGACTTCGTTGCCAGGGCATCCCAGGCCGATCTGCGGTTCGTCGGCGATTGCGGCTTGTACGACCCGTCGAACCTGCTGAGCGACGAATCCCGGTCCGCCCTTACGGCCGTGGCGGACGACGTGGTCCGTTGCGAGGGCATGCTGGATTTCCTGAGAAACAGGCGGTTTCGACGGGATGTGCTCTGTCGCGGTGACGTGGCGACAGAGCGATGGCCGAGCCCGGCGGCGCTGGCGGGCATGTTGCTGAGCTGCCAGGCGAAGCCGGTTTCGACAAAGCCGAGCACCAAGCCCGGCGAGGTCGAGGAGTTTCGCAGCCAGGCAGGGCGGTCGCTCTCCACGGCCGAGCCGGCCCTGAAGCAGGCTTTGCTGACGCTGCACCGCGCCAAGCCCCGTGCCTTGCCCTACGCCGAAATGCTGGCGAAGGTGCGAGCGTCGGTGGCGAACCTGGACGAGGACTCCCTGGCCCGGTCGCTGCTGGTCTGCGCGATGGGTGAGTTGGTTGGGCTTCACACGCATCTCCCTGCGATTGACGCCAAGCCGTCGGGCCGCCCGCTGGCGAGCGTCGTCGCGCGATGGCAGGCGGCGGAGGGGAAACTGGTGGTCGATCCTGCCCACCGCAGCGTTCAACTGGATGACTTGTCTGCCGGGGTGCTCTCGCTGCTTGACGGCAAGCGCGACCGCCGCGCCCTGTGCGATGCCGTAACGGAAAGGCTCCGCGCGGGCGAGTTGAAGATCGCCGCACGACTCGACGGTGGTCGCGGCGCGTCGAAGGGAGCCGTTCGCGAGGTGGTCGACGACGTGCTTCGCGGGCTGGCGGGACTGGGCCTGCTTCTGGACCGGCCGGGCGGCGGCGAGTAGAATTGACCGAGGTTGTGACGCGGGAGTAGACAAAAGAAAGGCAGATCGAGATGAAAGCGAATCGCGGGATACTGGCTGTTGTGGCGGCGGCGTCGTTTGTGGTCTTGGCAGGGCTCGCCCAGGCCCAGCAGGCAGCGGCCGCGCCGAAGAAGTCGCCGAAGAAACCTGCCCGGGCCAGGAAGGGTCCGATGGCGCCCATCAAGGACGTCGATGGCCTGCCGCGGGCGCTGCTGATCGGCGACTCGATCTCGATCGGTTACACGCTCAATACGCGGAAGCTGCTGGCGGGCAAGGTCAACCTGCACCGCATTCCCACCAACGGCGGGCCGACGAGCAGGGGGCTTGCGAGCCTCGACGATTGGCTTGGCAAGGACAAGTGGGACGTGATCCACTTCAACTGGGGCCTGCACGACCTCAAGTACATGGGCTCAAAGGGTGAGAACCTCGCGAACCCGAAGGTGCCGACCAGTAAGCAGCAGATTCCGCCCGATCAGTACGCCAAGAACATGAGGGGACTCGTCGTCCTGCTCCAAAAGACCGGCGCGAAGCTCGTCTGGACGACCACCACGCCCGTACCTGCCGGGGCGAAGGGGCGGGTTCAGGGCGACTCAGC
>CAZMBZ010000032.1:2984-10780 GCA_964564285.1 uncultured Planctomycetaceae bacterium | reverse complement strand
AGTCAAGAGGCGCAGACGATCGCGGCGGTGGACATCGGCTCGAACTCCATTCGCATGGCGCTGGCCGAGGTCTTGCCGGACGGGGAGATCAAGGTGCTCGAGCGCGTGCAGCGGGCGGTGCATCTCGGGCAGGACACTTTCGTGTCAGGGCGATTGGCGACGCGGACTATGAGCGCGGCGATATCGATCCTCGGGGATTTCCGCCGGATCCTGTCGAGTTACAAGGTCCAGCAGGTTCGCGCCGTGGCGACCAGCGCTGTTCGTGAGGCTGCCAACTCCGACGCGTTCATCGATCGCATCTACATGGCCACGGGTCTGGACGTGGAGGTGATAAGCACCAGTGAGGAAAGTCGCCTGAATGTCTCTGCCGTGAGGCAGGCACTGGCCGAAGCGCCGGAGATTGATCTGGACGATGCGCTGGTTGTCGAGATCGGCGGCGGCACGGCCCTTTTGACGCTGCTGCACAAGGGCGACATTGTCCAGTCGGAGAGTTACAGGCTGGGCTCGATTCGCCTCCAGGAATCGCTGTCGCTGACGGACGAGGCGCCGGCCAAGACAGCCGACCTCATTCGCCACCAGATCGCGGGCGTGCTGTCGGCGATTGCGAGTTCGCTGCCGATGCGGAAGGTTGAGACGTTCTGCGCGGTTGGTGGCGATGCCCGTTTCGCTGCTCGGCAGATTGGCAAGCGCACTCGCAGCGGTCTGCTTCACACGATATCGCCCAAGCAGTTCGAGAAGCTTGTGGGGCAGTTGGAGGGGCTTTCGATAAGCCAGTTGACGCGCAAGTACGACCTGACGCTGGCGCAGGCCGAGACGCTTGTGCCGGCGCTGCTGATCTACCAGGCGCTGATTCATGAGACGGCAGCGCGGCGGATAATCACTTCGGAGACGTCCATGCGTGACGGGTTGCTGCTGGAGATGTCGCGCCGGTTGATGGGCGGTGAAGACGAGGAGTTGGCCGATGGCGTGGTTCAGTCGGCCCACGCGATCTGCGAGAAATACCGTTGCGACATGTCGCATGCGACGCACGTTGCGGACCTGTCGCTGAAGCTGTTTGACGAGTTCCAGGCCGAGCATGGTCTTAGCAGGCGAGGGCGACTGCTTCTTCGTACGGCGGCGTTGCTGCACGAGGTTGGTTCTTACGTCGGCGGCCGGGCTCACCACAAGCACAGCTATTACCTCATCAGCAACGCCGAGGTCTTCGGTTTGACCGGCGAGGAGCTTCAGGTGGTGGCGTTGGTGGCGCGGTATCACCGTCGCGGCGGGCCCAAGCAGTCGCATCCTGAGTATACCGCGCTGCCTCGCGAGCGTCGGGCGGAGGTCAGCAAGTTGGCTGCCTTGCTTCGTGTGGCGGACGCGTTGGATCGCGGGCACGCCCAGCAAGTGCGGGATTTCCACGTCGAGCGTCACGGCGACGAGGTGGTTCTGCTGATCCACGGCGTTTCGGATTTGTCGCTGGAGCGTCTGGCCATGGAAAAGAAGGCGAACCTTTTAGAGGACATTTACGGCCTGCGGGTCCGTTTGGAGGAGGCGATCGGGCCTCCTGAGTCTCAGAAAACCGTTCGCGGCAAGTCGCCGGCCCGCTCGCGCGGCAAGGACAGATAGGGGAGTATTCGTGGCCAAGAGCAGAGAGAAAAAGAAGAGCAAGCCTTCCCGGATCGACTTGGATATCCCGGAGCTTTACATAAGCCGCGAGCTTAGCTGGCTGGAGTTCAACGACCGCGTGCTGGCCGAAGGCCTCAACGAGCAACTGCCCTTGATGGACCGGTTGAAGTTCCTGGCTATCGTGAGCTCGAACCTGGACGAGTTTTTCATGATCCGCGTGGCCGGTCTGAAGCAGCAGTTGGCCGCGAAGGTTCGTTCGCGGGACATGTCGGGTCTGACGGCTGGGCAGCAACTGCGGCATATCTCCCGGCGGGTCAACCAGATGGTTCGGCAGCAGTCGGCGGTCATCCGGCAGGTCTTCGAGGCCCTGGACGCCGAAGGAGTACACTTCCAGTCGCCCGGCGACCTGACCATCGGCCAGCGGAACTTTCTGGAATCGCATTTCCAACTCGATATTCAACCGACGCTGACGCCGTTGGCGATGGACCGTCTTGATCCGCAGCCGGTTCTGCCGGGGTTGCAGATTATGCTGGCGTTCAGGCTGATTCCACGCGGCACCGAGGGTGCCAAAAGCGACGTGCCTGAGGATCATGTTGCCATCGTGCCCGTGCCGACGTGCCTGGCCAGGCATATCGCCCTGCCGGCGCGAGAGGGCCTGCACCTTGTAAGGCTCGAAGACGTAATTGTCGCTCACGCCAAGACGCTCTTTCCCGGCTATGAGATACGCGCATGCGCGCGGTTTCGCATCACGCGAGACGCCGACGTGGCGGTTCAGGAAGACGCGGCCGGGGACCTGCTGGAGGCCATCGACAAGGCTGTCCGAGCTCGCAAGCGACGCGACCCGGTTCGTTTGGAGGTACCGATTCGGACGGACCGCTGGCTTCGCAGGTGGCTGATGAATTGGGCGGGCCTCAAGCCCCAGGACGTCTATCAGGTCGATGGCATGCTGGACGCGACGGGCCTGATGGAAGTGGCCATGCGCCCTGGCCTGGAGAAGCTTCGCGACGCGGACTGGCCTGCCCAGCGGCCTCGCGATCTGCCGGACCCGGAGGAAGATTTGTGGGAAGCTCTGGCCGACCGTGACGTTCTGCTGATTCACCCGTACGAGTCTTTCTCACCCGTTGTGCAGATGGTCGAGAAGGCGGCCGACGACCCGAGCGTACTTGCGATCAAGATGACGCTCTACCGCACCAGCGGCGACTCGCCGATAATCGCGGCCCTGGAGCGGGCGGCCATCAATGGCAAGCAGGTCAATGTGCTGGTGGAACTCAAGGCCCGTTTCGACGAGGCACGGAACATCGTATGGGCGCGTCGTCTGGAGGAGGCCGGGGCGCTGGTGATCTACGGCATTGCGGGTTACAAGACGCACTCGAAAGCCCTGCTGATCGTCCGTCGCGAGGCCCATCGCGTTCGCCGGTACGTTCACCTTGCGACGGGCAACTATAACGACAAAACCGCGAAGCTCTATTCCGACATAGGCATGATGACCAGCGATAACGATTTCGCCACGGACGTGGCGTCGTTTTTCAATCTACTGACGGGTTACAGCGAACAGGTCGGATGGTCGAAACTCGCGATCGCGCCGACGGGTTTGCGGCGGCGATTCATGGAACTTATCGACCGCGAGATCGATGCCTCGACGCGTGACGAGCCGGGGCTGATTCTCGCCAAGGTCAACAGCCTCAACGACAAGGGCATCGCCAAGGCGCTCTATCGCGCTAGCCGGGCGGGGGTGCGGGTGAAGCTGAACATTCGCGGCATCTGCTGTTTGAGGCCGGGAATCGCCGGCGTGTCGGACAACATCGAAGTCACTTCCATCATCGACCGCTATCTCGAGCACGCGAGGGTATTTTACTTTGCCAACGCCGGGCACGAGGAGGTGTACCTCAGCAGCGCCGACTGGATGGGCAGGAACCTCGACCGCCGGTTGGAGATACTCTTCCCGGTCCAGGGCGTCAAACAGCGACGTCGGCTTATTGCGACGCTGAAGATGTACTTCAACGACAACACCAAGGCTCGCAAGCTGCTTTCCGATGGCACGTATGTTCCGGTCAAGCGCCAAGGCAAACGCGTGCGAGTCCAGGAAGATCTCTATCGACAGGCTGTCGACGCCGTCCAGGCCAACCCTGCCGCGAAGATGCGATTCCGCCCCATGACCGGCCCGGAAAACTGACGGCCGGAGGCGTCGTGCGCCGATCAGTCAGTTGGCGTTCTCGTCCTTGCGGGCCTTGTTCTTGGACTTGCCCTTTTTGGGTTTGGGGCGCCGCTCGGCGAGCAGGAATGCTTTTCGGCCTTTGAACTTGGCGAACGCCTTTACGGCATTCTGGGCGGGCATTACCTCCAGGGCGACGTCGTGGTATGCGAGCGTCTGCTTGGCGCGGTTGGTGATGGTTATCGGCTCGGGGCCGACCTGTGCTATGAAGACAGAGAGCGGTCTGGCGACGCAGAGTTGGCGGACGGTCTTGTCGCCGAGCCTGGCCCTGTCGATGTCGGATACGAGCCTGTCGTCGAACTTATCGCCGCAGACGCTCGTGCCGTCGGCGAGGATGAGGCAGCCACCACAGCAGTTGCGCCCGGACGCCGCGACACACCCGTCTGAGAAGGTCAACCTGGGGTATCGAACTCGACGGGCGTTTGCGAACGGGTCCAGGCCGAGCTGCTGTTGGGCCAGCGCAACGGCGCCAAGCACGACGGCGTCGTCGCCGAGGCTGGACTCGAGCACCTTTCCGCCAGGCCGGGCACCGGCGATCGGGTCGGACTTAAGAACTCGCTCGACAATCGGCAGGATGAACCCGCCGCAGGCCTCGATGACCCCGCCGCCGAACAGCAGCACGTCCGGGTCAACAAGGTGGGCAATCGAGATGCACGCCAGGCCCATGACCTCGGCTGCGCGAGTCACGATTTCCGTCACGAGTGGATCGCCCTTCGCCAGGGCCTTCCTCAAGGCGCCGGAGCGGATCGGCTCTTTGGGCTTGCCCAGATTCACCATGTCTTCGATGACGGATGTTCGCCCGCCCTTGATTGCGGCGCGTATGTCGCGGTCCATAGCGCTGCGGCTTGCGATGGCCTCGAAGCATCCCTTCGCGCCGCAGCCGCACTTGGGTCCGCCCATGTCCATCACCATGTGCCCGATCTCGCCGGCGATGTTTCGCGAGCCGGTGACGAGCCTGCCGTCTATTACCACGCCGCCGCCGATGCCCGTGCCGACGAATATGCCCACCACGCTTTGGGCATCCATCGCCGTGCCCAGCCACTTCTCGCCCAGCGTGCCGAGGTTTACGTCGTTGCCCAGGAAGACGGGCAGGCCAAGCTTTTCGGCCGCCAGGGGCGCGATGTCCATGCCGCTGAGATTCATGTTGGCAGTGGCGACTATGCGACCGGCGGCGGGGTCTACCACGCCCGGAATCGCCATGCCGATCGCGGTGATGGAACTCATCTCTGCCCCGGCCGCGGAAACAACGTCCCTGACGGTGTCGAGGATTGCCTCGACGACGATGGCGGGTTTTTTCTCGCGCGGTGTGCTTATTCGCTCGCGCTGCAGCACGCGTCCGTTGGCTGCAACGAGAGCGGCCAGGATCTTCGTGCCGCCGACGTCGATTCCGACGAAAAGATTCTTCCGGTTGGTTCCAGCCATGTCAGTCATGCCTTTCTTTCCCAGCAGAACAGCCCGCCGGCGAGCGGCGAGAACGCTTTCAGATAGAGTAGGCTGAAATGTGCCACAGTCTCCATACGTGGCAGTCGCGATCGCCGAGGGCATTATAGGGACCGATGAAGCGTTAGTGCAATCCCGACTCGCCCAGGAATGCTTTTGGCCGGGTGGCACAGGAACCTGACCTGTCGGGGGCGTTTAAATAAGAGAGTCCGCATATGTGGACGCTCACAGGAAGGAACTGGGAATGAAGCGGTTTGCTTTGCTTATTGCGTTACTTATGCTACTGGGCGGTTCGCGGGCCTTGGCGGCCGACTGGCCTCAGTGGCGTGGCCCGGACCGCACCGGGATATCCAGGGAAACCAAACTGCTCAAGAATTGGCCCAAAGGCGGTCCGAAGAAGCTCTGGTCGATCAAAACCCCCGGAAAGGGCTATGGCTCGCCGTCGGTGGTGGGCGACACCATCTACGTCACGGGCACCGAGGGCAATCGCGGTCTGCTCTATGCTATTGGCCTGGATGGTAAGCTCAAGTGGAAGCAGGCCTACGGACCCGAGTGGACCAAGAGCCACGCGCAGGCCAGATCCCAGCCGACAATCGTCGATGGCCTGGCGTACGTTTACGGTGGCCTGGGCACGGCTGCGTGCCTCGATGCCAAGACCGGCAAGCTCAAGTGGTCGGTCGAGACGCTGCAGAAGTTCAAGGGCAGCAACATAACCTGGGGCATCGCCGAGAGCCCGCTTGTTTTCGACGACAAGTTCATCTGCCATCCGGGCGGCCCCGGTGCGGCCGTGGTGGCGCTGAACCGCCTGACCGGCGAGACTATCTGGACAACTAAGGGCCTCAGCGACAAGAGCAGCTACTGCTCGCCCTTGCTGGTTACTTGCGGTCGGACTCGGGAGATCGTCACTCAGACGGAGAAGAACATTGTCGGCATCGAGGCCGAGACGGGCAAGGTGCTTTGGCGCAGTCCCCAGCACAACCGCTGTGGGGTGCATCCCAACACGCCTTTATCTTTCGATGGGATGATTTTCACGACGTGCGGCTACGGGTACGGCAGCACGTTGCTGAAGCTTTCCGATGATGGCAGGAAGGCCTCGGAGATATGGCGGGAGCGGAAGCTGGACAACCATTTCCAGGGCGTGCTGTACCTGGGCGGGCTCATATACGGTTCGCCAGCCAAGGGCAGGCTGTGCTGTCTGGAGCCGAAGGTTGGCAAGATTGTGTTCACGGCCCAGGATGTGCGGAAAGCGGCGATCATCTTTGCCGATAAGCGTTTATACGCCTACGACGAGATGGGCGGCAAGGTTACGTTGCTGGAGATAACGCCGGCGGAGTTCAAGGTCCACGGCAGCTTTGCGGTGACCGAGGGGTCCGGTCCGCACTGGTCGCATCCGGTGGTGGCGAATGGCCGGCTGTACATCCGGCGGGGCGAGGCACTGCTCTGCTACGACGTTAGGGCGAAGTAGGGCGGGGCGGCAGGCAGTTTTGGGCGGTGCTGGTGGGTCGATTGGGAGCGGCGGGGGGTTGACGGCCGGGCGACTTCATGCTATCTGGATTTCCCCATGAAAGGCTTTACCGTTCGCGGAGTAGTGAAGTTGGCGAACTTGGTTCGCCGCCAGCTTGCCGGGCCGATAACACCGGCAGGGCTTGGTCGGCTGCGCGATCACATGACGGGGATGCTCGAGCAACTCGATCTTTCGCTGGAGGAGCAGGACCTCAGGCCGGAGGCAATGTCCCCGTCCAGCCGGAAGGCGTACGAGTTCCTTAAGAGCGTGGACTTCTCCGCGGTGACGACTTCGGACTCTGCCGTCGATGACGAGCACTACCTTGCCAACGTTCGCCTGCCGGGGATTAAGCGTTTCTGCGGCGATCTCGCTGCCAGGCTGGCTGAGCTGCCGGGCGAGGTGGAGCTTGATGAAATCCGTGAGTTGATCCGATCGCGTCTGGAGGGCATCGAGGCGGTAATGGAGGACCGTCAGGTGCGTCCGGAGCACCTCAAGGATAACTCGCGCGAATTGCGGGCGTGGCTGTCACTGCTGTCGCGACGGGAGTCTTTCGATCGCTACGTATCCGCCATCGGCACGGCCCGGGCAGCCTTCGAGCGCGAGGCGAGGCGTCTGCGGCGGTTCTGCGCTCCGATGTTGGTGCGGTTTTGGCCCGGGAGGACGATCTACCGCCTCCGCGCGGAAGGCGAGGGCACGCGGGTTGTCTTGCCGACTCCCATGATCGCCTTCACCGATGAGCAGTTCGCCTGTCTGGCGGATTTCGCTCTGCATCGCGGGCGATCCGAGGCGCCGGTCGTCGAGGCGATGCACGGCCAGGGCTTTCAGCAGGTGATGGCTGAGATGGAGGCCTTCGGCGGCGCCGGCGGTCAGGAGCGGGGCATACACCACGATCTTGGCGAGTCGTTTGATCGCGTCAACGCCGAGTATTTTCGGGGTGAGCTTTCCAGGCCCAGGTTGGAGTGGGGCGAGGCCTTCACCATGCGGAAGTTTGGCCATTACGACAGTATCCGGGATTCCGTGATGATCAGTTCATCG
>CAZMBZ010000032.1:0-2884 GCA_964564285.1 uncultured Planctomycetaceae bacterium | reverse complement strand
TGTTGAGGCGGCGCCCGGCTTGCCTGTCAGGCAAGATTTACTTTGTCAGGCAATTACGTCTTGCGGACGTTTGCTGCCTTGGGGCCTTTTTCTCCCTGGGTGATGTCGAACTCGACGGCCTCACCCTCGTCCAGAGACTTGAAGCCTTCTCCCTGGATGTCGCTGTGGTGGACGAAGACATCCGTTCCGTCTTCGGCGGTGAGGAACCCATATCCCTTGGTGTTGTTGAACCACTTTACTGTTCCGGCAGCCATGAGGAGGCTCCTTATTTGCAGATCGGCACTTGAGACTTGCAGCCAATGTCGCAGTAGTTCAGTATACTTGGGACGCGGGAATGTTGCCCAGAAGTCCAAGTCCTTAAGGAAGTGAAGCTAACTCACGAATCCTGCAAATCCGCCCGGATGCCAGCCGAGCTTCGCCCGCGGGCCGGGAAACGATTCCCGAAACCACCCATCGAGCATGATCGATTATCTATTATGTGTCGAAAGAAAAGATTGTCAAGAGTGATCCTATACTTTTGGCTCGGTCTTTTCTGCGAACAGGTGGCATGCGGCGCGGCGGTTGTCGGAAGTTTCCAGCAGTTCCGGACGTTGCTTGTCGCAAGGCTCGAAGCGATTGGGGCATCTCGGGTGGAAGCTGCACCCGGCGGGGAGATTTGCCGGGTCCGCCACCTCTCCGCCGAGGTGGAAGTTCATCCTGTCGTCGGGGTCCGGCATTGGCACGGCGGAGATGAGAGCCTTGGTGTACGGGTGCTGCGGGCTTTCGAATATAGCTCGGGTTGGGGCAAGTTCGACAATGCGTCCGGCGTACATGACAGCCACGCGGTCGGCGATGTGACGGACGACGCTCAGGTCGTGCGCCACGAAGATGTAGGTGAGGTGCAGTTGTTCCTGGAGGTCGGCGAGAAGGTTGATTACCTGGGCTTGGACGGACACATCCAGCGCGCTGACGGCCTCGTCGGCGACAACGAGGCTGGGGCGCATTATCAGCGCGCGTGCGATGCCGATTCGCTGGCGCTGCCCGCCGGAGAACTCGTGCGGATAGCGGCGCATGTGCTCTGGCTTCAGGCCGACCATTCGAAGCATCTCGGCGACGCGATCGGTCCGCTCCCGGCCTCGGGCGAGTTTGTGAATTATCAGCGGCTCGCCCACGATGTTCTCGATGCACATGCGAGGATTCAGCGAGCTGAACGGGTCCTGGAAGATCATCTGCATTTCGGTGCGAAGGGGTTTGAGTTGGCGTTCGGTCAGGCTGGCGAGATCGACCATGCCGGCCTGGCTGTTGAAGAGCACCTTCCCGCTCGTGGGGTCCAGCGCCCGCAGGATGGTTCGGGCACAGGTGGTCTTACCGCACCCGCTCTCGCCGACCAGGCCGAGCGTTTCTCCCGGGCGCAGCGTGAAGCTGATGTCGTTGACGGCCTTGACGGTGGCGACTTGCCTCCGCATCAAGCCCTTGCTGTGTATCGGGAAGAACTTGCGGAGATCGCGGACTTCCAGCAGGGCGGGGCTGTCGATCATGTCGGCACCTCCTGGGCGGGCGTCGCATTGCCGCGCCAGATGTCTTCGGCCCGCAGGCAGGCGACGATCCTGCCGTCGGACATGGGCTTCATGGGCGGCGGGGTTCCCACGTCGCACAGGCCTTCCTGGGCGTACGGGCAGCGTGGATGGAACGGGCAGCCGGGGGGCAGTTCCGTGAGCGACGGGACCGTGCCGGCGATGCTCGGCAGACGCTGGCCGTGCCCGCTGAGGCTAGGCAGCGAGTGCAGCAGCCCTCGTGTGTAGGGGTGTCGTGGGTCTTTGAGCACGGCGCGGACGTCCGACTGCTCGATGATCCGGCCGAGGTACATGACGGCCACTTCCTCTGCCGTCTGGGCGACCACGCCGAGGTCGTGCGTAATCAGCAGCACGCTCGTGCCGAGGTCCTTCTGGAGGTCTTTGATAAGCGAGAGAATCTGCGCCTGGATCGTCACGTCCAGGGCGGTCGTCGGCTCGTCGGCGATCAGCAGTTCGGGGTTGCACACCAGCGCCATGGCGATGACCACTCGCTGACGCATGCCGCCAGACATCTCGTGGGGGTACTGTTTGAGCCGTGACTTGGCGCTGGGGATGCCCACCTTGGCCAGCATGGCGGCTGCGATTTCGGCGGCCTGCTTCTTGGAGACTTCTTGATGAAGAAGGATCGCCTCGCATATCTGGTTGCCGATGGTATGCACCGGGCTCAGGGCCGTCATTGGCTCCTGGAAGATCATGCTCGCCACGCCGCCGCGGATGTGAAAGAGCTTATCATCCTTCTCCGACAGGGCGGTTATGTCGATGGATTTGCCGTCACGGGGTTTGAGGATGATCTTCCCGCCGACGATCTTGCCGGGCTTCTGGATGAGCCGCAGAATCGAGTAGGCCGTGACGCTCTTGCCGCATCCGCTCTCGCCGACAATGGCGAGTATCCGCCCGCGAGGCATGATAAACGACGCCCCGTCCACGGCACGGATTTCCCTGCCATCGACGAAGAAATACGTCTTGAGGTCAGTTACTTCCAGCAGATTGTCCTGGGTCGCGTCTGTCATATTATTCGTGTTCGCGCTTTCTTCGCAGAGGCCTTGCCGCCCGCCAAGCAAAGAAGAAGCATTATAAGGGGATTACGCGGACCTGCCGGCCGGCAGGCAGGTTAAACAACATGCATGGAAGCGCGGCATATTGATGTCTTCCTATGACCAAGTAATCACGATCCCTTTCTTCTTCTGCTCTGTCGCTCTCCGTGTTCTCCGCGTGAGCCGCTGTTTCTTCTTCTTCTTTTTCCCTACTACCTACTACCTATTACCTGCCGCCGGCGGGCAGGCCTATTACCTTCCCCGTCCCATCCTATCTCGCCGAATATGGGTCGGCTG
>CAZMBZ010000031.1:0-26728 GCA_964564285.1 uncultured Planctomycetaceae bacterium | reverse complement strand
ATCCCGCGCGCACCGGCGTGGACATGACGCCTGATATAGTCGAGCGATTGGCTGATCTGGACAACGTGCGGTACATCAAGGAAAGCACCGGCGACCCATCCCGCATGAGCGAGATCATTCGTCGCTGCGGCGAGAAGATATCGGTCTTTTGCGGCTGCGATACGTTGGGGATAGAGGCCTTCGAGATGGGTGCTGTCGGCTGGGTCGGCGGGGTGGTAAATGTTATCCCGGCCCAGCACGTCGAGTTCTTCGAGAAAGCCTTCAAGCTCAAGGACGCCGCCGCGACCCGCGAGTGCTACGCCCGGATGCGCCCGATTCTCGAGTTGATGGAAAACAGTGGCAAGTACACTCAGTTCGTCAAGGCAGGCTGCGGGATAATGGGCCATCCGGTCGGCCCGCCTCGCCAACCATTGCTGCCCGCCGACGAGGACGAAATCGCGGCGCTCAAGGAAGCCCTGAAACCCTTCATCTCCTGACGCCGCGAGCAGGAAAACCAAATGAGTCATCCCAACATAGTGGTCATCCTGGCCGACGATACCGGGTATGGCGACGTCGGTTGCTACAACGACGATTCGAAAATCCCGACGCCCAATATCGACCGCCTCGCCGCCGAGGGAACGCGGTTCACCGACGCCCATTCGCCCGCCGCACTCTGCACGCCGACGAGGTACGGCCTGCTTACCGGGCGGTACTACTGGCGGACGCCTAAGAAGCATTCGCTGGTCATGCCATACGAGCCCCCGGTAATCGAAACCACCCGGCCTACCGTCGCATCGATGCTCCGCGAGCGGGGTTATGCGACAGCCTGTGTCGGCAAGTGGCACCTCGGGCTGAATTACCCTTCCAGGCAGAGCCCTGCCGAGCAATACACCCAGAACGAGGCGGATATCGACTTTGCCAGGCCGCTGGATGGCGGGCCTGTCGAGCTGGGTTTCGACTACTTTTTCGGAACGGCTGGGTGCTCGACGTCCGACGCACCGTACTGCTTTATCGAGAACGATCGCGCCGTGGACATCCCAAGCGTACCCAGCACGGAAGACCTTCACAAGCTGCCGGGCTTCTACCCTGGCCTGATGGCGCCGGGATGGAGCGAGACCCAGGTCGATGCCACGTTCGTCGACAAGGCGGTCGCATTCATCGACGAGCATCTTCGCCGGAGTCCGGGCCAGCCTTTCTTCCTGTACCACGCGCTTTCGGCACCGCACATTCCGTGGCTTGCGCCGGAGTTCCTCAAGGGCGCCAGTGACGAAGGTCCGCGCGGCGACATGAATGTGCTGGTCGATTGGTGCGTCGGGAAAATCCGCGATGCGCTCGAGCAGCGCGGCATACTGGATGACACGCTGCTGATATTCACCAGCGACAATGGCCCGCAGGCCGGGGCGAACGGCCACAGCTCGGCCGGCCCCTATCGCGGGCTGAAGAACTCTGCCTTCGAGGGCGGGCACCGCGAGCCGTTCGTCGCCCGCTGGCCCGGGAAAGTCCAGGCCGGGGCGATCTGTGATGAGCCGATCTGCCTGACGGATCTGATGGCGACCTTCGCCGACATCACCGGCGAGCCAATGCCCGACGGCGCGGGCGAGGACAGCTTCAATATCGCCCCGGCCCTGCTAGGCCAAGGCCCTTGCGAGGACCGTCCGGCCATGATCGCCGATACGGGCGGGTATTCTGCCAAGGTGGGCAACTTCGGCATTCGCAAGGGTAAGTGGAAGCTGGTTGTCCCGGCTCCGTCGCAAGAGGACCAGATCAAAAAACGCCTTCGATCTGACATCGAACCCGGCAGCCCGCCTTTGTTGTTCAATATCGAGAGCGACCCCGGCGAGCGCACCGATCTGAGTGCTCAGTTTCCCGCCATCGCCGCGGACCTGCACCGCCTGCTGGAAAAGGCCAAGACATGTGGCCTGAGGAACATCGAAGCCTGACCGCCAAGCCGCGTTCGACGTGCCGTCCAGGCCCTTCTAATCGGGCGTTCCGGGAAAGTCCAGTCCGCGCAAGGGCGGCAGGAAGTCCGGGAATCACGGGAATTGGCGGTAAGGCTCTCGCCTTTCGGTTTCAACGACGTAATAATAATTATTAGCGCGCGCAGGCCCAGCCAAAGCGGATGGGTGGCGCCATAAGAGTTGTGCCCCGTAATCCAAGACCTAACAAGGCAGGAGAGTATCGATGAATTTTGAGTTGCTCCAACAAGTTTGCAACACGCCCGGCGTTTCCGGTTTCGAAGATCCGGCACAGAAGGTTGTCTCCGAGGCCCTGTCGCCATGCTGCGACGATGTCCGCGGAGATCGCATGGGAAATGTTATTGGCCTGAAAAAAGCCACCAAGCCGCCAGCCGGCGCCGATAGGCCGCTGCGAGTTCTTCTAGCCGCTCACGCCGACGAGATCGGCATGATGGTGAAGCATATCGACGACAATGGCTTCATCCGCTTTATTCAGCTTGGCGGACTCAACGTGCAGTGCATCATATCGCAGCGGCTTATCATTCACGGCAAGAAGCCAGTCGGCGGGGTGATCGTACCTCCCAACAAGCCCAATAAGGACAAGGCTTCCACGCTTGAAGATTTGCGGATCGACACCGGCATGCCGGCTGAGGAACTTCGCGAGTTGGTGGACATCGGCGACATCGTTACGTTCGACGTGCCCGTCGAGCAGCTTAACGACAAGGTTTACGTCGGGCGAAACTTCGACAACCGCCTCGGCGTGTACTGCATGATCGAGGCCATGAAACGCCTCGGCGACACCTGCGTGGACACCTACGCCGTCAGCACGGTGCAGGAGGAGGTCGGCCTGCGCGGAAGCCGCCCCATGGCGTTCGCGATCGAGCCGGACATTGGCCTGGCCATTGACGGCAGCCTGTGCTGGGGCGCCTACGGTAATAATGGCAAGCAGAACTGCGAACTTGGCAAGGGTGCGGGCATCTACATCGCCGACGGGCTGACGATCGGCAACCCGAGGCTGGTGCGATTCCTGTACGACGTGTGCGGCAAGAGCGGCATTACGTTCCAGAAGAACGTTGGCGGTGGGACGGACGCCGCGGGCATTCAGCAATCGCGGGCGGGTGTAATCGCCACGACTGTCGGCGCGCCGGTGCGGTATATGCATTCGACCGTTCAGCTCTGCCACGACGACGACGTCGAGGCCACCATCGCGATGCTTGTGGCCTTCCTCGAATGTGCCCATGAGATGTCGGTGGATGCAAAGTAGGCATCAGACATGAAGATCACCAACGTATCGACCACGGCCATCCGCCTGCCGATAGCCAAGGCGGCCTACACCACCGAGGGCGCGGGTACTCGGGTGGATTGGGATCGTCGCAGCCGGATCGCGCCCAAGAGGCCGACGCCCATGCTGGAGTACGTCCTCGTTCGGATCGACACCGACGAGGGCGATTTCGGCATTGGCGAGGCGTCCGTGGACATCGGTTTCTTTGGCCATACGCTGGAGGAGGTCCAGGCGGCGATTCAGGACTACCTCGGCCCGCAGATCATCGGGCGAGACGCGTTTGATCGCGAATACCTGATGGACCGCATAGACTATCGCGGTAACACGTGCGCTAAGTGCGGCATCGATCTGGCGTTGCACGACCTAATGGGCCGCAAGCTTGGCGTTCCGGTGGCGGTGCTTATCGGCGGGTTGCACAAGACGCGTATCGAGGCGTCCGTCGAGATAGCCGGCGGGCCTCCCGATGAGATGGCCGGCGAGTGCATCGCGTTTATGGCTCGCGGCGTGCGGGCGTTCAAGCCGAAGATCGGCGGCGATCCCGATAAGGACGCCGAGAGGCTCCGCGCGATTCGCCAGGCCGTCGGCCCCGATGTGTCGCTCCGGGCCGACGCCAACCAGGGTTACAGCGTCAAGCAGGCTATCCGCCTGTGTCGCCTTGCCGAGAAGTACGATGTCCGGCTGGAGCTTATCGAGCAGCCCGTGGCTGAGTGGGACCTCCAGGGCATGGCGATGGTCCGCCGGTCCGTGGATACCATGGTCGAGGCTGATGAAAGCTGTTTCACCATTCACGACGCGATGCAGCTCATTCGCCACGAGTCCTGCGACGTGTTGAATATCAAGCTCTGCAAGGCCGGCGGACTATACGCCGCCAAGAAGATAGCCGCCCTGGCCGAGGCGTCCGGCCTGCGGTGCGTTCTTGGCACGAGCTTCGGCTTGGGTATAGAAGACGCCGCCAAGCTGCACTTGGCGTCATCCACCATGGGAGTGGTCGACGCGGTCGAGTTCACCGAGTTGGGCCATCATCCCAACCTGCTGAAGGCCCCGCACGACAAGGAACTGGCGCTTCCGCTGGAAGATGGATGCCTGACAGTGCCCACAGGCCCTGGCTTCGGTATCGAACTGGATGAAGAGCTTGTTCGCAAGCACACGCTGGCTTGAGAAAAAGGTAGTTGGAAGAAGGCAATAGGTAGTAGGGCGAGGTCTGTGGGTGTGTTCTTTTCCGGGGACGCCGTGCGCAGTTATGCCTTGGTTTTGTTTCCTTTGGATCCGTGTTGCCGAAGGCTATGGTCATGCTGGAATCGACCCGCCGCCCTCGCATTTGGCTGAGAAAGACGAAGGGCACGCGTGGACAAGATTCCTGACCCCTGATTCTCGAAAGAAATGACGGACCCAACATGACCAAGATGCCGGAGTTCGACGACTTTCCAGATGATGAAATCATCGCGGAGATATACTGCCACATCATCTTCTGGACCAGCAAACTCAGGCCTGCGCTGTCGCCGGTCTTGCTGGCCGAGGCATGTGAGGAGATGGACCAGGCGATGTTTACCGTTGAGGGCGAGGCGCTGGCGGCAGGCGGTGCGGAGAACCACCTGCATATTCTGGCGCGGCTGTCGCCTGATCACTCGGTCCAGGAAGCGGTCGATACGCTCAGGCGGTGTTCTGCGGCCTGGGTAGCCCGGGCGCGGGGGATGGGGGACTTCTCATGGAATGAAAATGAAGTTGTCGTCACCATCAGTCCAAATCATCTGGAGATAGCCAGGGCATTCATCGAGAGCCAGCAGTCGCACCACGAGATTGTGTCGTTTCAATGCGAATTAAAGGGTCCTTTCGACGAGCACGGTTTCGACTACGATGAACGCGAACTGTGGGGTTGAAAGCTAAGGAAATCCAGTGGAATCCAAGGGGCTCAAGCGCGGGGTCCCTTCGGTGCCGCTCCCTTCGGACTGAGCCTTGGCTGTGAGCCGGACCCAACGGAGCCTCAGGGCTGAAGACAGGATCTACGACGACGCAGCATCATCAAGCCGCCCAATCCCATCATCGCCAGCGATGCAGGCTCGGGGAAGACACCATTGAGCGTCAACCCGTCGAGTCCCGTATTGTTGCCGGGGCCGACGCCTTCGGCCAGAATCACGACCTCATAGCTTTCGCCGCTGGTCAAGATGAGCGGTGTGTCAAAGGTAATCGTTTCGATGCCGGAAGTGCTGGCTGAGTTGTCGCTGACGGTTCGGCCGGTGAAGTCTGTCGACAGGATAATCGCCGCGTGGCTTGCCGCCGGCAAGCAGATCACCAAAGCCGCTACCGTAGCGAAGATCAGTGCGGTCCTGACTTCTACTCCAGGCGGGATTGCCGGTCTTTCAGGCAGTTTGCAGCAGGGATGGTTTTCTAAACGGAATGTTTGTCGCTGGTTATAGCCCCAGCAGCGCCGCGGCGTTTTGGCCGCGGACGGCTTGCTCGTCGGCGGGCGGGAGGTCCAGGCTGTGGAGGAATGCCAGGCCGGCGTCCTGGCGGCGCCAGGGCCAGTCCGTGCCAAAAACTACTCGGTCCAGGCTGTGGCGGCGCATCATCTTCACGGCCCGTTCGGCACCCATGTCTTCCAGGCTGAACGACGTGTCCAAGTAGACGTTGGGCATGCCCAGCAGGTGCGTCTCGGCGGCGTCCCACTCGCGCCATCCGCCCATGTGTGAGGCTATGACTCGCAATCTAGGCCAGCGCGGCAGGATGCTTGCCAGCCTGGCCGCGCCCGCGCGGTCGTCGTCGGGCGGATAGCCGATGTCCTGCCCGCAGTGAAACGCAATAACCAAACCGGCGTCCTGGCAGGCTGTGTAGATGCGGTCCATGCGCGGCTCGTCGATGGCGAAGTCCTGGAACATCGGGTGCAGTTTGATGCCCTTGAAGCCCCCGGCTGCGATACGCTCGATCCATCGCTCTGCGTTCGGCGTCTCGGGGTGTACGGAGGCAAACGGTTCGATGCGGGCCGAGCGGATCGTTTCGCACCAGCGCAGGATTCCCTCGGCCTGATCGGGCTTCGTGGCGATTGTGAAGACCGCTGAGATGTCCACGCCTGCGGCGTCCATGGACGTGGTCAGGTCTGCGATGGTCCCGTCGCCGACGGCCTGCCACGGGCATCCGTCCTCAAGCGCCTCGATGGCCCGTTCGGCCAGCGAGTCCGGGAACGCGTGCGTGTGCATGTCGATGGTCGGTTTTGTCATTCCTAAAGGATTACCACAGAGACACAGAGACGCGGAGGGCAAAAGAAGAAGAAAACCAACATCTCTCGGCGGTTTTGGTACTATGGCCCGGAAGATCGGTGTATCTTTTAGTTGTACGCATGGTCTGGAAAGGGGATACGTGGGACTTGTTAATACAGTGAGTCTGCCAGCGGCTGCGGTGGTTTGTTTGATGGTCAGCTTCGCCGTCGCCGGTTCGCAGCCCGCCGAGAGGCCGTGCCCGTGGCTTGCTGCGCCGAGCACGCAGCCTGCGTCTCGGATCCAGACCTCAGACGAACGCCAGGACCTGCTGGCTCGCGGCGTGCTCTGGCAGACCTTGCCGTCTGACGTGCATGCCATCACCATCGACCGCACCGGCCGGGCGTGGTTCGATTTGGCGGGAAAGGCCTCTATCGAGCAGATCAAGGCGAGGGTTGAGCGGTCGGCATCCTTGCGGGCTCCATACGTCGTCGGTGCGAAGATCGTGCTGCACGACAGCCGGGGTTGGGTCTGGCTCGTGCCCTACGATGGGCGGTCAGTCCTGTTGGGCTATGATCCGGCCACCAGGAAATGGATCAAGCGAGCGGGCTCCGCGCGGCCTCACGGTTGCGCCGGCGTGGCTATGTTCAACCTTGATTCATTGCCTTTGGCAAGCAGCAAGGGCATCGCGTATTTCGCCGACGAATTCGGCGTGCATGTCTTTGATGGCGAGGATTGGAGCTATCAGCCTCTCTACGAGTTGAATATCAAGCATGGCCTTTGGCACGATAGCAGCATGAAGTACTTCAATCCGCTGAGGTTGGTTCAGGACTCCGAGGGCAAGGTTATGGCCTGGTCCGAATGGGGGATGTATGGTCGGACTGGCACGGTCGGCGCGTTCGTTCACGACGGGCACAAGTGGCGGCAGTGTTTCATCGAGGACTACAAGGGGCAGTTGGACGCAAATGGCAGGGCTCTGCCGGACGCCGAACGGCAAGGGACGGACCGCAACCGCCTTCGTTATATAGCCCCTTTGGACGGCAACTGGGCGCTGGTCCAAGCATCACGCTGGCCAGCGGCCATTCTGCGCACGTCGGAGCGGGACGCCAACGCGCTGCAGGCTGCGGCGAGGGATATATCGCTACTGGGCTCCGCGAAGTATCGCGTTCGGCGGGACGCCCATGATCGCCTGGCGGAACTCGGCAACCTTGTCGAGCCTCAATTACGCGAAGCCCTGAAGAGCCGGAACTCCGAGGTTCTGACCAGACTGAAGGTGCTTCTTGACGATTTGAAGTCGCCGGGGGGGGCGATTGTCGGCGACTTGCGTGTCTACAGCTTTCGCGTGCTCGGCCAGGACCGGCGTGGCAACCTATGGCTGTACGCGCAGTGCGGCAAGGCCTCGGACCTTTCCGTGCAGGGCGATGAGGCAAGGCATAAGATCCCGGGCCGTCTGCTCACGATTACCCCCGAGGGGGCGTTGCAGGACGTGCCGGGGCGAGTTGAGTACGCGCCGAATTTCATGGTGGCAGGCGACAGGCGAGTCTGGGTGAGCTGCTACGAGAAAGGCGTGTTCTGCCTGGACGGAGAGACCGTCACCAGGATTACCGGCGAGAGCCAGTGCATCCAAGGCAACATTGGGAGGATGTGGGGCGAAGACGCCCAGGGCCGGATCTTTCTAGGTAATGGTTTTCAGACATGGGCCTACCACGTCGGCAAGCCGGACGTGCGCAAAGGTCTGCCCGTCAACCTGGACAGCAACCAGTTGATGTATGCCGGGATGCTCCAGATGGACTCCAAAGGAGGCCTCTGGGGGTTGTTCAGCAACGAATTGAAACGCGGTGGTGATCCGTGGCGGAATACTGACGCGCCGAAGGACGTCATGAAGGGATCCGGGGGCTACTGGCTGCTGCCGCTCAGGAATGGGGCGATGGCCCTGCAACTGCGCCAAGGCCAAAGGGCGTGTTTCTTTGACGGCCAGCGGTGGTCAACCCACAACGGCATCAAACACCTGGTCGAAAGCCGCTACCAGGACTTGGCCCGGCTGATCGACAACAGCCGCCGCGGCTACGATTACTACGCCAAGTTACGAGTGGATGCCAAGGGCAGGGTATGGATGGTCAACTGGGAGAAGGCGGCGGTCTTCGACGGTGAGACTTGGACAGACCTGGTCGCACCCATGAAAGAGCATAAGATCGAGTACCGCCACAGGATCGAGGTCCTTCTCCCGCTGCCGGGCAAGGACGCGATGCTGGCATATATCCACGGGTGGTACGAAGTCAGCTTGGAAGGCGGGAAGGTCCAGTTCCAGGCCAGACTGGATCTCGATGGCGATTCGGTATCGAGATCCGATCGTACGGACTTGTGGATGGATCGGCTGGGGCGGCTCTTCATACCGAGGGAGAGGGGCGGGTACACGGTGCTAGGCGAGAAGGGCATCCACAAGTTTGAGCACAGGGGCAACCCTCGCTTTGCCGACAGGTGCAATCGCGTGTATCTGGCCGACGGCTACCGGCGAGTGCTGACGGTGATCGGCCCTGCCGGGCGGTCGGCTGCGGCGCATGTCGAGGGCCTGCCCGAGGAAGCCTTCATCTGTGAAGACACTCGGGGATTCATCTGGGTTTCGACGAGGCGAGGCCTGGTTCAGTTTGCTGTGGACAACTCCCCGCGGGGCTTGGCGCTGCGGCAGGTCGCCCTCTACGAGAAGGGCATTCCCGCGGCCAGGTGCTACGGAATGTGGATCGACTCGCGGCAGAACCTATGGTGGCTGGGGAGGGGGTCCGACAATTGCCTCCTGTACCGCATCGAGTTGCCGCGCCCGGCGACTCGTCCCGCTCAGGCGAAGCCCGTTGTTCGGCTGGAATAGCCGGCTACTCGTACCGCAGGGCTTCGACGGGGTCAAGCCGACTGGCTCGGATGGCGGGGTACAGGCCGCTGACTAGGCCTACGACGGTCGAGATGGCAACGGACATCGCCACGACCCACCATTGCAGGCTTGCGGATATTTCGACCCATCTGCTGACAATCGCCGCGCCCACGGCCATCAGTGCCCAGCCCAGGCCCAGGCCGACCACCCCGCCGCCCAGTGTCACCACCAGCGCCTCGATGAGGAACTGGCGCAGAATGTCGCGCCCCTTCGCGCCGAGGGCCTTGCGGATGCCGATTTCCCGGGTTCGCTCAGCCACGGTCGCAAGCATGATGTTCATGATGCCGATACCGCCGACGACCAAACTGATGGCGGCGATCGTGCCGAGAAAGAACGTCAACCCGAGGCTGATGGACTGGAATATCGCAAGCACTTGGGCCATGTTCTGCACGTCGAAGTCGTTCTCTTGGCTTGGCTGGAGGCGGTGCCGCCGGCGGAGCAGCGTGGTTACATCCTTGGAAATCTGGTCGAGGTCTTCCTGGTGGAAGGCGTCTATAACGATGGCTTGAACATAGTCTCGCCTGGGCGGAAGCTGTCGCATGGCGGTCGTGTAAGGCAGGATCACCTGGTCGTCGGGGTTAAAGCGGCCTAGGTCGCCCTTGGCTTCAAGCAGGCCGATAACGTCGAAGCTGATGCCGCGTATCTTGATGGTTTGGCCGACGGGATTGCGCAGGCCAAAGAGGTCCTTGGCCGTTTTTGGCCCGATGACCGCCACGCGGGCCTGGCGCCGGACCTCCGAGTCTGCGAACATTCGCCCCCGGACCAAATCGTAATTCTGTGTAAGCAGGAACGCCGGGGAAGCGCCCGTGAGAATCGCTGAGTTCGTATTGCGATTGCCGACCTTGATTTCGCCCGAACCCATCGCCCACGGGCTTACCGCACGCACGCCGTCGATGGCGAGGATCGCCTCGCCGTCTTCCGGTATGAGTGTCTGGACCATCGTCACCATCCCCATACCGCGCTGGCCCGGGCGGATGTACAGTACGTTGGTGCCGAGCTTGCCGATCTGCCCGCTGATGACCTCGCCGAAGGCCGTGCCCAGACTCAGCATCGCGATGACTGCCCCCACGCCGATGATTACGCCGAGCATGGTCAGTATGCTACGAAGTTTGTTGGCCAGCAGAGAAGCCAGTGCGATTTTCAGCGTTGTCCACAGAAGCATTTCGGCTATTACTCCACGATTTGCCCGTCGCGAATGCGGACTTGCCGCGGGCAGTTAGCGGCGATGTCCGCCTCGTGAGTCACTATCAGCACGGTTAGGCCCTCGTTGTTGAGGTCCTTGAGCAGGGCAATGATCTCCTGGCTGGTGGCGGTGTCCACGTTGCCCGTCGGTTCGTCAGCCAGCAGAATCGCCGGGTTCGTCACCAGCGCCCTCGCTATCGCCACGCGCTGGGCCTGCCCGCCGGAAAGCTGATTGGGGCGGTGGTGCATTCTGTCGCCTAGACCTAGCCGCTTGAGTATCGCCTCGGCCTGCTTTCGCGGATGTCGTGTGCCGCGGTAGAGAAGCGGTAGTTCCACGTTCTCGGCTGCATTGAGCCGGGGCAGAAGGTTGAAGCTTTGAAAGACGAACCCGATCCGCTGATTGCGCACCTCGGCCAGGCTGTTCTTCGATAGCCCGGCGACGTCCCGGCCTTCCAGGATGTACTGCCCGCATTCAGGCCGGTCCAGGCAGCCGAGAATCTGCATGAGCGTGCTCTTGCCGCTGCCGGAGGCGCCGACCACGGCGACAAGTTCCCCGGCCTCGATATCCAGGCAGACGTTTCGAAGGGCCTCGACTTTTGTGTCGCCCATGTCGTATGTCTTGCTTATGTCGCGAAGCTTGATAATCATTAATTAGCCGCAGGCGTTGTCGTCGGTTTCTTGGACGATTTGCCCACGTTGCTCCACTTGGTTCGCAGATTGGTGACAAGCTCCACCTCGTCGCCCTCGTTCAAGCCGGAGAGCACCTCGGCCTGGCGCCCGTCGTTGAGGCCCAGCTTGACGTCCTGACGGGTGAACTTCCCTTCCCTGCGCATGCGAACGTACGGTTGGTCCACATCGTAAAGCAAGGCGGTATTCGGCACGAGCAGCACGCCAGCCTTGCGATTGGCCAAGATGGCTACGTCCGCGGTCATCTTCGGCAGAAACAGTTCGATCCCGCCGCCGGTGATCTCGATCTTCACCGAGAACGAGACGACCTTTGCCTCGCTGACGCCCCAGGGGGTGATCTGCACGACCTTACCTGTGAACCGCTTGCCGGGGTAGGCGTCGGCGGTGATTGTAACGGTGTGATCGAGCCGGTCTGTCTCGACGAGCCTGCCGATGTCGCTCTCGTCGACTACCGCGACCACGAAGACTCGCGACAGGTCGCTGACGGTCATCAGCGTCGTCCCGCCGGCGATGTTGATGATTCCGCTGGCGATGATCTGGCCGATCTCCACGTTACTTTGCGTTACGACGCCGGCGATGGGGCTGTAGATGTTCGTCTCCGCCAGCCGCTGTTGGGCGTCGGCGAGGTCCACCTTGGCGGCGGCGAGATTGGCTTTTGCAAGAGCGATGTCCGCCTGCCGAAGCTTGATCGCCAGTTCAAGGCTTGCGAGTGCCTGCCGCTGGACCTCGGCGAGCTTGAGTTGGGCGTCGGCGACCTTGGCCCGGGCGATGGCGTTGTCGGCCTCATCCTGCGTGGCGACCAGGCGCCGGAGCAGTTCCAGCGTGCGATCCCGCGTCAGCTTGGCCATCGCGGCGGTCGCCTTGGCGGCTTCGATGTTCGCCTCGGCCCGTGGGCGAGCGGCGGCCAGGTCCGCCTGGGCGATCGCGAGGTTCGATTGGGCCTGGCTTAGCCTGGCCTCGGCGGCGTCCGCCTGGGCCTTGGCTCGCTGGACGTTGCGAGACTCATCCACCGCGTCCAACTCAACCAGCAGGGCCTTGTCCTCGTTGCGCCCCTCGACGTACTTCGGCACGCGATCGCTCACGTCGTAGGGCAGCTTCATCACCTCGCCGCTGGCCTTGGACTTTATCTCGACGTCCTGGTTGCTCTCAATCGAACCGGTCGCCTCGACCAGCAGTTCGATGTCGCCGCGGCGCACCGTTGTCGTCACGGTTTCCTTCGGCTCGAGCGACGGTTTGCTCCTGTTGACAAGCCACCACCCCAAAGCGCCTAAGGCCGCAAGGATCACGATTATCACGATCGCACGTTTCATGTTCGCCTCAAGAGTGTTATACGAACCAGGTCCGGCAGCGGGCAAGTAATACGTATCCCAGTATATCTCGTGACCACGCGAACAGCCCACATCCCGCGCGATTATTGCTTGGTTGTGGCCTTCGTGGCTGGCTGGGTATCGGCCTTGTCAGTTTTCACCTGTTGGCGGCACCAGTTGGCGATCTTTGGCCAATCCCAGACCAGAAGTGTCGTATCCTCGCTGGCGGAGATGAGCTTGTCGCCGACAAACCTGATCTGCTTCACCGGCCCGGCATGGCCAGTGATTCGCCCCAGCGGTCTGCCTTCCAGATCCCATACGACGATGGAACTGCTGCCGCGGTGTGTCGTCAGCAGGAATTCGTCGCTGGGAGAAAATGCGGCGGTGGCGAAGTCCCAGTGTCCATGTCTGGGGCTCGCGACCTGCAACTTGCGCATGCGGACCAGTCCTGAATCGACCAGGATGGCCAGGCCGATGTCCCCATGCCAGTCTTTGACTTCCCAAATCCGCAGGACCCCGCCCGGAAGCCACCCGCCCTGCATACCGGAAAACGTGGCGAACCGGTTGGAGTTGTTCGCCCGAGTGGCCGCCGAGACAGGTACAAGGGGGTTGAGATGCGCCGATTCCATTTCAGTACGCTCACGCCAGACCTTCATTTGATTTGCCACCCGGCCCAGCATTACCATTCCGTCAGCCTTGCGGGATGTGGCAGTGTCTTTGGGGGCGGCGAACATCAGCAACGGGCTCCCGCCTAGCGGCATGCGGTAAAGCAGTTGTCTCCGCGAGACGTCATAGACGCTCATGCATCTATTCTCATCGCCGGCTATCAGACGCAGGTGATGGGGTGCGAATCGCAGCCATTGAATTTGGTAGGCAGGCGTGATTTCCCCGATTGGCTGACCCGTCTGGAGATTCCACAGCATCAGGCGATAGACGTCTCGTGCCCCCCGCCTGTTAGCGGTTGGGGGCTTGGTCCCACACTTGCCGTAGGTTGCCAGAACAGTGCCATCGTCCGAAACGGCCGCGACTGTGACTCTGTCCGGCCCGGTCAGGACCACGCGGGTCATCTTGCCCGTCCCGACGTCCAGTCGGTAGATGCCTAGCCCTTGCTCACGCGAGCGGGATCTGCGCGTAAGATACAGGGCCTGCCCGTCGCATGCGCCTTCGAGAATATTCGGGCATTGTTGCAGTGGGGAAGCCGTGTGAAGCTCCTGGCCAGTGGCGGTATCCCGATGAACAACTCGCAGCATCGCACCAGGCGGGAGCGGATCGCCCAGGGCATCATTTCTAACCCCGGTGTCGTCTTTGTATGCACTCAGCGATTTCACCGCCGGCCAGGGGGCAGGCACCGGGAAGCCACACTCCTTCAACAAGTTCACCGCTCTACTACTTTCATGTGCATGGTTCAAGCTGTCCATGGCCATTGCCGTCAGGCGTTGTTGCAGGTATTCAGTGCGTTCTCCCGCGGCCACCAGGGCCGCACAGGCCTGTATGGCAAAGTGATTGCAGCGGCTCTCTGTCAGCAGCAACAGTCGCGGGCGAATCTCCTGCTCGTATATCTTCGGGTGCTGCTTGAGGTAATCGCCCAGAGGGCCAGGTGTCTTGGATTCATGTATGATTGTCGTGCATGCGTCGCGAACGCCGTTGATCCAATACCACTCCAGCGTTAAGTTTTCGTCGTAATTGCTGGCTGGGAAACGATAGTTGGCGCTCCCGACGGACCCTGTGATGGGAAGTGATCGCCCCGGATCAGATGAGGGGGAAGTGGAATTCGATAGTGACCTCGAAATGTTGCCTGGCCGCACTTGGTTGGCATAGGGGTAGAACTCCTCAACGCCCTGTTTCTGAAACCCCTGTCGCCGGAGCTCGACGATCTTGTGGAGCGCGTGAGAGTCCATGTGGATCACCTCCGGGGGCACCTTTAGCTGGTCGACAAGTCTCCTCGCGTTTGCCTCGGTACGCGCCGTGAGCTGAGCGGCCTGCCGTCTGGCCTCCGCAGCCTGCTTCATCTCCCGCTTTACAAAAAGATATCCAACCAGAACGGTTAGGATTGTGAGGATACTTACGATCACGACAATGAACTTCTTCACGGTATGTCCTCCCTGTGTTATTGCAGTTGCGCTAATCGCAACTGATGAACCGGCACAATCTCGATGTGCCAACGGATATGATAATGGCGCAAGCCCAGGAGAGCAACATCATTGGCGACGTACCTTGGCGACGATCACCGGCACGCTATCGGCTTTCGATGGCCGGGACGGGGTGACGATTTGCGTTGGTGTTCTGCAGTCCTCTATTACTGCCGCCGGTGGCCCGCGACTTCATCGTAAAGCCGCTCGTGGGCGGCGATGGTCTGTTCTATGGTGAACTGATCTACGATCCGTCGCCGCGCCGCCTCGCCCAGGCTGGTGCGCAGCGATGCGTTCTCCACCAGCCGCTGGATCGCGCCAGCCAGGGCGTTGGCGTCTTTACTATCGATAAGCAGGCCGGTCTGTTCGGGGATTATCAGGTCGCGGATGCCTGGCACGTTTGTGCCGATGGCAGGCAGCGAGGCGCTCATGGCTTCGCCAAGGGCCAGGGGCCAGCCTTCCCAGAGGCTTGGCATGGCGTAGATATCCGCCGCCGACAGCACGGCTGGGACGTCGGAGACCATTCCAAGCATACGCACGAATTTTCCGCCGGGCTCCTGTGCGATGAACTTCTCCACCGCGGGTCGCTGGGGTCCGTCGCCGGCGATGACCGCTCGCACGGGCCGCCCAACCGACGCCAGCCGGGCCAGTGCGGCCAGCAGGGTGTCGATGCCCTTGTAGAACTCGAGTCTGCCCACGAAGGCCAGCAGGACGTCATCCTCGGCGAGTTGCCACTCGCTTCGCAGGCGGCGCCGGCTGGCCTGGTCGCGGCGGAACTTTTCCACATCGACGCCCCATGGGATTACGACATACGCGTCGTCTGGCAGTTTGCTTAGCCGGGCGTGGTGGTCGCGGACGGACTGCGATACGCAGATGACGCGGTCGCAGCTTTGCCTGAGCAGGCGGGCGTAGGCGAACTGCCACGGCCTGAACCTTCCCTCTGCCGTCCAGACGGTGTGTACGAGGTGGGGAACGCCAGCGGCTTTGGCGGCGGGCCTGCCGGCGAGGTCGGCGTGGAACAGGTGCGTGTGCAGCAGGTCGAAATGCCCGTTGCGGAGGAGCTTTGTCAGCCGGGGCAGCTTCATGATATCCCACTTGCCGCGAACGCCGAGCACCGTCACGGGGATGCCCGCATCGGCCAGCCTGGCTGAGACAGGCCCGTCGCGAAGGGTGAAGACCTCCACCTCGAACCGCTCGCGGTCCATGCGGGTCACAAGTTCGTAAAGCCCCCGCTCGGCCCCGCCGATTCCAAGCGTCGTAATAAGTTGACAGACCCGAAGTGGTCGCATGGCAGGAGATGGTAAGTGGTTAATGCTCAATGCTCAATGACAAATGTGGTGCCAGTTGAGCATTGAGCATTTGCGGCCGAAGGCTGCATCCCCTGCACCTGCCTGCCGCCAGGTAGGTCCCTGCCAGTCAGGCTTCATTTCTTGCAGCGGCGATCATCTCGTCGATTGTGGTGACGGCACCGGCGCAGATACTGTCGGCTGCGCCGTAATAGACCACCATTGCGCCGTCGTTCTCGGCCACCATGCCGTTGGAGAAAACGCAGTTGCCGTAAACCCCCGCCAGTTCGTAGTCCATTCGCGGCTCCATCACGGGCGATTGGCTGCGGGATATCAGGCGTTCCGGGTGGTCGATGTCGCTGAGCATCGCGCCGAGGTGATACCGCCCGGCGCTGTCGGCGGCGTGGTAAATCTCCAGCCAGCCTGCATCCGTGCGGATCGGCGGGGCACCGGCGCCGACGCGCTCGGCCTCCCATGTGTCCGGCGTTGGCGAAAGTGTCATCGAGTGCCTGCCCCACGACAGCAGGTCCGGCGACCAGGCCGTCCATATGCTTGCCGGGTTGAACTCGCTTTTGTAAGGTCGGTGACGGCAGACGTACAGGCCGGCGACTTTCTCGGGGAACAGGCACACATCCTTCTGATAGGGCGGGAAGATCAGCCCGTGGTGCTCGAAGCTTACCCAGTCGGCCGTCGAGGTCATGCCCACGCACACCCCGCGATCGGACACGGCTGTGTATGTAATGTAGTACCGCTCGTCGATGGGCGTTATTCGCGGGTCCTCCACGCCGAAGGCCTCGTAGGGCGTCGATGGCATGATGGTGGGGGAGGGATCGAACGTGAAGTGCCTTCCATCATCGCTCCGGGCGAGACGCAAATGGGAAAGGCTCGAAAGCACCATTCGTCCGCGATAGAAATACCCTCGGCCATCGGGAGTCACCAGGTCCGGATCGTCGGCTGGGATGCGTGCGGTCTTGATCTGCCCGCTGTCGGCGTCGAAGTACAGGTGCGAGACGTATCCCTTCTCGAAGTGCGCTCGCTCGCCTACCCGCACCAGCAGGAGCGTCTTTCCGTCATGTCGCACCGCGCCTGGGTTAAGTGTACACATCACCTCCAGGCCCGGTTGGGTCGGGGCGAGGTCATTGGGCGTCAGCAGGGGGTTGTTGTCGAGCCTGTCGAGCTTCATTTGTTCACCCGAGGCGTTTCCTCGGCGATCAGCAGCCAGCCCCGTCCCGGTTCGACAGGGATGCTGCCATTGACGGCGAAGGCCTTTTCGGATTGGTAGTCTTTGATGGCTGGGGCCTTGAGTGCGGTCTTTTTCGGATCGAGCCCAAGGGCTTGCCAGTCCACGGTCAGTTTCACTTCGGCCTTGGCGGGTGCCCAACTGGCAAGGGCGATCAACGACTTGCCGGCCTTTCTGTAAACCGTCGCCCGGACCTGTGGGTTGTCGGTTTTCACCGGACATGCCGGATTCCACCAGCCCAGCATGCTCGTGCCTTGCATGCCGAATTCGTCCCATAATTCCCAGAGCGGTCTCGGGTCGCCGGACCAGCCGAGCCGTTGGGTCATGCCGAATAGCATTCCTCGCCACTTATTGCCGCCGCCCTGGAGCATCTCGCCCATCAGCCCGAACGGAATGCCCGACATCTCCACCAGCCAGTAGTCCGGCGGCGTGTTGTAGTTGAACCCCTCGCCGTACCAGATGCGGTGATAGTAGGGGAAGTTCTGCATGTAGCAGTAGGCCGACGGTGTCTTCCCGGCTGTGGGATTCCAGTGGCTCCATGAGTGCATGTCGGCCAGCAGTGGCTTGCCCGCGGCCTCGAAAATACGATGGGCCCGTTGGAACGCTTTGCGCCCCAGCGCGGTGTCGTCAACATACACACCGTCGAACCCGGTCTCCCGAAGTGTGAATGCCAGCCCTTCGCAGTAGAAGTTGTCCAGCCGGGAGTCTGGCGTGGTGATGACGGCCAGGTCGAGCATACCCTTGTATCTCCCGCGTAGAACATCTCGCCACGCGGGGATGAAACCCGTTTCCCCGAGATGTTCGAGCAGCCAGGGGTGGGGTCCGCGTCGATTGGTTAACGGCCTGGCGTTCTTGCCGTCCTTTCCGGGGCTGGTACAGATGATCTCGCCGTTCATGCTCCAGAAGGCGAAGAGTTCCGGCAGGTTGTTGGTGATTTCCCGAGTGGTGTAGTAGATCTTGGCCTTGATGTTCTTGGCGTGGGCGTCGGCGACGGCTTGCCTGAGCAGGGGCATGGACAGGTCGAAGTACGGATAGTTTATCGTGGGGTTTTGCTCTGTGGACTGGTGGTAATTGATGACATTTGCCCCGGAGGCCTTGGCGCTGTCGGCAGTTCCGGCGTTCCTGTTACTGTGAACGTATCGCATGGCCCACTGCTGGGCGGTGTCCAGCGGCTTGAACGGCGTGAGGAAGAGCCTGAAGTTGAAGTTCAACGGTTGATCTGCGGTGAGTTCGCGCGGTCCGCTGTAGGCTGCCGCGCGGACATCGCCCGCCTCGAACCTCGTCAGTCGAATGCCTCCCGACTTGCCGTCGGCGCCGCCCCAGGACTCGGGAATCATCAGCTCGCGAAAATGGTAGTAGCAGTTGATCAGCGGCGTTCGCCAGTTCTCGCCGTAAAGCTGGAGCTTGAACCCGCCGTTGACCGCGCCCAGCCAGAATCCGTCCTGGTTCACACTGGCGTCCCATTTCCAGCCCACCGATGCCGGGCATTTTCCGCCTTTCTGGCCGAGGCCCATGAAGTACGTCGCTGCCCCCGCGGCCAGGTCCATCTCGAGGCGGATGTCCTTGACCTTTATTGGACCGGCTGACGTTATCCGGCAGCGGCAGTCGACGAACCCGTCGTACTCCAGCAGTCCGTCCACGGACAGTTCGATGCCCCGGGCACGCGAAACCGTCTTCCAGGAAACCGCGCCTTTGAGTTCGCGGGTAAATGTGGTCTTGATCACCTTGAACGTAACGGGTCCATCGCCGGTCTCCACGACGAAGCGAAACGGCGAGGCGAGCACTTCGCGCGTCGGCTTATCCTCGATGGCTGTGTTGCCGGCGCTGAAGAATGAGCGAATCTGCCTCGGCAGGCCGCTGTCGCCCAGTACCAGTTCCCGGCCTAGAATCTTCAGTGTGTCAGCCTTGCGGGTAATCGGCAGGAACGGCTTGGTGACGACGTTGTCGTCGAGCCCGATGTTCGAGTCCAGCCATCGCAGTCGCGACAGCCGCCACGAGTCGCGGTCGCCGTGATCGTCAAGCACCTTGCCTTCCACAGTGAGCTTGAGATCGACCGTCCGGGCGGTGCCGGAGGCGGTGTCCTTCACCGTAACCTTGCCTTTGTAGACGCCATCAGCCGACTTGGGTACATCCACGCCGATCCACAACGCCTGCAACTTGCCCCGCTCGACACGCAGAGCTTTGCTGAAGGGTCGCCCGAGGAAATCGACCCCGCCGAGGTTGAAGCACCGGAGATTGCGGGCCGCGATGGCGCCACGTGGCCCGATCAGGTCGCCAAACTGAACCGCCAGTTCGCCGGTGGTCGACTTGGCGGCGAATACGCCGATCTGGAAAACGTAGAACTCGCCGGGCTGGGCCTTGCCGTTGAACGTGCCCGTGTGGCTGGGCAAATCGCTCAGCCAACGTTTCGGCAAACCTTTGGACTTGCGGATCGAGTGCGAACGATCCTCGACCAGCAGCACCCAATCCCCATCCAGGCCGGCGGTGAAGTTCGCAACATCTTCAGGCGAAGCCAATTCGTCCATCGGGCTCTTGGCGCGGGGATCGTAAAGGACCTTGGCCGTTTCGTCGCCGGGCACGTTGGCCTCGGCGGCAAGGAGTGCCCCTGTTGTGAGGGTAAGCGTCACCAGGGCGATTGGTGCAATCCATGATTCCATATTGTCTATCTCCGCTTGAAGTTAATGTCAGAGAGGATTCTATCACGATCCCGGGGATCAACAAGCGTAAGCAATGCTTTGGCATGGTGAGGGCGGCAGTTGTCGCGGACGCGCCAGCCAGGCCATAACGGATAGCCTGGTTTTCTACGTTCCGATCAATCGGTTTGTAAGCAGATGGTGAATGATCGATCAACTGCCAGGCCCTGACTCCTGTCGGATCTGAGGCAAGTTTTTTGGGCAGGGCGGCAAGAAATTATTGCCTTTCTCGGATTTTTTTGCCGGATTTTCTAATGAAAGCATGGGCGCTAAACCGATATCCGAAATACGGACTGTATCGGGTCCGTCGCGATGGATCGCGATATTTGACAAATCGGTCGCGGGCACTGAGCCTTGGAAGTCGGCAGCGGATTCGAAAAAAGATTCATTCTTCCAGGCCCCTATATGTAGGCGATTGATTCGGCCCAAAGCCCCACGGATGGGGCATACGGGCCGGCAAAAACAGGTGCCCAAAGGTTGGCGGAACGTTTTTCTATGTTTTTTTGTTGCTCTAATCCCTAATCAGCCTTAGATTTCCCTTTAGCTCCCTACGAGTGGCGAAGAGGACCGACAAATGGCCGCATTTTATGGGGAATTCGAACAGACGATCGATGCCAAGCATCGACTGTCGATTCCCGCGGCTTTGCGAGATCAGATCGTGCCCAACGAAGACGGCACGGAATTCGTCCTGCTTCTCGGTCCTGATCGTCACCTGTGGCTTTACCCGGACTTGGCATATCGTCGGATGTTGGCGTCGATTCGGCGGGGTCCGTTACCGGATCGTCAGTCGGGTCGGCTTGGTTTGTTGTTCGCGATGGCGCGAATCGTCAAGCCGGACAAGCAAGGCCGGATCGTTCTGCCGGAGAAGTCGATGCAGCGGGCGACGATTGCCGACAGCGTCACGTTGGCGGGAATGTTTGATCACATCGAAATATGGCCCGCCGATGAGTGGGAGAAGCGCGTCGAGAGTGAATTGGATACTTACGGCGAGATGCTATACGAGGCCGCCGAAGGCGTGCAGGGCGCAGTGGGTCTTGTTGACCCGGTAAAGGGTGCATAGATAGAGAACATTATGTGGCCACCAGGCGGTATTCGGCTGGATGTCGCCAGGTGGCAAGACGAACAACCCGGTGAGAATGGAGTCTCATAACATGCTTATCTCTCAGCAAGCCCAGCGCCAGGCACCCGTGCCGCAAGGAAGCGGTCGGGCGAAGCTGGCGGAATTGCGTGGCCAGTTGGCAGACCCGTCGTCCTTGAGCGATGGAAACCGGCAGCGCCTGCTGGAACTGGCAAGACGCCTGGCTCACGTTCAGGCTCTGGGAGATAAGTATGTCCGGGTTGGTTTTTCCGATAGCGCGATGGATGCGCTGGACAGGCCCGCAGCCATGGCCTGATGGGATGGCACTACCATGAGTCCGCAAGTTCCGGGACATGTTTCGGTCTTGCGGTCCCAGGTGTCGGAGCTTCTGTCGCCAGCCGGTCGGCGGCTCCTGGTGGACTGTACTGTCGGGCTCGGCGGGCATGCCGAGGCACTTCTCGATGAGGCGGGCATGGATGCCCGCCTGATCGGCATCGACTTGGACGAAGCCAATCTCTCGCGGACGAAGCGCAATCTTAATCGTTTCGGCAAGCGTGTGAGGTTGTTTCAAGCGAATTTTGCCGACGTTGCCGATGTGCTCGATGCGGCAGGGCAAGGCAGGGCGGACTTGCTTCTGGCAGATTTAGGTGTGGCTTCCACGCAACTTGATGACCCGCGCCGTGGTTTAAGTTTTCAGGCGGACGGGCCTCTGGATATGAGGCTGGACGTCTCGCAAGGCGGCGACGCGGCGGGTATGGTGAATCGGCTGGGCGAGGCGGAACTTGCTGATCTGATTTATGCCTACGGCGACGAGCGGCACAGCCGGCGGATAGCGCGGGCGATCGTCGCGGCCCGGAGCAAAAAATCAATAGAGCGAACGGCGGAGTTGGCTCGGATCGTGACAGGCGCGATTCCGCGTTCTGCCGGTTCGGCGAGGCGCGGGATTCACCCGGCCACGCGGACCTTTCAGGCCCTGCGGATCGCCGTGAACGATGAACTTGGCAGCCTCGAGAGGCTCCTTGCGAGCCTGCCGCTGGTGTTGGCACCCAGCGCCAGGGCCGGGATTATCAGTTTTCATTCGCTCGAGGACCGGCGAGTAAAACAAAGTTTCGCGCATCTAGTCGAGACAGGTACGGCCAGGGCGTTGACAAAGAAGCCCGTATGTGCCACGGTTGAAGAAATCGCTACGAACTCGCGGAGTCGCTCGGCGAAATTCCGCGCGATCGAATGGGTCAGGTAAGGACACCTGCCAGGCGGAGGTCACGGATATGACGAAAGAGAAACCGATCGGACTGATTGTCGGGCTGTTCTTCATTATTGTGTTCGGCCTGATACTCAGCGAGCTTACGGGCACCAACGCTACATGCCCGCCGCCCCCATCCGCAGAAGAGGAGAACGTTGGCGCCTACTCTGCCACCCCGACGATAGACGATTACGTTCCGTACAATCCCGCGCCGTCGATCCCGCCCAGGGGCAGCGTTCTGGGCGCGGACGCATTAGTGGATGTTCGCATGTCCAGGCCGGACGCCTCCGATCGTGGCGGAATCATCGAGGCCGAGCTCAGGCCTGAAGCAGCCGTGCTGGCGGCAACGGAAGCGCCTCCGACGAGGGTGGTCGATTCGTTTATGCAGGAGGTCTCGGTTCCCGTTCCGGTCGTGGCCCATGCGACCCGCGGCACGATTTATGTAGGTCCTGGCGGCGTTAGCAGCGAGCACCTTGTTGGCCCGGCTGCGGTCGCCCGGGCTCAGACCAAGACGTACGTTGTCGAGTCTGGCGACACGCTGACTCGCATCGCCCGCAAGTTCTACGGTGCCGGTCACGAGCGTGAGTACAAACGAATATTCGCAGCCAACCGTGACTCGATGCGGACAGAGTCGAGCTTGTCCATCGGCCAGGAGTTGACGATTCCGCCGCTGAGTTCAAATAGCGGTGCAGGGTCCGACCGGCCCGCGAGCGGGTCGACGGGCGGTGATCCAGTCGGCAGGAGCGGCAACGGTCGATACGCCGCAGTCTCGCTGGGCGAGTTGTCCGGCACGCTGTCGGCGATGGGTCGCAGGCCGGTGCCGGCGCCGGTGCCGGCGGTGGCGCGGACGTATGTGGTTCAGCGAGGCGACAACCTGACCAGCATAGCCCGGCGGTTGATGCGCGATGACAGCAGTGCTGCGGTTCGGAAGCTTTTCGAGGCCAATCGGGGTGTTCTGCCTTCCCGTGATCGTCTGCAAATAGGCATGGAGTTGAGGTTGCCTAGCTAGGTTTACTGCCGCCGGCGGGCGGAGAGGATTCGACTGATGAGGATCTCGTTGATAATAGCGGCACTGGCGGCGATCGCCGTTGGCGTGGTTCACATCCGCCGATCCGAGACCCGGGCCAACTACCAGATTCAACAGCTTCAGTTGGAGCAGATATACCTGCGCCGCGAGCTTTACGACCAGCAGGCGGACCTCGGACGGCTTATCTCGCCGGGGCAGGTTCGCCAGCGAATGGAGCAGATGGGCGTGCGGCTGACCAATCGGGTGATTGCCCCGCCGGCGGTTGCCCAACGCCTGGCGGCAGAGGCGCCCGAAGTCAGATAGCAGGCCGCTCGCAGCGGAGATAGCTTTCTAAACGGGCTGATAGGGCATCATCCTGGTGCTGCATCGCTCGTGATGAGATTTTCAGAAGACGTGTTACTCGGGCCGGACATGTGAAGGCGACAGGGCGATGACGGACGTACCCAAGGGAACATGGCGATACAACGTGCTGTTTGGCCTGCTTGTGTTGGCGGCGGGTGGATTGTGCGTTCGTATGGCGCTGCTTGTTCGCACTGGCCGGGATGACGCCCTTGTCAGGGCTCAGCGCCAGCAGCGAATGATCGTTCCGCTGCCGGGGCGGCCCGGGAGTATCTTCGCACGCACGCGGGGAAGTTACGTGCCCATGGTCGCCAGCCATCAGGAGCCCAGTTGCTTCCTCGATCCGTTCATCCTTCGCGACGAGGAAATCGCCGAAGTGAGCATTGCCCTGGGCGACGCGCTCGGTTTGGACCCCATCGGCTTGCAGGAGCGGATAATCCGTCGCCGGAAGTCGCGGTTCATGTGGGTGCGGCGGGGGATGTCACCCCCCGATGCCGAGAAGGTCAAGAAGATATCCAGGAAGCTCAAGAACTCCGCTATCGGCATCACCTATGAATGGCAGCGGGAATACCCTAACCACACGTTGGCCGGGACGGTGCTTGGCTTTCGCTTGCGTGACGGCCGGGGCGGCGGAGGACTTGAACTGGCCCTGGATGAACGTATCTCTGCCGTCGACGGGCGGCGGGTGATGCTCGCCGACGCCGGACGCCGACCGATCTGGCCACTGGCCAGTGAGAGCACTCCGCCTTCGGACGGCTGCAACGTGTTCCTGACGCTCGACACGTTGATTCAGGAGTCGCTGGATGCAGCCATCAACGAAACAGCAAGCAAGTTCGGCGCGAAGTGGGCCACGGGTGTGGTGATGGACCCTCGCACGGGGGACATTCTGGCCATGTCGTCTTCGCCTGGCTTCGACCCTTCGGAGTTCTCCCGCACCGCGGCCGATCACCGTACCAATCGCGCCATCTGCCTTCCGTACGAGCCCGGCAGTGCACTGAAGCCGATTTTTGCCGCTGCGGCCGTGGACGCTGGCGTGGCGGATTTCCAGACGAGCATCTTCTGCGAGAACGGCACATATCACGCCTTCAAGGGCGGGCGGATTACTGATCACGGCCACCACTACGGCTACCTGACCGTCGAGGATATCGTGGTCTATTCCAGCAACATTGGCATGGCGAAGGTCGGCGAAATGCTGGGTAATAAGAAACTATACGAAATCGCCAAGCTCTTTGGTTTCAGCGAGAAGACGGGCATCGAGCTCCCGGGTGAGAGTGGGGGCATTCTTCGCCCTCTGAAGCGATGGGACGGTTACAGCCTGCGTCGCGTGCCGTTCGGGCAGGAGATATCGGTAACGGCGCTTCAGCTTACCAATGCGTTTTGTGCCCTTTCCAACGGTGGAGTGTTGATGAAGCCGCGACTGGTCAGCCAGATTGTCCGGGCCGACGGCGAGGTGGTCTGGCGCAGCGAGCCCCAGGCCATTCGCCGCGTACTGAAGCCATCGACGTCCACGCAGATCGTGGCCGTGATGGAGCAGGTCGTCGAACGCGGCACGGGCAAGAAATTCAAGTTGTCGAAGTGGACATCGTTCGGCAAGACCGGAACGGCCCAGATCGCCGGTCGTGGCGGATATGTTAAAAGGGCGTTCACCGCTTCGTTTGTCGGCGGTGCGCCGGCGAGCAATCCTCGAGTCGTCTGCCTTGTCAGCGTCTACTGGCCTGACAGAAGCAAGGGCCACTTCGGCTCGGCCGTAGCGGCGCCTTACGTGAAAAAGGTGGTCGAGTTCTCGCTGACGCACCTGGACGTGCCACCGGACAAGACGACCGATAAAGGCATTCGTACATCCCGGCTTGTCTCGGCCGGGCCAGGAAGGCATTGAAAACGAATTTATATGAGAGTAGCGTTCCGCGAGCCATGATTCGCTTGAAATGGCGTCGCGGGAGAGAAGCTGGTTTGTGTCACTGCCAAGTTCCGAGGTATATCGGGCGGATTGGGCGTGGCACGAGTTTAAGCGGATAAGATGTAACGAGTTCCCAGCGTTGGCCCGGGCTCTCGCCGTACTTGTGGTGCGGCGATCCCGGCCGGCGAATATAATCCCGCCTCGATGGCGGTGAGACTCCCCGCCCGCCTCTGCGGGCTGGTAAAGTGTGGTCATGCGTTTTTCGAATCTTTTGGCTCAGGCAGGTCTAGGCGCAGCTACGCTCAAGGGCGATGCCGAGGTGATAGACGTAGTGGCCGATTCTCGCCGCTGTCGGGCGGGTTCTTGTTTCGTGGCGGTGCGTGGTAACGCCGCGGATGGTCATGGGTTTATCCAGGCCGCGGTCGCCGTCGGGGCTGCCGCGGTTGTCTGCGAGGACGCCTCAAGCGTACCGATCGACGTTGCGACGGCCATCGTCCCCGACACTCGCTTGGCTGTGGCGCGCTTGTCACAAGCAAGCCGCGGCTGGCCTGGGCGAAAACTCACCTGTCTCGCCGTCACCGGCACCAACGGCAAGAGCACCGTGGCGCACCTCGTCAGGGAGATACTCCTGGCGGCTGGGCTCAGTCCAGCCCTGCTTGGGACGATTACCTACGAGACGGGCAAACGCAGCATTGCCGCCGTCAACACAACCCCCGATCCGGTAATTTTGGCTGAACTGATGGACGAGATGGTTGTTGCCGGGCGGACGCACCTGGTGATGGAGATTTCAAGCCACGCGATGGACCAGCGACGGACGGATGGCCTCGAATTCCGCGTGGCCATCTTTACCAACCTCTCAGGCGATCACTTGGATTACCACGGAACGATGGAAGCCTACGCCCGGGCCAAGGAGAAGCTCTTCATCCAACTGGCGCCGGACGCACTTGCGGTGATCAATCGCGACGACCCGGCCGGGGAACAGATGGCGTCGGCTTCGCCCGGGCCGGTCTGCTGGTACGGGCTGAGCCCGGCTGCGGACATCTGGGCCACCATCGATCGCATAGACGCCGACGGGACCGAATTCACAATTGTCCGCGGTGAGCAGCGTATTGCAGTTCGCACGCCTCTTATCGGAAGGCACAATATCTACAACTGCCTGGCCGCCGCAGGGGCCTGCTCGCAGGGGCTCGGGCTGGATATGGAGACTGTCGCCAAAACCCTCGAAACCGTTCGCAACGTGCCGGGTCGGCTTCAGAGAGTCGAGGTCGATGCGCCGTTCAGCGTCTTCGTCGA
>CAZMBZ010000030.1:0-27291 GCA_964564285.1 uncultured Planctomycetaceae bacterium | reverse complement strand
CCCTTCCCGGCCGGGCTGTTTATGCGTGACTGTTTCCAATTGTTACTATCGACCCCAAACCACAACAGGAACACGGAATTGAGCTGGCCGCGAGCAGGACTAAATCGACGGTTCCTTAAGGGCTGACCCCGCTGTCCGCGTTGGATGCCCCCCGAAAGCGGGTTATTCCTTTACGACCATAAACGACTGGACGAGATTGTAGGCTTTGTCGCCCTTCTGGTCCTTGTGAACCATCTGGTACACTGAAACAATGGCCCTTATGGGTTTAACGTGCCTTGACTTCGTCGGGTAGTCTTTGGGGTATGGGATATTCTGAACCAGAGCGACCCTACTATGAGGTATGTCAAACAGCTTCACAAACTCGTACGAGTTTCCCGGGACATACCTAACCAACACGTATCCTTCCACCTTCGACTTGCTGCTGGTAATTCCGTAACTAAACGAATTGTCTTTGAACGTACACTCGCTAATAACAACAGAAGAGACAGGATCCCCATCCCCATTTTCACCCGCATCGCCACTTACCGACTGGACGGCGGAGGAGCCATACACCAAACCAACGGCCATGATTCCGCCAATCACCAAGACAGCACATGTTCTCATTAGAACCGCTCCTTTCCGATCATGATCACACACGGCGCATTCACATCCGAAGTGCAACACGGCATGTATTTATGGGTGACTGTCGCCAATTGTCGGTCACCAATTGTCGATTGATTATTTCTCGCCGATGCGGCGGATGTCCTGCTCGTTGTAGGTTTGCAGTGGCGTGTAGTCTTCGGTGCCATCGGGTTGTTGCGCTATTTTGGACAAGACGACTTTGGTCAGGACCCACTGGCCGGCACGTTTGGTGAAGGTACACTTGGCAACGTGCGTGCTTTTGGGAATGTACGGTCGGACATAGTCCGCGTTGGTTTTCGGCTCGCCGAGCCGGTAGCAAAGGGTCATCGTCGTGGTATCCCCGTCTTGGAACCGTTTGCCGAACGACCATGGAGAGCTGGTGACGACCTGATAGTAATCTTGGCCGACGACCTTTTCGACGAAGGCCACGCCGGCCCCGGTGAGCACGGCTGGGTTATCGAGGTTCATCGGCAGGTTCTCGTACACGGCGTAGGGGCCTCGCTTCCGCTTGCGAGCCACACAATAGACGGTGTCGGTTTCGCGGCCGTTGGGGTCTCGATGGCGGATGGTGACCTTTCCGCCATCGGGCGGCCCGCCCCACCACCGGCCGATAATGCCGCGATAGTACGCCGCGCCGCGCGTTCGGAAGATGTCCTGCTCGACGGCGCCGACGGCGTTATTGGGATCGAAGATCGGCGCGGGCTGGGAGGCGGCGGGCGCGGCGGCAGGGGCGGCGGCGCTCTGGTGCGGCGGGGGCGAGACGTTTTTCTTCGTCTCCTTTCCTGTGTCTTTGCAGGCGGGCGCGCCCGCCAGGACCAGCGCAGCCAGGATCACCGCCGAGGGGTCAGTCTTCCAGTTCATCTTTGCTCTCCCTTTGGTATTCCCGCTGATATCCGGCGGAAGGAAAGGGGTCTGGAACCTTTTCCGCGAATCTGCCCACGGTAAACCCTTTTCTATCATGTGTTTGCGGGCTGTCCATATATTGTACTTGCGAAATATGTATTCAGTGTGCAACTACTTGTGTGGCAGCGTGTTACGGTTGACGGAGTCCCGACAAAGGTTCCTGACCCCTTTCCGTCCAATGTCGTTCTTTGTGATTTATGGATCCATCCCCATCGCCATAAGTTCAGCTTTCCAGTCAGGATTTTTTTTCGCACACTCTGCACATACACTTGCACCAGTACAGTCGTCATTGTCAAGATCCGTGATCCGGAACATCTTACGACAAAAATAGCAAGAATCACTTGCACCTTCGAAAGAAGCAGTAAGTTTTTCAGACAACCTTAAGGCCCGTAATGCTTCGTCTTTGTTGATATGTCTTTCTGTGTGAACTGCTTCATTACGTATTGTCGAAATTGCTTTAACCTCATTTGCTTGGTTATCTTTCATTAGGTTCCGTTGCCTAGCTAACTCTATAAGAGAATGCATAGTTCTAGGCAGTCGTTTTTCCCCTATGCTTATAAATGACTTCCTCAGAGCGATTTCGAGTGCTTTCCAGGATTCGGTCACCGCTAAATCATAATAGCCTTGAGTGTAAAGTTCTTTGGCCCTAGTCAGGAGTTGATTCTCTTGATCGGAGAGCTTCTCAACCTTCTCAGCCTTGTCTCTTTGAGAGAACGTATTGATGATAAACCTTGAAAGCAATGTTGCTGTGACTCCGACAACAGCAGATAGAACATATTCTATTGATTTGCTGAAAGCTGGTGACTGCGTAAATCCCACAACAACAGCCACGATTAAAGACACAGGGTACAGTATGAGAAATAATGGCGGAGCAATTAGGGCTAGAGCGTAAGTAATGTTCCCCAATTTATTTGCCAATGCAAATATTGCCTTTTCACCAACCAAGCCAATGGCGTAAAAATAAACAGAGCCTCCCAACAGTGAGCAAAACAGTAGATAGATGAAACTTATTGAGATTGGTAATCCAACAATGAGATAGGATATATCGCCATATCTATCAATCAGAGGATTGACTGCAAACATAGCCGCCAATAATGCGAGCGCAAAAGGAATTCTTATCTTACTGAAGTCTGTCATAAGTCATAAACCTCATGTTGAAAAGCTAACGACATGCTCACCCGCAAGGAATGGCTCAGAGCGAAGCGGCTCGCTATTCCTTGCTGGGCGGAGCAACTTGGTCGGTTTTTTTGTGTTGTTGCCGGTAGCGGCTTCTTTACGATCACTTTTCCTACTGCCTCCCAAGGAATACGGGACGGTCCAGCAGAGTTAGCCGCCCTCTTGCCTATCTCATGCTCGCATCGATGCGTCGATCAACGGGCGCATCTGCCCATAGACTCCATCATACTCCTCTGGGCGGAGAACACTGTATTTGTCCTTCAGTTCAATTACGCTACCGCCAAACTCCACGTCTGCGGGGTCAACAAGAGCAAGAACCAGTTGCGAGTCCTTCGGTTTTTCATCTCGAATGAACTCGTAGATACGATTCAGATTGGCAGGATCCTGGTCTTGTTGATTCGGCGAGTCGATGACAATTGGACAGAAAGCTGACGAAGACCGTTCGTGAATGACTTGCAGAATGCTGAAGTGATATGCCAGTAAGGCGCGAGGTAGGTCACTACCACACTCCTTGATCCTCGCGTCCACTCGTTTGTATACAGCATTGGGCTGCGGTTGCACGTCCAACGCCGCCAAGTATCTTCGCAAGAACTTGCCATAACCCGCAATTATCTCACCCTTTCGAATGCGGTTGGTGAGCGCATTCATTCGTTTCTGCATTGCGCGAATTACTTCGTCAAGTCTCCCGATTTCAGCGTTCAACTCCTCTATGTCACTCTCAAGAATCTTATGGACTTCTTTCTTTCCCTCGTTTTCCAGGATGTCTCTCAGCGTTACTTCTCCTCGCTTAGTTTCCAGCAGCTTGTCAACGGCCTGCAGTTGCGAGTTCTTTTCGCTGTGGGTAAGGCGCGCATCTGATAGGCGTCCCTCAATGCTACGCAACTCCTGCTTCAAATCGACAAGCAGTTGCTGGCACGAATCCTCGTCCTCGGCAATGGCAAACCGCTCCACAAACTTGTTGTCATAAGTTGCCCCACATGTTGGACAGTCAACCGTAGCTTCGAGCGTGGCGGCAGCTGCATACTCAAAATCACTAGCCAATTCCTGAGCAGCTTTCGACGCAATGGCGACTTGCGACCGGATAACTGATCTTGCGTTGTAAAGACTCACTAGCCTATTTTTCAGGGCTTCTTCTTCTTCTTGGAGAATGCTGCTCTGTTCTAGGAGCTTCTCGATTTCATGGGTGTAAGCCTCTATTGATACGTCGAATGTGGTGGCTGCGAGTTTGCGCTGTAGATCCTGAACGACACAGCGCAGAACGTCTCTCTTCTCCTGAACAGGGCGTTGAGCGCTTTTCGCTTCAAGAAGCTTGCCCTTTGCCGCGTAAAAATCGTTAGGACGGATGCCAGTATGATATTCCATCGTGTCCTGAAACCTTGTCCGCCCAAACTGCTGCAATCGTTCGAAAGAGGCCCATTGTGAATGCCATCCTTGATCCTGATCAATATAGAATGGCAAGAATAAGAATGCCGGAGTCGCTTGCCCGTCGCCCTCGCTTGTCTGAAGTGGCAAGCGGAGGTTGAAACTAAAGATCTTCGCCAGTGCAGGTCCAAGCCCCTTGCTTATGCTGGTATAGGTGCCAATTCTATGATCTTCTGAGTCAAAGACCGTATAGCTAGATCCATCGCGTAGAATCGCGTATCGCTTACCATCAACCGCAAATCTGACTAAGGACTTCACGGACGCATCGATCCACTTCGTGTGGAAATTCGGAGGTGTCGCCCCGAAACTGTGATATAATGTTTTTACCAACTGAGACTTGCCAGTCTCATTTGTCCCGCGAATGATCGTTGTTTCGGGGTGAAATACGATTCTCTTCGCCGTCTTCTCGCGAATTGACGTCATCAGTAGTTCTTCGAAAATGAAGTGTTTCATGGGCCTTCGTCCTGAGATTGCGGATTAGCAGCCTAAAGTTTGCCTTTTTCATGGGCTATCACCAATGTAATTGATTTCCAGGTACTGTGGCTGACCGCGGGGTGTCCGACCAGTCCAGTGGGGGCTAATTGTGCCTCGATCGCCGAGAATAGTTGTGCAATACTATTGATTGGTGCGTCGTTGGGGAGAGCGGCATCCAGTGCCGCCGTGATCTTCTCCGTCAGATCACACAGCAAAGAGTTTGTTGGGTCCATCCGCTGCAATAGATACGTATTACAGGCGACTCGCAATGTTGCCACTTCAGATATATTGAATCCCTCGTGTCGTATAGCGTTATCCACGGTGGCCCATATTTCCTTGAAGGTCTCACCGACGGTAGCGCCTGACATCATTGCAGCAACGTCGCTACGACTCAGCGACTTATGTTTGCACAAGTCGTCGAATGTCCTAGGCGGATCTTCGCAAGCGGTCTTGCGGCTGACCTCGGCGAGCAATGCCTTGTACATAGCCTGGGCTGAAGGGGCCTTGTCCGGGAACACTTTCTCTAAGAAATCGACTAGGCGACCCTTTACGTGTGCAACATGATCGGTAAGGCTCAGTGAAGTGACGTGCAAGAATGTTATGTCGTCCATAGCGCAGGAGAACGATACCCCAAGTTCTTCACCAATCGCCTTAGCGATTGCCGCCAATTCCTCACTCGCGAGCCCATGCAACTGCACGTTGTCTCTGCTCTGGGCATTCTCATTATTGTTCAGCTTTAATTTGTAGCGAGCGTTACTAACCAAATTTAACGAACCTGTTTCAGCTTGGAAAGCCTGCTGGTTCGAGAGCAGCTTTCCAAGAATCGACGGCAGCTTTCCATCCTTGCCTTTCGCGCGCGAGATAAGCTGCCCCCTCGTCCAGTGCCCTCGCTTAGTACCCTTCACTTGGTAGAAGTGGATTGTCGTTGGGTTGTCGGCCGGTTCGAGCACGACAACATCCTCGTAGAAGTCGAAGAGCACGCGGTAGTCGCGGTCCGCAAGATGCAGGCCAAGCATGTGGGCCAGGGCCCAGTGCTTCTGAAAATCAAATCGACTTGCGGAACTCGCGCCTGCGGTCTCGCGAGGAGAAACGGTGACGAGTTTGTCCCTCAAGTTCATAGTTGCACTTTCTCAGCCGAGCGTGCAATATCGGGACTGGCTTTGTTGTCGCTGCATGTGGTAACCGAGGAACCATCGGGCGACGCGAGAGTCTGAGAGTTCTTGACAATCTGCCTGCGCTCACAACGGCCTATGGTTATCGAGGCGGATATCCAGGGACGCCTTGTGCATTTAGTCTGACCAAGAGGCGTAGTTGCGACAGACGGCGCGTAACGCCTCGAAGTCGCCCCTTGTCCCGCGTGCATCACGTGCATTTCTTACCGCCCTTCTGAGTTGATGCGTTGGCGTACGGTCGGGGCGGCCTGGAACGGCTGGCCTCTTGCCGGGGTGCCGCGATGAAAAATTGCGGAAGGCCCCTGGCTTGGTGGACCCCACTGCCTTGTCCCTTGCTGAATGCTGAAAGGCATTATAAGGCCACGGCTGGGCGGGGGAAAGGTCAAAATGAAAAATGATGGATGCCAGGCGGGGGATTCGTCTTCGCCTTCGGCTTGGTCCTCTCAAGACCGGGCGCGTTCGTAGTGTGCTCGTAAGGGCATATCCCTGTTCGTAGTGTGGTCGCCACGGCGACCTTGTCAGCTCGTGAGAGCATATCCCCGCTTGTAGTGTGGTCGCCACGGCGACCTTGTCAGCTCGTCAGAGCATATCCTGGTTTGTACTCGCGTCGTCGTGAGCCCGGGGATAACGCCTTACGGCGTCACTACGAACGGGGATATCGCCTTACGGCGACACTACGAGCGAAGATATGCCTACGGGCGGCAGGCACTACAAGCTGCTCGTTGGTGTGGTGGTTTGTCGTGGCCGGGGCGGAGGAGGGAAAAGGCTAATGCCAAATGACGGCTGACCAATGACCGATGCCAGGGGCTCACGGGTGTTGGGGAAACGCCTGGGAACGTCAAAGATCCCGACTCGCTTCGGGGCCAATCTCCCGATTGGCTCCCCTAAGAGCCAATCGGGAGATTGGCGTTCCCGGGTTTTTCCGCAAGAGGGGGTTTGATGGGTTTGCGGGTTTTGGTGGTTTGGCGAGTGCTGGCCGGTTGGGCTGTGTGGGGCAGGTGAGCCGGATGGGGCGTTTGGGTTGGTTGCGGAATCTGGGTGCGGTTCGGGAGGCGGCTGGGAGGGGTTTTGGGATACTTCGTCGATTGACGAAGTGTGGGTTTGGGGACCCTGGAGCGGGGCGGATTTGGGGTGCGAAAAAGTGTTGGGATTTGTGTCTGAAATGGTGTGCAAAAGTGGTTTTCGTATGCCTGGGATGGTGCGCAAGTGGTGTTTTGGTGGCTTGAAAGGGGGTTCAAAAGTTCTGAAAAGGGGTCTGGAAATGGGTTTTAACGTGCTCGGGAGTGGTTGAAAGGGGTGTTTCGCGGGGCTGGCGCGGTGCGGACGTGGTCTGAATGTGGTCTGCGTGTGGCTGGGATTTTCGGGTGAAGTGGCAGCCATGCCGTCGCGGAAATGGGAGGTTGGGGGATTGCGGGTGGATTATGGGTGATTGAAACATGGCCGGAATGCCGACGTTGCTAGAACGCAAATGTATCGACGTCATGAAAGATCGCCTTTTGTTCGCCTGCTCAAGCCGGCGATGTGGTTATCGTTGGCTGCTGCGCTGGTTCAGTTGCTGGTGGCGATGTTTCGCTGGCAACTTAACGGCTTGCCTGGGCAGTTGTTACTGACGTGCGTGTGCGTGTTCCTCGGTTCGATGTTAATGTACGTTCAGCTTCGGGCTCGTCATCGGGCGGGTCCTGGCCTGGCGTTGCTGCTGATGCTCGGCACGGTTGCGGTGGTGGCATCGCAGATAAGTTTCTTATCGCTTGTGTGGACGGAGTTTAGGACAGATACCTTCGCATGGCGGCTGTGGTGGGTGACGATGGTTTTGTCGGTTGTGATCACTCACCTGGTGATGCTCGAGGCGGCATCTGCCCGTCGCGGCGGGCCTGTGGAGTTGATCACGGCGTTAATGGCGGCCTGGACGGGGCTTATGGTTCTCTGGCTGGCCATGCGCGAATATCCGCTGCAGGACATCTCTCCGGCGTACCTGTGGGTGCTGGTTTTCCCGGCGAGTCTCACTGCGGCCGGATCGATGTATATTATGGTTCGGAAGGTACTTGGGGTATCGAGGCCCGGCTCTATTTCCAAAAGCTCCGCCGTAACTGGCGTGTTGCTGAGTCACCTGGCGGTGGCGGTGGTGGCGTTTTTTGTAGGCCAATCCAGCGCTGAAAACCCCCAGCCCACCGGTCCCCAGCCGGGGGTTCTGGTGAGAGATGCCGGCGGAAACGTCATCCGCCAGTGGGGCAAAACGGTTTACTCCGTGCAGTCCGGCGTGGCGGAATACCTTGGCGATACGCGAATTGTGAGCCGGGCACCTTTCGTAACCGCCCGGCAGATAGAGTCCTTCGAGTCGCGGCTTCAGCCGGGCGACATCTTGCTGGAGCGTCGGAACTGGTATTTATCGAACCCATTCCTGCCGGGTTTCTGGCCGCACGCCGCCTTGTATGTCGGACGTTTGGAAGACCTTAAGCGTCTTGGCATCGCGGATAACCCCGCCGTGCAGCGGCACTTGGCGAACTACCTCCGGGTCGCTCCTGATGGTCGTGCCAAGACCGTCATCGAGGCCGTCAGCGAGGGCGTTTTGCTCAACAGCCTGACGAACTCGATGCAGGCGGACTACGTGGCTGTGCTTCGCCCGCGCGTCGGCCGGCGGCAGGTCGCGACGGCCATCGTGCGCGCATTTGCAAACCTGGGCAAGCCTTACGATTTCAACTTCGACTTCGCGGACACCACCAAGCTCGTCTGCTCGCAGGTGGTGTACCTTTCCTACGCCGACGCGATCGATTTGCCGCTCCAGCGCGTGCTAGGCCGGAACACAATGCCCGCCAACGACATCGCCCGCAAGTACGCAGCCGAGGCCGGCAAGGCCAATCGCCAACTGGACTTAGTATTGTTCCTCGACGCGGTTCCAAGCCGTGGCGTGGCGGCGGAGTCCACGGCGGCTGAGTTCCGCAAGTCCGTAACCCGCCCCCGGGAACTGGTGGAAACTCCGTAGCGGCGGGGCTGTTAGCTTGTCCCCTTTCCGCGCAAATTTTAGCCCAAAGGATTCTGGTCTGGTGGATAAACCCAGCAAGCAAGCTTTGCCAAACGTTTTCGCACCGATTTTTTCTGATTACCGCAGATTAGTGAATGGGCTGGGTTTTCAGGAATAGGATCTCGAACGATCGCTTGCTGGAGATCGCGTGCTTGACCCGCTGTGATCGCAACAACCCCACGGAAAGGCCCGCCGCCGAACCTCGATCCAAGCCTCAAGCTTTCCTCCGGGGAAATCACCGAAGACAAGTCAACAGATATCTCATTATGTCGATCCGCAAACGCTTGGGAAGAAAGGCGCTTACGGCCAGTGGCTTGTTCAGTAACAATCCGTTCCTCGACCACTCGCCGGTAAAGGTCTTCGGCATCGGGAATCGTCGGATCATCTCGGCGGTCAGTCTTGACCTCAGGCACGCGCCTCCCCCTATCCTATCCAATCAACCACTCAAGCAGGGACCGGAGGTCGTCGAGATCTTTGATAATGTCCTCTTCCTCCTCCCGGCGTTCATTGTCTGAGCGGAGATACTCGAGTTGTCCATTGGTCGTGAACTCGATTTCCAGTTCTCTCTTACCGAGATACCACTCCAACTGGATGCCTCCGCTGCTTGTTGGAACCACTTCCGGCTCGGGGAGAGTCTCTTTCTCCGCCAAACGCAGCCAACCTGCAATGTCTTTGACTAAAGCAAAAGAAGGAGGGGGGCTACCATAGGAATCCCAATCAGGCTGCATATCGCACAGCCGGAGAAGGCGAGGAAGCGAAGCGCGGAGCCAACTCGGCAGATCCCGCGTCGGGATCACCTCCACAGTCGAGCGATCATGATCTTCCAGCCAATTCTTCTCTTTCAATTGAAATGCACTGCTGTCCCAGCCTTGCCAAGGGAAATGCCCTGATTGGCCTTGAAACGCCTCTGTTTCGTTGGCAACGGCAAGGCCAGCGCTTAGCAATACACCATCCCCGATAGGACCTTCGCTATGGCGGAACTGCAACTCCATGTCCGCAAGGCATTGGGGGTTTGGCGCTGGGGTACTAGATGTTATGGATATACTTGAAGCCATTATCATACCTTCCTTTTCCAGCACTCGTGACCCTTTTGGGTAGTCAAGTCGGCAAACATCCTCACGATGGATTCTCGTGCCCTATCATACCATTCTAGCATCTGCACTGTTTCACCATGCGACAAAGACCCACGAGCGGCAAGATCGAAGCGAAGTATATCTTGTTGATCCTTGGTTCGGATGGCGGGCGTCAAGTTCACATCAAGATGTCCGCAGCCCTGAGGCAGTGCATAACGACGGGCGCATGCCACTGACTCAAGGTTGTTTGCAGTCCCGGCAGGCATCTCGTCTGCCAGAAACACGAATAACTGGCACAAGTCTCGTGGAAGCGACCAACACGTTCCCTTGGGGATATGGTTTACGTAGGTGAGTTCGCATGCGCTCACTATCGGCTTGCTGACCCCCTGCTCTCCAAGGAACCGGCAAAACTCATCCCATCGGCCCGCAAATTCATCCCGGATTGCCTCGTACCGAGGGTATTTTTCTTCGCCGGTGACTTTTCGCCAGTTGTGTATGAAGCGGTCAGCCTGAAGCTGAATCAGCTTTGTCCCTGTCTCATCGAGGAACCAGCACCGCGGCAACGGCGGGGGACCCGAGGTAAAACTAAAGGCTGGCGTGTCCTGCCCTGGCAAGGGGGGCTGCACTTGAAACTTGGGGAACTTAGATTTGATCTGTTCGCGGTACAAACCGATGTGATAAACCTTTAAATTGTCGTCAATTGTGAAATTGACCCCAAGAATAACTTCTGCAATTGGCGGGGCCTCAAAATCCGGCAAATCGGATGGTCTAGGTGTCATACGTTCTTATCCCCAGGAGTTCTTTCCGCTTCGCTCTTTTATCCGGCATGGAGACTGGCTCTTGGCTCTTAGTTATCCTACGCCTGATCCTTGGTGGATGTTCCTTTGGGCTCTCGAAGGAGTCAAGGGTTTTTCCACTTCCTTCCGCCTGCCAAGCCTAATCTTCGGTTCGCCAGGTCTCTTTTTCCGGCTGGTGGTGGTCTTCCATCTTGGCGGTGGGGCTTTCGAGCCGGCCTGCCTTGTACTGCTTTCGCAGGAATCGCCGCCGCATTTCTCGCCATCTGGCTGAGAGCTTTCGGTGCATCATGTGCACTCGTCCGCGGCGCCGGCTGAGGCGTTCTTCCTCGACCGTAAGTTCTTGTGGGGCAAGGCGCCGCTTGTGCTTGTAGAGGTGGTAAATATCGGCCCGCTGGGCGAATCTGACGATGAGAGCGGAGATCGGGCGTAGCGGCCAGAGCCAGTTTTCGCGTCGATGGATGCTGATCTGGAAGTCGATCACAAACGGTTTGCCATCGGCATCGACGAGGATGTTGGATTGCTTGTTGGCATCGCAGTAGGCCACGCCTCGCTGGTGGATCATGGTGAAGACTTCCAACAGCCTGTCGAAGAATCCCGGCGGCGGCACGTCGAGGTGGTCCAGGGGTTTAGCGTCTATGTACTCGATGGCGTAGGTGGCGTCATCAACACAGCCAGCCCATCGCGGCACGCCGGGGACGCCGACAAGTTGGCTGTAGATATCGCGTTCGTGCATGCACAGCCATTTGCCATACCAGTCCAGGGGCATGCCCCAGAACTCCTGCGTTCGACCGAACTTGACCACAACCCGCGGGATGATTGCCCGTTGCGGTTCGACGGCTTCGTAGAGGCACGTAGCCGCGAAGAAGTCATGCTTGAACACGCTGACTCGGCGGTAGACCAAGCCGCGCAGCACGAGCGTTTCCGGCGGTGGGTTACGGAGGGCGAAGAGCTGCACGTTCTTGCTGCGTCGGGGCATTGTATGTTCAACTTCTTATAAATGCAGGCATTGCGTCTGTCTTGTGGAAGGTGCCTGCCTGTATCTTTACACCCGGGGACTACCATCCCCAGGGCCGGCGTTATTTATAACCGCACTGTTTACCCCGATTACTCTGGCGAGACTTTCTTGCGGCACTCTTGCATGTACTTGCGGGACTGGGCGAGCTTGGGTTCAATTTCGTCGGGAACTGTATGCTCGTGAAGGAATACGGACAGGTACTGCGAATACTCGGCATCGGCGAGGGCCTGCAGCCAGGGGGTGAAATCCACCGGACCGAGTCCCGGCAACTGGGTAACACCAAAGCAATTCTTCTGCGTACCCCTTTGCCAGGCGTAGAAGAACTGGAGTTGCGGCCCGGTCAGCTTGATAAACTCGACCATCGGGATTTTCTTGTAGCCCTGTAAATGCCACGGTGCTAAAGCGATACCTACGCGTTTGGGGTTCGGGTTCAACTCGACAAACGCCTTGAAGGAATCGAAGGAATTCAGAAGCCCGCCGCCATGGTTTTCAATCGCCAGGACGGAATTGCATTTCTCCGCCAGCTCGATTTCCGGCTTCAGGCCTTCAAAGAAGTTGCGCATGTCTCTCGATATGTCTTTTGCATTGCTTGCTTTGGCCTTGTCGCTGCGGACGATTACTCCGCCGCCGTAGTCTCGGATCATCTGCCAGTATTGCGAAAGCTCGGCTTTCTGATAAAGCGTGAAAGCCGCCACCTTTAGCTTGTGCCTGGCCAGCAACTCGCCAAGCCCCTTGCCGCCCAGGCGGGTCCTGATGTCTTCGAGGTGGTCGCAGCGGGTCTTGTAGTAGGAAAAGGGGCCCCATATGTCCAAGGCTTTGAGCCCGATGCGTTTAACTCTCTCGCAAACCTGCTCGATCTTCAGCTTGTCGAAGATCACCGAAGAGGTGGCCAGCTTCATATCCCAGCTTTTCTTACGGGGCGTATCTGCCGCAAATGCGGGCGACAGCCTGCACGCCGACGCCGCAACGACGGCGCCCGCTGAGGCTCGGATAAACGCCCTGCGCGACACATTGTAATCGCTTGTAGAGTTCATAAGGCTTTGACTTTCCTTGGACATCTGACGGCCTGACAACCTACCAGACCTTCCATTTCTTGCGGTAAGGCCGGGTGATCATCTTGGCTGCGGCGTCATCGCCGACGATCTGTTCAGCCTTGGGGTCCCAGGTAATCGGTCGGCCTGTCTGGGCGGCGACATCCACCATGTGAGCGATCGTGTCGCAGCGAATACCCATTTCAACCGGGCATATGGTTTCTTTCCTGGACTTGACGCTGTCGATGAAATTGCGATGGTGTTCTCTGGATGGGGGCACTCTTTCATCATTGGCGCCGAACTGTGTCTTCCAGATCTTCTGATCGCTTGCGTAGAAGGAATAACCACGGAAGTCGCCGATCCAGCCCTTGGTGCCGTGGAATACCACCCCATCACCATCTCGCCAGGTAAGTGGGTAATACTTCATCACCACGTCCTTGGCGGTCTGGTGGTCCATCACCCGCAGCGTTACCCCGTTTTCGTAATCGCACATCACATCCCAGCGTTCTAAGGTGCGGAAAATTCCCTCCTTAGGCACGCTGCCGGTTCCCTTATAGCTTACCGGACTGGTGTCGTCGGACTTATTGCCCCACTGGGCTATGCCGAGCGGATGAATCCCGCAGCCTGCCAGGAACCCCAAAGATGTTTCCGGGCAATGAAAGCCGCCCCATCTTGTGCATCGGTCGATTGTATATGGCGCCATGGCGGCAGGCCCCTGCCATGCGTCGAAATCCAGATCTTCGGGAACCGGGACCTCCTTGGTCGAGCCGTAAGGTTTTACGTTATAACGGGCTGCGTCAAACCTCACGTTACGACACCACACGTCTATATGCTTCACATCACCGATGTACCCGTTTCTGACGAGCTCAACCATCTGACGGTACCGCTGGGCCGAGCGATACTGTGTACCAAACTGGAATACGCGCTTGTTGTCATTGACCGCCTTCCTGAGCAGTTTGGTGCGCCCCAGGTCCAACGCCAGCGGTTTCTGACAGAAGACATCCTTGCCGGCCCTTGCGGCGGCGATGGACATCGGCGTGTGCCAGTTGTCATGTGCGGCGACAATCACGGCGTCAACATCTTTGCTGGCCAGCAGTTCGCGAAAATCGGCGTAGACCTTGGTGATATTGTTGTCGCCGTAATGCTTGCGGTAGAACCCGGCCATGCCTTCGCGGCGGCTCTTATAGGCGTCGCAAACAGCCACAACGCGTACATCGTCCATCCGCTTGAGGTTGTTCTTATGATAGTACCCGGCGATGCTGCCACAGCCGATCTGGCCGACGTTGATCCGATTGCTCGGCGCATTGGCTCCGAAAACTGTGCTGGGAACGATACTTGGAATACTCAAGACCGCCGATGCCGCAACTGAACCCTTGAGGAATTCACGCCTGTTCATTGCCTTTTTCCGCATGTCACTATCTCTCTCTGAGTTTTGAGCGATTCTGGGCTACGCCTTGGGGCACTCGCGATTACACACCACAGCTCCTGAGATACTCGGCGCTCTTCTTGAGGATATCCTCTGAGCCAATGATCTCAAGCGTACTGTTGGCGATGTTGGCGTCTTTGAGAACTTCGCAAACGCCCTTGATGTCAATCACGCCGTCACCGAGGGCGATTGTCGAGAATCCGCATCCAAACATCGTACCGCGTTTGGGTTCCCATTCGGCCTCGAGGTCTTTCCAGTGAATATGATGGATCTTATCCTTGAACACCCCTGGCCATCTCAACCGGATCGGCCCCGCCAAGCCACGAGTTGCCCGTGTCGAGGTTCACGCCCAGCGAATCCGGGTCGCCGAGCTTGTCGAATACATCCTGCAGGCCCTGAATACTGTCGGTGATGGGTCCGTGGGGCTCCAGCAAAATGCGTACTCCGTAGTCGGCCGCCATTTTCACCGGAGCGTAGAGCTTCTCCGCGATTACGAAGACACTTTCCTTATAGGTAAGATTCTTCGCCCATTCGGACCGCGGATCGGTGTCGGTGGTCACAACATCCTTGATGCCAATCGCTGCGGCGAATTGAACGGCCTTCATTATCTCGGGTGTTCCATATATCCCGGGATTGCTTGGCTCGAGCAGGCCGGCGTGGGCGCAGACCGTAAGGGGAGTCATCCCGTATTTCTCGAAGAGACGCTTAACCTCAAATGGGTTTTCGTCGAGACTGATTGTCGGCGAGAAGCCCGCCGTGCCCAGCATGCTCCCACCGGCGTTCGTATCGGTAATGTCGGCATGGGTGAACCCCATTTCTTTTGCACGCTTGAGCTGCTGTTCGACACTCGCAAATGGCTCAATGAGCAGGAACAATCCGATATTCACTTTCCAACTCCTCTGTCTGCTTCTGTGTGTCATGGATTTTCGGGCTAGTGTCCAGCCGGCGAACGCCGGCGACCTGTCCAGCGATTCTAGCACTGGTTACGGGGTCGGCAAGCACCTTCTTGGCTCGGCAGCAAAGCCGTTCGGTCGTTTGGCGACCAGTATCTGACCCGAACCGACCCCTGTAGGGTCGCTCCTGGCCGATCCGCCCAGGCGGGCGTCTCGGCGATGCTTCTAGGAAAGTGCGCTTCGGATGTCCTGGGCGAAGGCTTTAGCAGCCTGCTCGATGGCTTTCTGCCATGGCAGGCGTGCGTATTGTTCCTGGGTATGGGCGAAGATCACGGACCTGCTGGCGTTGACGATCGCCCCCGTGCCGTCGTCCTTGAAGGATGCAGCGCAGTCGGCCGCAGAGGCCCCCTGGGCACCGTAGCCCGGAACGAGGAATATCTGCCTGGGCATCTGAACGCGAAGCATTCGGGCCTCGTCGGGCCAGGTGGCGCCGACGACCGCGCCGAGGCTGCTGTAACCGCGCCTGCCCACCAGTTCGGGCGTATCACCGAAGCCGGCAATCAGGTCCGCCATGTGCTGATAGAGTTTCTTTCCGTCAGCGTTCTGGAAGTCCTGCACCTGCCCGGCCGAGGGATTGGACGTCCGCACCAGGGCGAACGCACCCTTGCCTTCGGCGGCGCAGACGTCCAGGAACGGCTTGACCCCATCGATGCCAAAATAGGCGTTGACGGTAAGGCTGTCTGCCTTGTCGACGCCAGCGAGGTGGCCGGCGGCGTAGGCTTGGGCGGTCGATCCGATATCGTTTCTCTTGGCGTCACCGATAACAAGCAGGCCCAGTTGGTGAGCCCATCTTACGACTTGGTAGTAGGTTTCGACCCCGGCGGCGCCGTATGCCTCGAAGTAGGCGGACTGGGGTTTGACGGCTGGGACGTGGGGGGCGATGGCTTCGAGGACCTGCCGACAGAACTCGGAGATCTTGGCCAGTTGCACGGAAGTATCGGCGTCCGGGCCTGCGGAGATGGCCTTTGGAAGGCGGTCATATCGCGGGTCGATACCCACGCAGACGGGCGAACCCTTTGCGTCGATGGCGTCGAGCAGTTTATCGGCGAAGTTTGCGTTTGTATCCGGCACGGGTGACTCCTTGTCCAGCGGATGGGCTGGGGCGGTTCGATAATCGGCTTTCGATCAAACCTTTATACCTTCGGAGCCGAACTGGAACCAGACCGCAACTGAAATCCGCGGGCCAAACCCGTCTTGCTCGCTGGGCGGAGCTATGGTAGGATGGGAAGACTTAGGAGAAGCATCTATGACAGATGTACCAGCTTCGCGGGAGGCGATCGAGTCTCTCAGCGCCCGGATCATCGCTATCCGGGACTCTCTTTGACTACCCGGCCCGCCAGGAACAGATGGCTGGGCTCGAACGTCGCATGGGCGTTCCGGGCTTTTGGGACAACCAGGAATCCGCCCAGGAACTGGTCGCGGAGCTCAAGAGTCTTCGCGGAGTCCTCACCCCGGTCGGCCAGCTCACCCAGCGGATCGAGGACGTCTCGCTGATGCACGAGATGGCCGTCGAAGAAGCCAGCGCGTCGGACCTGAAGGAAGTGGCTGAGGAAGTCGAAAGCATCCTGGCTGAGATGGATCGCCTGGAGCTTCGGACGATGTTGTCGGGCCCGCACGACGCGGGTGCCTGCTACTTTTCGATTCACGCCGGGGCAGGCGGCACGGAGAGTTGCGACTGGGCGGAGATGCTGCTTCGGATGTACCTGAGATATTTCGAGCAGACGGGTTATTCGGTAAGCGAGGCCGACCGGGTCGAAGGCGAGGAGGCCGGCATACGGTCGATCGCCCTGCAGGTCAGCGGCCCGTACGCGTACGGATATTTGTCGTGCGAGCGTGGCGTTCACAGGCTGGTTCGGATAAGCCCTTACGATTCCCAAAGCCGTCGTCACACGAGTTTTGCATCAGTGGATGTTTTGCCCGTGCTGGACGACGTCGAGGTGGAGGTAGACTGGGACAAGGACGTTCGCGAGGATGTATACCGCGCCAGCGGCGCCGGCGGCCAGCATGTAAACAAGACCTCCAGCGCGGTTCGCGTGACGCACGTTGCAACGGGAATTGTCGCAGCCTGCCAGAATGAACGTAGCCAGCACCAGAACCGTGCCCTTGCGCGGAAGATGCTTATGGCGAGGCTTTATCAGGCCGAGCAGGCCAAGCGCGATGCGGAGTTGTCGCGGATGTACGGCGATAAGGGCGAGATCGCTTTCGGCAGCCAGATTCGCTCCTACGTTCTGTACCCATACCAGTTGGTTCGCGACGAGCGGACGGATCTCAAGATCGGCCAGACCGACCGGGTGCTGGACGGCGATTTGCAGGAGTTCATCGACGCGGCACTGCGTTTGAAGCTATCGAAGAAACAGAAGGTATAGCAGTCCGTTTAGAAATGGGTCCGCCAGCGAGAGCGAGCAAGAATGTCGAGCATCAAGGAAGAAAACGCAGGCAATGCCTTAGCATTACCGAGGCTTTTTGACGCAGGCGCGCAGACATTCGGGCCGCTCACAGCAAGGACAGCTTTCTAAACGGGCTGATAGCCCATCGGACGGATCGATAGGGTATTGCGTAAATGTATTCCGAATGTATCTTAAATGCGTCTGACGCGTCGGTTTCCGGCGTGTCTGTACTGGTAGGAAGTGAATGACCGCAACTGCTCCGCGGCGGGCGGAGGGAGGTCGGCGGTCATGCTAAACCGAATGGGAGAACGAGGCATGTGCGGACTGAAGATGCGTCAATCGCTTTTGTGGCTGGGGATGGCGACGGTTCTGTGCCTGGGCGGTACGACCTTTGGCAAGGCCAATAAGCCCGCCCAATCGTTCTCGGACGAAGAGGTCAGCAAGGCCATCAAGAAGGGTGTCGATTACCTGCTCAAGTCGCAGGGGGCGGATGGCTCCTGGCCTGGCCACGGCGCGTACCCTGTCGGGCCAACTGCGATGGCAGCGTACGCCTTGCTGGAAAGCGAGGTCTACCCGGCCAACGACCCGCGGATCAAGAAGGCCCTGGACTGGCTGGCCAAACGCCAGGCCCCCGGCCGGCTTGTCGCGGGCAAGAAGGCCCCAAAAAAGGGAGGCGGGAGCTTACACTGCTTCAAGACCTACTCGCTGGGACTTCGCGCCAACGCCTTCCATGCCGCAGTCAAGCGCGGGCTAAGCAACTACAAGAAGAATCTCCGCAACGACGTGGCCCAACTGATTTTGTCCACCAAGGACGGCAGCTACGGGTACAACTCGTCCGGCAACGGCGCGAGCAGCGGCGACAATTCCAACAGCCAGTACGGCGTTTTGGGCGTCTGGGCCGGCGTGCAGGCCGACATGGAAGTGCCCCGCGCGTACTGGTACAAGGTGCTGACACACTGGCTGAAGTGTCAGGGCGGAGACGGCGGCTGGAGCTATCGCGTGGGTGCCTCCAGGGATACCATGACGGCGGCGGGCTTGGCGAGCATGTTCCTCTGCTACGACAACCTGCTGTACGACGGGTTCATCAAGTGCGACATGGGCAAGAAGACCCAGCAGATTTTGCGCCCGCTGAATCGCGGCCTGGAGTGGATGGACAAGAACTACCGCGGGGGCGGCAATCCCGGCGGCCGCTGGGGCTACTATTTGCTCTACGGCGTGGAGCGCGTCGGCCTGGCCAGCGGCTACAAGTACTTCGGGAAGACCGACTGGTACAAGACGGGAGCCAGTACGATCATGCGGTCGCAGGGCGCCGACGGGGCGTGGGCGGGCGTGGTGAACACCTCCTACGCGCTGCTGTTCCTGGTCCGCGGCCGGCACGCAATCCTCTTCAACAAGCTCGAGTTCGAGGGCGACTGGAACAATCGTCCTCGCGACATGGCGCAGTTGACGCGGTGGATCGGCAAGAAGTTCGAGGAAAGCACGATCAACTGGCAGATCATCAACATGAAGGTATCGCCGGAGGAGTGGCTGGACGCTCCGATCCTCTATCTCTCAGCCTCGACCGAGCCGAAGTTCACCGACAAGCAGATCGCCGCCATTGCCCGTTACGTCCACATGGGCGGCACGATCATGAGCTGCGCCGAGTGCGATGGTAAGGGCTTCAAGGACGGCATCCGGGCGGTCTACGCCAAGATGTTCCCCAAATACAAACTCGAACCCGTGCCACAGGATCACAAGTTCTTCACGATCAACTTCAAGCTCGACAGTCGGGCCAAGAGTTACATGAACCTTCAGATGATCCACAACGGCGTCCGCCCGCTGGTAATCCACAGCGACCGGGATTTGTCCAAGAGTTGGCAGCTTCGCCTGGACTCCACCGACCGGGTCGCCTTCCAGGGTCCCGCCAACATTGCCTTCTACGTTACCGACAAGGCCGTGGCGGACAAATCCCTGGCGGCAAGAGGTGCCGTGACCTGGCCGGCCAAGCCTAAGTATAAGCCAGTCAAGGAAGTCAACATCGCCCTGCTGAGCTACACGAACTCCGAGGGCAAGGAAGGCAACTGCAACCCGGAACCGCTTGCCTGGGAGCGCTTTGCCCGGTTGATGGGCGAAAAGCACAAGATCAAGGTCACCGTGACCGAACCGATATCCATCGCCAAGCTCGCCGGCAACGGTGCCAAAGTGGCGATACTGTCCGGCACGGACCGGATCGTCGCGACCGACGAGGAGATCAAGGCGCTCCAGACATTCGTCGCCGGCGGCGGATTGCTTTACATGGAGGCCATCGGAGGCGCGTGGGCCAAGCGCAACGCCTCGGCCTTCGCCGAATCAGGCGAAGCCCTCGCCACCAAGGTAGCCCTGGGTCTGCCGGACACCGTCGCCACGATCAAACGCCTGCGACGGCTTACTCTGGACTCGCCCCTTTACGCCCAGAAGGGCATCGAAATCAAGGGTGTGAAACTGCGAAGATTCACCAGGGATATCGGCCTGAAGGATTCGCGACCGATGATCCGCGGCGTACTCAACAAAAAGAACCTGCCCGTGATCCTCTTCAGCACCGAGGACCTGACGGCGGCACTGGTGGGCTACGCCTGCTACGAGGTGCATGGCTACACGCCAAAATCCGCCTTCGAACTGATGCGAAACATAGTTTCGACCAAGGCGCACGCTCCGGTAACGACCAAACCGGCGACCAAGCCGGGGGCCAAGCCAGCAGGCGCGAAGACGAAGTAGGCCCACACTGCTGAAAACCAATTTCAGGCCAGTGGTTCCCGAACCAGCGACGGGACACGCAAATGGAATATTCGACGCCCAGGGATGACTATCCTTGGGCGTCGAATAGTTTTGGGTATCAGGAGGCGCTGGCCTGAATCACGAGACGGGGGTTCCCGATTATTCCTCGCCGAGCGAGGTCGTACCCCATCCTCAATTGCCGGAAACTGGGGGCTCATCGTCCTGCGAATTGGCGTCTCCGGCGTGGCCGGCTGTGGGGGCCTGGGCCTCGGCCTGCTCTGATTCCCGCCATGCCGCCCGCAGCCAATGCGTTGAGTCCGTGCTCTGCCCATCGATAGTTATGCCCGGCACGTGGGTAAGCTCTTCACCGAGCTTGTCGGCGGCATTCATAAACGCGTTGATCACGGCCGGGTCGAACTGCGTTCCGCCGGCTCGGCTGATTTCGCCAAGAGCTTCTGAAACGGTCTTCGCGGTGCGGAAGGTCCGCGGGCTGGTCATGGCGTCGAATGCGTCGGCAACCGCAATAATACGGGCGCTCAGCGGAATCGCCGCCCCGGATATGCCCTCTGGATACCCCCTGCCATCGAAGCGCTCATGGTGATATCTGACAGCGGGGATTTCCTGCTCGAGAAACTCCATGCGTTCCATGATTCTCACGCTCAGCAAGGGATGGCGTCGCATGATTTTCATTTGCTCTTCGGTAAGCGGACCGGGGCAGAGCAGTATGGCGTCAGGCAGTGCGACCATTCCAAGGTCGTGCATCATGGCGGCGATTTCGATTCGCTTTATCACACGGTCCGGCAGTTCCATTTCCTTGCCGATAAGTGTGGCGTAGTGCTGCACCTTCCGCGTATGGTCGGCCATGTGGGGATCGCGGTGCTCCAGGATCGCCATGACCTGATCAAACGCCAGCAGGAACAATTCCTTGAACTGGTTGTCCAGGCCGGCGAGTTTTTTGCTGAGGACGTTTATCTTGCAGTCCTCATTTGGCTGGCGTCTGTCGTGCGAATCGCCGTGGAGGTTGTGGGCCTGCACCACGCAATTACGCCCGCCCTGCTTGGCTGCGTACATCGCCTGGTCCGCCAGGGCCATCATTGCGCTGGGGCTGTCCATCTCCCCCGAGTTCAGGTCGGCTATGCCAACGGAGGTGGTGACGTGGAAATCCATACCTTGGACGCGGATGGGCAAATGGTCCACCGCCTCGCAGATGCGCTCGGCGACGGCCTGGGCATCCATCGCGGCAGTTTCCGGCAGAAGGACGGCAAACTCGTCGCCGCCGAACCTTGCCGGCAGGTCGGCCTTGCGGGATGCCTCCTCGATGGCGCCGGCGACCAGTTTGAGAACCTCGTCCCCAGCCTGGTGCCCGCCGGAATCGTTGACGGCCTTGAAAAAGTCCACATCCATCATCAGCAGCGACATCGGGCGGTTGTACCGACGGGCCTGGTGGTAGAAACACTCGAGGACTTCCTCGAAATGCCTGCGGTTTGCCAGACTCGTCAATTGGTCGGTCTTAGAGATATGGGCTAGCTTCTCGAAGGCGTTTTCCAATCGGCGGGCAAGCATGAGCGGCTCGCCGTGAAGGTCCCTCGCCAGATTCTGCACCGAGCCTTCGCCGGCGTCGAGTTTCTGGAGCCGCTGCAACAACCGAACCACCGGCCCGGTCACCAGCATGTGAGAGCCCAGAATAACCAGCAGCGAAAGGCCCACCGATAAGGCCAGTATGATGAGAATCGTCCGCCTGCTTGTGGTGGCCTGGCGCTGAATGTAAGTCACCGGCACGGTGGCCAGGAAGTATCCCAAGGGTTCGCCGGATGGCTTCCAGGCTGTCCACGCCACAGCCATCTGCTCCTCCGACGTCAGCCAGATCGTCAAAGCCGCAGTGTCATCCTCCATCACGCCCGAGGGAAGCTTGCTGCTGGAAACCAGCACCAGCTTGCTGTCGGACAGCAGGCCGAGCTTCTCCATTCGACCCGAATCCAGCGGTCGGGCCATGAGGATGTACCCGGCGCAATTGGCGTCCTGCTCAAATGAACTGACCGGGCATTGCGAGAACACAGCCGGGCCGGAGGCCAGGTGGATCAGCCCTTCAGCAGCGCCATTGACGGCGATGGCCATCGAGTGGGGCTCGGTGTCATTGTCGGCCTGCTCGTCGTTGCCGCCATGTTCGGTCTCCTTGCCGATCGACCACGATCGAACCACCAGCCCCGACGGGTCCGTCAGCCAGACCTGGGGGATATCGCAGCGTTCCATGGCTTGGCGCATGACCTGATCGAGCCGCTCGGTCGGGCCTTCCGGGCCTTTGTTGGAGAAGAGTCTCACGACATCAAGATCTTCGGACAGTCCCGCGGCGCAGCGGCGCAGGTCCAACTTCTCGGACTGCATTGCCAACTGCGTTCCGTGACGCGTTCGCACGGCTTCATCGCGCAGTGCCGCCCATTTTTGTTCATCAATGTGCGGACGAAGAAAGAACATGTCCAGCAGGAAGATACCGCCTGCGGCCAGGATGGCCAGGATTAACAAAACACCAGGTGACGTCAGTTTGAACCGTGCCATACCATTTCATCCTACCGAATTCGAGCACAATCATCGAAGGCGCGTGGAGGCATACTGCGCCGGCTTCAACTTGGAGATTTATCGGCCGACAATGGGGGGGGGCTTGCTTATGTGTACATCTTTTATCCACCTTTCTGAGCGAAAGGGGAAGGGGCGAGGCCAGAGGCTGACACGATTGACGGAGTTCAAACATCGGCGGAAAGTTCGGGGGGGCTGCTATTCCAGTCGAATTACGCCTTTGCGTAAGGCGTACTTCACCAGAGCGGTCTGGTCGTGAATGTCGAGCTTTCCCATAAGCCGGGTGCGGTGGGTATCGACCGTCTTGACCGCCAGACCCAACGAGTCGGCCACCTCGCGGTTGGTCTGGCCTTCGGCGATGAGCTGGAGAACCTGCCGCTCCCGGGTTGTCAACTGCTCATAAGCGTCACTACCGTGACGACCTATGCGCAAGAGCACGTTCCGCGAAATGCCCGGCCCCAGGTACGACTCGCCTTGGGCAACGGTCCGCAAAGCATTGAGGAGTTGATCGTTATCGGCATCCTTGGTCAGGTAGCCCGCTGCGCCGTTTTGCAGAGCTCGGATGACGAATTCCTCGTCGTCGTGCATGCTGAGGATCAGCACCCCAAGACCGCGCATCCGCCTGGTTATTTCCCGGCAGAGGTCCAGCCCATTGAGCCCGGGCATGGTAATGTCCAGCACAAGCACGTCCGGCTTGGTAGCCTGCACCTGCTGAACCACCTTAAGCCCGTCACCACACTGGCCCACCACCTTAAAACCAGGCTCCTTGGCGATCATTTCCGCCAATGCCTGGCGAACCACAGTATGGTCATCCGTTAAAAACACCCCGATCTGTCGCTCTTGGGCGATCATGTAACTCCACTATTCCAAGGTTCTTCCGTAACCTTCGACACGTCTAAAAATCTCAGATTGGCTCATAAACATCTTTAGTAAACCTACCGCCCCCCCCTTCGACCATGAATGCACTTTTCATTATTCTACGGCTGCTAGCTGGGAATAACAACCGCAAAACCCACAAAACATCGATCTAACTTTCACAACACAAACCTGTTATCGCTGCCCCAGCCGGCCGCCACGTTACAACCCCGCGATCTGGGCAAACTCTTCTTTCAGGGCTGGGTAGAGGCGGCGATATTCGGCGTAGTGTTTGGCGTAGAGCTTCTTGGCCTTGGCGTTGGGCTTGATTCTGCGGGTGATCGAGATGCCCTTCTTGCAGGCCTGGCGGACGTCCTTGAACCGTCCCGTGCCAACGGCTGCGAGGAGCGCAACGCCGTAGGCCGGGCCTTCCTCGGCGTTGATGGTCACGCACTGCGTGCCGTAGATGTCCGCCTGGAGCTGCCGCCAGAACTCGCTGCGAGCCCCGCCGCCGGACAGGCGGATCTGCTTGATGGGCAAGCCTCGCTCGTCGCGGAGGATGTGAACCGCGTCGTTCATGGCGAACGTCGCGCCTTCCATGACGGAGCGGATAAGTTCCTTGCGACCCGTGCCGGAGTGAATGCCGATCCACCCCGCCCTGGCCATCGGGTCGGCGTGGGGAGTCCGCTCGCCGGTGAGATAGGGCAGCCAGAACACGCCGTCGCACCCGGCCGGGGCCTCGGCGGCCTGGGCTGTCAGGAGCTCGTAGGGGTCCTTCTTGAGCTTCCTGGCCTGGGCGACTTCCGCCGCGCCGAGCGTGTTGCGGAACCACTGGAAGCTCCCTCCCGCCGCCAGAATGCAGCCGAACATGCAGTACTCGCCGTCCACGGCCGAGCAGAAGGTATTAGCCCGACTGTCGGGGTCCACGACGTACTTTTTGGAGTGTGCGTAGACCACGCCGCTGGTGCCCATGGTGGCGCTGGTGAGTCCATCGACGACAATTCCGTTGCCCACGGCCCCGGCAGGCTGATCGCCGGCGCCGCCGACGACTGGCGTGCCCTCAGCGAGTCCGAGCTTGGCGGCGACGTCCTTGCGGAGCAGGCCGCTGACCTGGTGACTCTCGACGACAGGCGGCAGAATGTCCGCATCTACATCGCAGAGCGAGAGGATCTTCTTGCTCCATTTGCGCTTGCGCTGGTCGAGCATCAGCGTGCCGGACATATCCGAGACATCGCCGACATACTCGCCGGTCAGACAAAGGCGTACGTAGTCCTTCGGTAGCAGCAGGTGGCGGATACGTTCGTAGATGCGAGGCTCGTTATCGCGGACCCACATCAGCTTGGTCAGCGTGAAACTGGTCATGGCTGCGTTTCCGACCAGCTTGATCAGCCCCTTCTTGCCGCCAGCGAGACGTTCGATTTCCGTGGCCTGGGCGGCAGTGCGCTGGTCGTTCCAGATTATCGACGGGCGAAGCGGCTTGCCAGCGTCGTCGGTGATGACAAGCCCGTGCATCTGCCCGCTCAGGCCGATGCCGGCGACCTGCTTGCCATCCACCTTGGCCTTTTTAACCACGGCGCGGACGGTCTTGACCGTCGCGGCCCACCAGAGGGCAGGGTCCTGCTCGGTCCAGCCAGGCCTGGGCGTGGCAAAGTCGTACTCGGTCGCGGCAGTCGCGAGTACCTTGCACTCGGCGTTCATCAGCAGTGTCTTGGTTCCGGAGGTCCCTATATCGATGCCCAGGTAGTAAGCCATCAGATCGCCTTCCTTTCGAAAGTGGCAGATTCGCCCGATTGCGTAAGTTCAGCCAACATTGAACCACGGACAATCGACTCACGCAAGACTTCTGGTCACTAATGGGCCGGGGAGGCATGCCAGGTGCGATTTCCATCCAACGTGGCAATTCCAACCACAGGATTCGTTTTTTGCCCACACAATTTGTAGGGGTTTACACTTACGCACTGCCGAATTCGTCGAAAAACGTGCCACAAAATACGCAATTTCAACGGTTCGAGGCCCTCTGCTCTTGACTGGACGTTGCCCTGACGCTATACTGCTGAGCCTATGGTTACGGCTACTCGCTCAAAAACAAAGGCAGTCCGGAAGATTACCCGTACGAAGCGTCCGGGGAAGTCTTATGACTCCGCGCTTAAGTATCTGTTCTCACAAACAGATTACGAGCAGATGCTTAGGATCCGATACAATCGGGATACTTTCTCTCTGGACCGCATGAAGTCATTGACTAAGTCCTTGGACGACCCCCAGTTCAAGTACCGAACGGTCCACATTGCCGGCACCAAGGGCAAGGGCTCGACGTGTACGATGCTGGCCCACATGCTTCAGTCCTGCGGGTTCAAGGTCGGGCTTTATACCTCGCCGCACATCAACGATGTTCGCGAGCGGATCCAGATCAATGGCGATGTCATCACCCAGGCCGCGCTTACGCGATTGATCTGCCAGGTAGAGCCGATCATCGAGGCCATGAGCGGCGACAAGCCAACGTTCTTCGAGATCTTCACCGCCATAGCTTTCAGGCATTTCGCCAACGAGAAGGTCGATGTGGCGGTTATCGAGACCGGCCTCGGCGGGCGGCTTGACAGCACCAACATAATGAAGCCCTCGGTCTGCGGACTGACGAGCATCTCGATGGATCACATGCACCAGCTCGGCGGGACACTCGCGAAGATCGCTGCCGAGAAGGGCGGCATCCTGAAGGCCGATGTCCCCGCCATCAGCGTATCGCAGGCCCCCGAGGCCAAGCGGGTACTCAAGAAGATGGCCAAGGAATCCCAGACCCGCCTGAAGTTCACCGGTGACGACATCGAGTTCAGCTATCGCGTAGAATCCAGCCGAACCGCTGGCTGCCACACGCGAATCTGCCTGACGACACCCCGAAGCCGCTTCGAGCACCTTCCCGTGCCTCTCCTCGGCGAGCACCAGGCCCTCAACTGCGGGTTGGCCTTGGCGCTACTGGACGAGTTGAAGAACCAAGGCATGAAAATCGACGACAATCTGGCCATTCAAAGCCTTGCGAAGGTTTACCTGCCGGGGCGAATGGAGATGGTCCACGAGGACCCGCGAATTCTGGTCGATGGTGCCCACAATGCCGACTCGATGCGCGCCCTGATGCGAGCCATCGGCCAGCATATACCTTACGACTCGATGGTGATGGTCTTCGGCTGCGCCGCCGACAAGGACATCCTCGGCATGATGGGCGAGATCGCCACCGGGGCCGACAAGGTGATCTTCACTCAGGCAGCGAGCAATCCCCGCGCTGCCAAGGCCAAGGACTTGGCCGATGTTTACGAGGAATCGACAGGCCGGGTCGGGCAAATCACCGAAAACCTCGACGACGCCCTTCGCGTCGCCCACAGCGCAGTCAGCCGGGAAGATCTTATCTGCGTCTGCGGCTCGTTCTGCCTGGTTGGCGAAGCCAAGTACCTCATGCCGCGAAGCTGAGGGAAATGGCGGATGTCTAATTCTCAATACCCAGCCGGGAATACCGGTCTGGCTTGCAGTCTGCGCTAACGGCCCGTTTAGAAATGGATCTCGTCGCGAGAGCGAACTGGGATTTCGAGCATCAAGGAAGAAACCGTAGGTCCCGAAAAACTTCAGCCATTTTCACGGGGTAGTTTATTTTACTCTGCAGCCGCAGCGCAGTGGCGG
>CAZMBZ010000029.1:0-28059 GCA_964564285.1 uncultured Planctomycetaceae bacterium | reverse complement strand
GAGGCCAAGTTAAGTTGACGGCGATTGGGTTCCTTCGCAGTCGATGGACTCACCGTGCCGTTCAGTACAATGCTCGATTCGAATTGGGTCTTGTCGCTGATGACAGCACCGTTGAGCAGGCCGGACTTGACCGCGTAAACAACAGCACGGAAGCCCCCTGCCGGCTTAATCCTCGGATCGAAGTAAACCTTCGCCACGCCGAGCAGCGTCTTGCCATCGGCCGCGACGAACGTCCCGACGTACTCGCCGACATACGGGGCCTCCGCCAGTTTCGGCGGCGCGGCGTCACTGCCATCGGCCGCTCGTAGTGAAGTATCCACCGACGACGAAAACAGAACCGCCATGAACGCAACGGTCGCCATAAAAAGCCTTGGATTACTTCTCATTATCGTGCTCCGTCATTACTTTTTGGATGTATCACAAAGGACTTTCGGGCCCATCGCCTTCAGCCGCCACTTTCCTTCGACACGCCGGCCCAAGAAAAAGGAAACCTTCGGGTTGCGTCTGGCGAACCGCTTTATCTCATCATCGGCCATCACGCAAAGCGCGGTAGTCAGCGCGTCGGCGGTCGTCGCGTTGTCAGCCAGTGCCCAGGCGGCGCGGTCGGCGGGGATGGCCTTTCCCGTTCTTGGGTGGATAATGTGTCGCGAATGGGCCGTGGATGAACCGCTGAACGAACAATCCTTCAGCAGCACACTGCCCAGGACGTCCTTATCGCCGGATGGATTCTGCAAATCCGCCTGCCATCCATCCCGGCCCGGTCGAGATCCCATTGCCAAAACGGTGCTGGTTCCGCCGTGACAAAGGGCGTTCTTGACGCCCCACTCGCCCAGGAGGTCTGCGGCCAGGTCCAAAGCGTACCCCTTGCCGATGCCACCGAGGTCCAGGCGAACCTTCGCGTCAAGTCGCCGAACGCTCATGGAATCCTCGTCAATGGCGATGCGTTGCATGCCTACTGGCGCCTTCGGGCCGCCGCCAGACGCTGGGGGCGAGCCGGCGGTAATGTCGAACGCCCCGTCGGTCTGCTTCCAGACGCGAAATGCGGCCTGGATGCACTCTGCCGCCTCGACCTCGACGACTACGTCCGTGCCCGGCTTGGCGGAATTGATCCGCGAGATGTCGCTGTAGGGATTGAAGCGGCTGAGCAGACGTTCCATGCGGTCTATCTCGACGAACGCGGCATCGGCAACATCGTGTGCCTCGGTCTGGGCGAGGCCTGCGATGAAGATTTCGAACATGGTCGCCATGGCGCGGTGTGCCCGGCGAAACACGGCCGGCTGGGGCGTGGCCCCTGAACCTGACGCGGATGGTTTGCTCATGGCGCAGCTCTCGATTTTGCCCCGGCAGTGTGAGGCACCGACGTGCCAGACCGACCTCGGCGAACCAGCACCTCGTCGCGGTATTTCTTCCAGAGGTCCTGGCGAATGCCGACGATTATCACCACGGCCGGGCGAAGGCCCACGTACTCGTACTGGTAACTATCCTTCAGTCGCGACTTGAGTTCAGGCCAGGCCGCGGTGGAAAAGATGATTATCGGGGCGTCCGGGTGTTCGGGTACTTCGGTATAGTAGGCTAACTGGTCGCGGTCCCAGTGTCGCAGATACCAAGGCAAGGGCCATTGGTCGTGGTTATCCGGGGTGAATACGTTAATCCTCGTATGGTGCCCAGATGGGGCAATGGAGGCTATTCCATCGACCCGCTCAGCGATCTTCACAACCCCGCGTAAAGTGTGCGCGTAGACCCACGGATTCCGCCTGTCGTAGGAGAATCGAAAGTTTGTACGGCGGGCCTGGTAGCCCAGTTGCACCGTTCCAGCCAGCAGGAGCAACCCGACCAACACCTTAAGCCAAATCCTCGGCATCCAACGCCAAATCGCAACGCCTCCCACCCCGGCAAGCAGGATCATGCCGTGCAGCGGGCCTAGCACGCACCACGGCGTCTTGTACGGGAGAACAACGTATATACCCATCAGCACTACCGTGTAGACAGCCAGGAACCGCACAAGTCGCCCGTCGGCCTTTCCCAGACCGCGTCCCACAAAGCCCGCGACCATACCAACTATCGCCAACACGCCGATAAACGCCTCCGTCCAGATAGGACCCCGCCCGAGATATTGGGTATAGAACAGGCACTGAAAGTAGTAATACCACGAGTGGACGTGAAGGTTGCCTCCCTCGGCCGAGCCGCCGAAGGCCCGGCTGAAGGCGTGGCCGTAAGTCGCTACGGCATCCCACAGACCGCGAGCGTTGGTGAAGAATGATGAGAAGAACACCCCCGCCACGATCGCCCAGGCCGCCAGGGCCGCCAATACCCGCCAGTTCCACAACCGCTCCCGCACGCCTGGCGATACCGGCGTCTGGGGGGATGCTCCAAACGTGACTTTCCGGGACCGCCGCTCCCAGTAAACCGTCGCCGCCAGGGCCGCCACCATGGCGGCGATCGAAAACACCCACGTTTCCTTGGTGGCGTACATCAATCCCGCGGCAGCCCCGCCAAGCAAACACCATCCAAGCCGCCCACTTTTAGCGTAGCGGTAGCCAGCAGCGATCAGCAGGAAAGTGAACAGAACCAGCGGCACTTCCATGATGTAGTACCGGCTGTAATAGCTCATCGCCGGCGACAAGGCTGTCAACATGGCCCCAATCGCCACAGCCCAGCCGCCCAGGCCGTCCAACAGCAGCAAGGCCGCGACAACCAACGCAATGCCGAAAATGGCGGGCACCAGGCGCAGGGTTACCTCGTCGAGACTCGCGTGTGTATTCTGCCCGCGCAGATGGGCGATCGGCACGGTAAGGTAGTTGAGCGTCGGGCCGTGATACTCGAACGGATCGTACCGGTAGTAATCTCTTTCGAGCAGATCGCCGAGTTTCCAGGCGTGGACGGCCTCGTCGGTGTGCATCGGTCTGTCGGCCAGTTCGGGTAACCGCAACCGGGCCGCGAAAGCTCCAGCCAGCAAAACCAAGATAACGAAGGCCAATCGATATTTCATGGCTATCCAGAAACTGAAACATGGCAGCCGGGACTTATCGAAGCCCCGGCTGCCACGGTCGATCATTCGAATGCTGCTACTGTTTCGCCGGGTCTTCTATTTCGCCGGAAGGGCGTAGACCTCGATCTCGGAGTAGCGGTTCAGGTCGTCTGCCGTATTGCCGTTCGAGTAAGCTCGGACGTAACGGGCCTTGACGCCCTTGCAGTCGACGAGTTGGCCTTCGTTGGTCTCGAAGAACTCCCACGCCTCACCGAGGCCGAGGCCCGCGGAGTTGTCGTGGTCGTTAGAGAAGACCGTCCGGACGTTGGTGATGAAATCCTTGTCGTCGGCAACCTGGATAACGACGTCCTTATAGACGCGGGGGTCTTTGTGCTCGTGCCAAGTGACGATCGCGTAGATCGTATACTTGGCGCCGAGGTCGACCTGCACCCACTGGACTCCAGGCCCAAGCTCGACGTAGGCGTCTTCGACGGCTTCCTTGGACCCATCGGTGATCAGGTCCAGCGTGCCGATGACCGGCTCCATGTCACTGGCGATTACCGGCTTCTTGAAGGCGACGTTCTTGACGCCCTCGGGCGCCTTGAACTCCTCGCGCGGCTTGACGGGGCCTTTGGCGATCTTGACGCGAGTTCCGGGCGGCAGGTTCTTCGGCGTGCCGGAGAAACGGGGCTTGGGCAGTTCCAGCGGAATTGCGACCAAGTCCCCGGCCGAGGCAGCCTGAGTCGTCGCGGAATTACCATCCGCGTCACCCGACCCGGTCGTCTCGGTCTTCGCGCAGGCCGTAAACGCCATAAGGCCCGCTACCATCAACATTGCGATCAGTGCATTTTTCATGAGTATTACTCTCCCGAAAGATTTCTTGGTCACCTTACTTCTTCGCTACTTGCCACCACTCGGGGCAATAGTGCCTGGCCCAGTCGGAGTTGACCTTCCCCGATAGCAACCAGCCAAGCCGCGCACGGCGGACTATGAATGTTTGATACAAATGCCAGTAACCTATAACCACCATCGCCAGCCCGCAGTAGCGATGCACGTCACGGAGCACCTCCAAACCGTACGGGCCGAAGATCGGCAGCATGCTGACCATCATGGTAAGGGCCGTCGCGGCTCCCAACACAAGTGCCGACCAGAACGTGAACCTTTGACAGGCGACGAACTTGGCATCGGCGCCCGAGGCGGAACCCGCACCCAGCAGGGCAGTAAGAAGCAGGAAGAACATGAACGCCCCGCCGCTACCGACGTGGGCCATCAGCAGCCAGCCCGTGAGCTTCCCGCCGGTCAGGATGTTCTGAGCCATTCCCGTGCAGGTCAGAGCCATAAGCGTAAGCGCCATAAAAACGTACGCCGCCCGCTCGATAAGCCCAAATCGTTTGAGGTCGCCCTGGCCGTCTGTGGGACCGGCCAAACGCTGCTTGCGCCCGGCAGCGAGAAAATGCAGCACGCTGAAGCCCACACTGCCGGCAAGCACGGCTACCGAAACCACACGATACAGTTGGTCGTTCCCAATCATTTGCCTGCCCTCCTGGCCACCCGTTTGAGCATGCACGACAAACCCGGCAAGCCATAGGCCAGCAGGATGAGCAGTACGATGCCCGAAACGATGAACCCGAAGCTCTTCAAGTACGGGCGGAAGATAAACGTAAGCCCGAACAGCTTATGGTAGAAACCATCCTGGCCCGCAAAACGATTCATCTCGAACTCGACAGGCTCGCCAAGAGCGACCGGCCCGGCCGCCGCGACCTTGCCGAACAGGAAACCCGAGTCCGCCGAATGGCAGTCGGTGCATGCGCCCTCGGCCCCGAGAGACTGCGAGGCCGGACGAACGTTGTGTCCGATAGGCCAAGAGTAAGGTTCGGCTGACGGATCATCCGACGCCGCAAGCTTGTCGCTCTCGATTTTCCAGAGCTTTCCACCGCCGACATACACGGCCTCGCCGAGAGACTTATCCTCGGAAAGCGTCTTGAGAGCCTCGACGATTTTTTCAGGCGTCGGGGCCTTCGGAACCTTGCCTTTCGCAGTCGCCAGCGTGCTGCCGGTTTCCGCCAGCACGGCCGATGGAAGAATCGGCGTGACATTGCCGTCCTTGAGCCTCCCGAAGAACGCGGGGAAAACCATCCTGCAGGGCGCGATCTTGCCGTCGGCCTGCTTGACGAACACCGGCTCAAGCACAGTCGGAAGCATGTTCGGATCGTATGGCGTGCCGTGAACGCCCAGTGCGTGAATGCGGGCGGTCTGCACCTTCTTCGGTTCGGCCGTCGGAAACAGTCCGCTGTGGCAGGCGGTACAGGTCAACTTGTCCATGTGCAATTGCGGAATGCCCTTGTGGGCCGGTTTGGGTGCCGCGTTGAAGCCGCCCCTTCTCAATTCGGCGGTCATGGCTTCGCTTTGGCCGAGGTGGCAACTGCGGCAGCTATACCCTTCCGCCTTGCCGGTTTCGCCCTCGTAGTTGCGGCTGATCTGGTGATCGATGCCGTTTCGATGGCAATTTACGCAGCTAAGCCCGCGTGCCATGTGGATATCTTCGTGGGTCTCGAACTCCTGCTTGTCGGTTCGGTGTGAACTGTGGCAGTAGTAGCACCGGTCGTTAGGCAGCCTGGCCGCGGGCACGTTCATAAAGACGGCGCCCTTGTAGCCGAACCGGGTCTTATCGTAGACCACCGACGGGACGAACTGGGGGTTGTCCACGTCCTCGCCGAGAAAACGGTCGAAATTGGGCAACTTGTTGACATACCCGAGAGCGTGCCCCAGGCCGCTTGCGGCGGTGGCGGCTTCGAGGTAGTTGCCTCGTTCGACGTTTTTGGCCCACTCGTCCTGATTATGCCGGAAATCGCTGCTATGGCAGCCCAGGCAGTTGATCGTCAGGTAGCCCGTAGCATCCCAGCGGTCGGTTTCCACATCGCCGAGATCATCGGCAAATCGCTCGCCGTAATCGCCGCCGGGGAGTTGTCGGCCAAACTTGTCGATGTAGTTCCAACTCGACATGCCGATCTGGGCAGGTTTGTACGAGCCCTTCCAGCCTCTAGGCGAGATGGGTATCTGCGTTCCTGTGGCGGGGTCTGCCAGAACCCACGGCTGGCCAGGCCGGCCCGCAGGGACGTTGGCGTCGCCGGTATTGAAGTGCCATCCACGTTCGATCTTCTCGTAATCATGGCACTTTCCGCAGGTAACCTTCTGGCTCAGCGGAGCGGCGTCCTTGTTGGCCGGGTCGATCTGCGCGTTCTCCGCGTCGAAAAGCGGGATATTGTGAACGGGCGTAGTCCGGCTGGGGTCTGGGGAGACCTGCTGTTCCGGCTTGGCAAAGGCTGCGCCGGCCAGGCAGGTTGACGCTACCGCTACCGCGATGGATGTTATCCATCGCGGCGCGGCAGTTTTGGTTATGTTATTCATTCTGTTCAATCCGATTTCCTCTTGGCTTAGATGACGAAATCTTCAGGCTTGAACGTCAGTTTCTTCTCGGCGGGCACTGCCTCGTTGACCTTCAGGACGGTCACGGCAGTCTCGTAGCCAACCTCACCGGGGCAGGTGAGCTTCGCTGTGCCGCGAACGGCGCGGAAGAAGTTTTCCAAGTGTGGCTGATGCTCGGTCGTGGCCGGCACGTCGGCATTGATGCCGCGGAAATACCGACCTGGGCTCGGCACGGAGTGCGTGATCTTGATGTCGCCATCGGTCTTGCCCTCGCCGGATGCCTTGGTATCGCCAGCGGCCTTCTCGGCGGGCGCGTCGGCCTTGCCGGCTTTCTTACGCAGGTCAGCCTCCCACGGGGCCTCCGGGGCGCTGTACTCGCGACGAAGCCCGCCCTTGCTGGCGTCCTCGGAGATCACCGCCGAGCCTTCGGTGCCCATGAAGGTTTCTTGGTAGCCGCCGTGGCTGGTCGTGGAATACAGGTCGTAATGACCGCGGACAGTGTGCTTCTCGCCGCCGTCTTCCTGGTCCCACTCGTAGATGGCGATAACGTTGTCGTACCACTCCATCGCCGGGTAGTTGTCCGCTCCGCCCGAAGCCATGACGCTCTTGGGAGGCCGGCCAATAACCCAACTGAAAATGTCGATCTGATGGCTGCCGAGGTCGGCGATCGGACCGCCGGAATACTTCTTGTACCAGCGCCAGTTGCGGAAATGCTCCATCGACTCGTAGCCGTACTTCTTCAAAGTGGCGGCGTCGATAACGTACTTCGGGCTCCACTTGGCCTGGAGAGGCTTGCTGCGGTTCCAGTTGCCCGCGATGTTGGTGAGCCGGCCACAACTCTTCTTATTCACGACATAGTCGTACATGACGTGATACCGCGGATTGCTGCGACGCTGATGGCCGATCTGGAGAAGCTTGCCGGTCTTCTTCGATGCCTCGACCATCTTCTTCGCGTTCTCGATGGTGTTGGACATCTCCTTCTCGCAGTAAACGTCCAGCCCGGCCTCGAGGCAGGCAATGGCGTGCTCGTGGTGAACAAAGTCCGGACTCGCCACGACCACTGCGTCGAGGTTGCCCTTTTCCTTGTCCAGCATGTCGCCGTAATCCGTGTATTGGGTCACGGGCTGTTTGTACTTGCCCAGCAACCTTGATGCATATGTCCGGTGGTAAGGCCAAATGTCGCAGACGGCCTTGAACTGGACGTTCTCGGCCTTGCGGCACTTGAGGATGCTGTTGATGAGAACACGGCCTTCGGTGCCGACGCCGATCATGCCCAGCCGGATAGCGTCGCCCTTGTTTTGCGCGTGAACAATGCGTGGGGCCGCAAAGGCCACCGCGCCCGCGGCGGCAACCACAGCCGAGGACTTCAGGAAGTCCCGCCTGTTCAATGCCGCGCTGCTGGTCTTCTTATCTTGGTTCATGTTACCGTTTCCTATGTTTTGACTGACTGACTAATTGGCCTGTCGGTTCGATCCGGGCCTAGACCCGAACGCCCAAGCGACTCTTCCATTCCAACTCAACATTGCTGTGGCCCCTCGGCCTTAAGGAGGAGCCAATATACATTACAAACCCATTCTTGCCACTCCAGTACCCCCACGAACCCAAGTTTTTTCCCGGTTCCGTGACAAGTCTTATCAGAATACACTCCTGCGCCGCCGCTTGGCAAGAGGAAGCTTTGACAGCCCGTTTAGAAAGCTGCCCTTGCTGCGAGCGACCCAAATGTCTGCGAGTCTGCGCCAAAAAGGCTTTTTCCTCGACCGCCGGACGGCCCGCGAGCACCCGATCTTATTACGAAACCCGCCCACATTTTCTTAGGAATAAATCGCGAGAAACTCCCGCCCGCTGTCGAGTATCATCCCAGAATCTTGAACTCGCAGCCTGAAATACTTATGGCGATGTACGACGCGATGCTTGCGCATTTCGGTCCGCAGCACTGGTGGCCGGCACGAAAGCACCTCACGCCCCACGACCGCAAGCTGGAAATCTGCATCGGGGCCCTGCTTACGCAGAATACCAACTGGGGAAACGTCGAGAAGGCCCTCGACAGGCTGGACGCCGCCGAGGCCATAAGGGTCGATGTGCTGGCGAAAATGAAACCACCCGAACTGGCGGAGTTGATCCGGCCGTCGGGATATTTCAACGTCAAGGCAGGCAGGCTCAAGAACTTCATCGACGTCATAGAACGCGATTACGCCGGTGACGTCGAGAAGTTGCTCGCATTACCCCCGCTCAAGCTCCGGCCGGTGCTGCTGGGCATAAACGGCATCGGCAAGGAGACGGCCGACAGCATGATCCTCTACGCCGCCGGCAGAAGAACATTCGTGGTGGACGCTTACACGCGGCGGATATGCCTTCGTCACGGCTTGATCGCCCAAGACGACAGCTACGAAGAGATCAAGGCTTTGTATGAATCACGCGTACCGCCACTGGCAGCGTTGTACAATGAGTATCATGCTCAACTCGTAGCCATCGGCAAACACTTCTGCCGGCCAAACGCCCGATGCGAGGGCTGTCCGCTAGAGTTTTTTGAACACGACCCGTCGGCTCGGCGCCCGTGGCGAGGGCGTGAGAAGTAATCGTCGGCCCGACCTGGGGCGTCACAGAGCGAGTTGTTCTTTTTTCACCGACTCCCGTGGACACGGTACGGCCTCCTGTTTGGTGGGGTCCATCTGTTCGTAACGCTGCTTCCAGCGGTTTCTGGTGGCCATGGGCACATCGGACAGGGCCATCACGCGGTCCCGGCCTGTTTCCTTAGCCAGCAGCAGTGCCTGGTCGGCAAGGTAAACCAGCATATCGTGCGAAGTTATCTCGGCGTCATTGGGATACGTCGCCAGCCCGAGGGACGTGGTCACGTGGATCGTTTGCCCATACGCGACGAACTTGCGATTGGCTACTTCCTGGCGGATTCGCTCGGCGAACCGAGCGGCCTGTTCCGGACCAGCCTTGGGCAGGACGATACAGAACTCCTCGCCCCCCGTTCTCGCGACGACATCCGACTCGCGGACGGACTGCTTGAGAATGACAGCAAATTCCTTTAGCACGTAGTCGCCCGATGGATGCCCATGGCAGTCGTTGACTAGCTTGAAGTGGTCCACATCAAGCGTCAGCAGGCTCAGCGGCTGGTTGTAACGGCGGGCAATCTTGAACTCGTGGGCAAGGATATCCTGGAAACTTCGGCGGTTCTCGACGTGTGTCAACGGATCGGTAGTCACCAGCGTAAGCAAGTTGGCGTTGTCTCGCCGCATCTTGGCGAGCAGTTTCCGCTCGCGTCGAAGCGCCTCCTGGAGCGCCACCTGCGAGACGGCCAACTGCTCGTGGAGTTCCTTTACACGCAGCATCGCCCCGGCCCTGGCGATCAGTTCGTCGGTCGATGTGGTCGTCGAAACCACGTCATCGGCACCGGCGTCGAGGAAACGACACCGGTGCTGCACATCGGCACTGTCAGCAACGATAATTACCGGGAGATAGGCCGCTAAGGCGACTCCACGAAGAACGTTGGGGAGATCCGTGGCTTCCGCGTCATCGGCAGGCAGATTCAAGATGGCCAGATCAATCCGTTGGTTACACGCCGCCGAGAGCGCGTCAATGAACTCCACCACCTGCGTTACGCCCAGGCCAGCCCGCTGCAATTCGAGACGCTGGCAGGTGTCATTGGTCTGCCCGCCGGACATAAAGAGTATGTGTGCCTGACAATGGCTTTGCTTGTTCAACCTACCCTCGGTCTTCTACAACGTTAAAATGTTACCTCATACCCGCCAAGGCGGGACCTCGGGCGTTCCGGTTTCAACAACGGTCGCGTCCCGTCGTCTAAGACAGCCGCCCAAAGGAAACTAGGATACGGACGCTCCCCGTGCCAACGGTCCGGCTGCGATTTCCGGCAAATGCCCGCGAGGCGAGCGATAGCGTGTTGCCTCTGCGCGGCTTGGGGGTATAATATCGCCCGGACGCGCAGCGGTTACGGCTCGGGTTTGTGGCCTTGGCAGCAACTGTGGCAGTGCGTTCAGGCGGAGCAGGACCAGAACCGATATCGCTGGCGTGCAGCCTTGCAGGGCACGGCCGGTGAAAGCGGCGTAAGGTTGTGCTTGCCCCATGGCGATTGTAAACATGTTACGTTTTGACGTTTACAGAAATCACGAGCTGGCGTCGGACATTGACCTTTCCGGGGCATACGTCTTCGGACAAGATGCGATTCCCGTTCGCGCCGACATGGCTGCCGCTGGCGGGCGAGTTTCGTGCATAAAACGCAGCCCGGGGGCATGCGGGCTTGCGCTGCAATGGGAGGCCGGGGCGGCCGGGCGGTTCCTGCTGCCAACGACCCGCCTGCCGGAACGTTCCGAGCCCTATAACCTCAATGTCGAGTTGGCTCGCGGTCAGATCGGACGGATACTCCTCAAGCGTGAGGACTGGGGGCTTTTCGATTTTCCCGGCGCCAAGCCGCTCAATGACGAGTTCGACAAAATCCGCCGCCAGTTCGTCAGGGCTCTCCAAACCCCCGACCCGGCCGAGGCGGCCGCCAGCGCCGACCTTGCCCTTGCCGCTGCCGTCACGCTCGGGGAGAAGATGACACTGTTCCACGCCGAGATTCTGCTCAAACGCCGTAAGGCGACGAGCAGGCCTTCGGCGTTCGGCTGCATGGTCGACCTGTTCGCAAGTTCCGAGGAATACACCGGCCGGCTGCGGGACGCATTCGACTTCATCCGTGTGCCGATGCCCTGGAAGCACACCGAGCCCAAGGAGCGTCAGTACCAATATTCCCAGGCCGACATGTGGGTGAACTGGGCGGCCCGCAACCGCAAGGCCATACACGCCGGGCCGCTGCTTTCGTTCGAACCTGCTCATCTGCCGGAATGGCTATATATTTGGGAGCACGACTACGAAGCTCTGCGAGACTTGGCCTACGAGCACATCCAGAGAATGGTCCAGCGGTACGAAAAACACGTGAAAGTCTGGAACGTCGTCTCGGGCATCCATGCGCACAACGGCTTTAACCTGAATTTCGACCAACTGATGGAACTGACGCGGATGAGTTGCCTGCTGGTCAAGAAGCAGGCGCCGAACTCCGACGTCATCATCGACCTCACAATGCTCTGGGGCGAGTACTACGCGCGAAACCAGCGAACCATCCCTCCGCTACTTTACGCGGACATGGCAGTGCAGAGCGGGATAAAGTTCGACTCTTTCGGTTTGCAGCTCTACATGGGCGTGCCGGTCGATGGCTTCCACGTCCGCGACCTGATGCAGATTTCCTCGATGCTGGACGAGTTCGTCGGCTTCGGCAAAGGACTGCACATCACCGCATGCGGCGTGCCGTCCAATATGGCCCCTGACGCATGGGACGCATGGGCGGGCCAGCAGCCCATCGCAAAGGGAGGCCAGTGGCACCAGCCGTGGAACCCCAGGCTCCAGGCCGAGTGGGCCCAAGCCTTCTGCCGGGTGGCGTTCAGCAAACCGTTCGTCGAAAGCGTCTGCTGGCGCGACCTGGCCGACTACGAAGGACACTTCATCCCACACGGTGGATTGTGCCGAAACAACATGGAGCCAAAGCTGGCCTACAAGGAGTTCCGGGCCTTCCGGTCCATGATGAACGAATCGCCCGCGACCGCCGATGCCGCCGCCAAGCCCCGCCCGACCGAAACATGACAACACCAGACAAGGCCGCCGTATATGACTTGTCCTGGAGCCGGCCCAACGCTATGGCCGTGCTGGCAGGGTGCGTACTCTTCGCCGGATTGCTCCTGGGCGAACACTACGCCAAACCGCATGCGATCGGTGAGCGGATTCCATTATGGGGCTCGAGAATCCGCGCCGCGACGGAGTTGGTCAACCCCAACACAGCCTCGTCCGGCTCGCTCCAGAGGCTGCCAGGCATAGGCCCCGCCCGTGCCGCAGCGATCATCGCCCACCGCCAGGATCACGGCCCGGTCGCCTTCCACAAGCCCGCGGACCTGGCGGCCATAAAGGGCATAGGCCCGGCGACCGTCCGCAACGTCGAGTCCCACTTGAAGTTCGACCGGCACATCCCCACGCAAATTGCGCCGGCAAGATCATTGAATCCCCCGGCTGATGGATCATAATACGCCCATGGAAAGCGGGTCGAGTTCTTCCATCTTCTGGGATCGCGGTTACATCCGCCACGCCCAGCGCCCGCTCAACTGCCTGCTGTTCATACTCGTGCCGCTTACACTGTACCAAGCCTTCGCCCTGCGGTACGGAACCCGACTGCTGGCCCCGCAAGATCTCGGCAGACTGCTGGCCTACTTTGGCGCTACCGATACGCTCCTGCCGCCGGCGCTGATCGTCGCAGTATTGCTGATCCAGCACACACTCCACCGGTACAAGTGGACAATCCACCCCGGAGTTCTGCTCGGAATGCTGGCCGAGTCGTTCGTCTGGGTCCTGCCAATGCTGGCCTTGAGCCATTTCACCAGCGACTCCATGGCCGCCACCACCCGTGCGGCACCAACCCGGTTCACGCAACAAGTGCTCCAGGGACTCGGGGCGGGAATCTACGAGGAATTCATCTTCCGACTGGTGCTTATCGGCCTGATTCTGCTGGTGATGGTCGAGGTGCTCGAATTCCGCAAGGATGTCTCAGCCGTCATCGCCATCTTCGCCCAGGCGATCCTCTTTAGCCTTTACCACCTCTCGCACGCCCAGGTCACCGGGGCGGTGCCTTTCCCTTGGAGCCCATTCGTCTTTAGAATGTTCGCCGGCGCCTACCTCGGCGGACTGTACGTTCTGCGAGGCTACGGCATAACCGTTGGAACCCACGCCGTGTGGAACCTGTACGTGGCATGGGTGAGCCTCTAAAAACAAGGGCGGGCAACCAGCATCAACCGGTAACCGTCGATAAACTGAGGATACATCATGAGACCGTGCTTGCTTTGTTTAACGGTGCTGCTCGTGGGGAGTCAATTGAGTGCGGCCAGGCCAATATGGCGAATCGTCGATCAGGGCGACATCGACACCGTACCCTCGGGGTTCCCCGTGGGATTTTCACTGCTGACATGCGAGCAGCGTCAGTACGTAGCCTACTACGACGCCGCGCACCAGATGACCGTGGGGGCTCGGACACTGGGGCGCAGTGAGTGGCAGTTGGTCAAGCTCAACTCGAAAGTCGGCTGGGATTCGCATAACTACATCACGATGGCGGTTGATGCCGAGGGCAATCTGCACCTGTCGGGCAACATGCACTGCGTACCGCTGATCTATTTTCGCACGGAGAAGCCCGGTGACATCACAAGCTTCAAACGCCTGCCTATGACGGGCAATAACGAGCGGCGATGCACGTATCCGCAGTTTCTCCTCGACCACGCGGGCGAACTGATATTCAACTATCGTGACGGCGGCAGCGGTAACGGCAGGCGGCTTTACAACGTCTACGACGTCAAGTCGCGATCCTGGTCGCCCCTGCTCGACACGCCCCTGTTCGACGGGCAGGGAAAACGCAACGCCTATCCTTCCGGCCCGATTATGGGTCCCGACAAACTATTCCACGTCTTCTGGGTCTGGCGCGACACGCCAGACTGTGCGACCAACAACAATTTATCCTACGCCCGAAGCCGAGACCTTATCCATTGGGAATCAGCCGCTGGCCAGGCCGTTAACCTTCCGATGACGCTCGAAACAAAAGGCCTGATCATCGATCCCGTACCATCGGGCGGTGGAATGATTAACGGCGGCGCGAGGCTCATCTTCGACTCGCAGCATCGCCCGATGATCGCCTACCACAAATCAGACGCCAACGATAACATGCAGATCTACGTCGCGCGGTTTGCCCAGGGAAAATGGACCAGCCACGTGATTACGTCTTGGGAAAAGCCCGTGAAGTTCACCGGCGGCGGAGCCATGCCGTTCATCGGCATCAGGATATTCACGCCGAAGCAGATCAAGGCCGGCGTATGGACGGTCGGCTATCGACATCGCGATTATGGTTCAGGCACGGCCGTGTTCAGCGAGAATACGCTTGCGCCGGTTAAGGTTAGCATCCCTCCACAGCCATCTGAGTTCCCGGCCGAGCTGCGCCTACCCAAGATCAAGTTCGAAGGAATCAGAGTGCGTCACGCCAACGACCTCGGCAACTCGGGCGATCCGAAAATTCGATACATCCTGAAATGGGACGCCCTGGGCCCCAATCACGACCGCAAGCGCACCGGCGAACTCCCCCCGGACTCGAAGCTGCGCGTCTACAAGCTCATCCGCGGCGCCAAATGAGGGGTCCTACTCCCAGGGGAACTCCTGGCCTGTCAGGCAGGTGAAGGCTTCGATGTACTTGGCGCGGGTTTTCTGGACAATGTCGGCCGGAAGGACCGGACCCGGCGGGGTGCGGTTGAACTTGACCTTGTCCAGGTAGTCGCGGACGAATTGCTTGTCGAAGCTTGGCTGGTCGCGGCCGGGCTTGTAAAGGTCTGCCGGCCAGAAGCGGGAGGAATCCGGCGTCAGGACCTCGTCGATCAGGAGAAGCTCACCTGAGTCGTCCGTTCCCCACTCGAACTTCGTGTCGGCCAGGATGATGCCCCGCTCGGCCGCGTAGGCCCGGCCTCGGTTGTACACCTCCAGCGACCGATCGCGTAGCTGGGTCATTACGTCCGTTCCCACCAGTTCGGCGGCCTGTTCGAAGGACACGTTTTCATCGTGACCTTCATCGGCCTTGGTTGATGGTGTGAAGATGGGCTCGGGCAATTCGGAGCCCTGCTTGAGACCCGCCGGCAGTTCGATGCCGCAGACGGTGCCGTTTTCTTTGTATTCCCGCCAGCCGCTGCCGGCGAGGTAGCCGCGGACGACGCATTCGATGGGCACTACCTGACACTTGCGGCAGAGCATGAACCGCCCGTCGAGTTCCTCTTCCTGGCAGTCGACGGGCAGGTCCTTCAGGGCAACCGAGACCAGATGGTTGGCCGTCACGTCGGCGAGGAGGTCGAACCAGAACGCGCTGATCTGCGTAAGGACCCTGCCCTTGTCGGGGATGCCGTTGGGCATGACCACGTCATATGCGCTGATGCGGTCAGTAGCGACGATCATCAGGTGCTCGGGCAGTTCGTAAATATCCCGGACCTTCCCCGTTCGCTTGAGGTAGTGCCCGACCGATGTCGTTAGTAGTGCCGTGCTTTTCATAACCTAATTTCTACCTTCCCAGGCTTGGGGGGGTCAAGTGTTAATGCCGCCGCCTATCGTCCCGCGAGATAGGCCATAATGAAAACGATCTGCGTGCTGAGGTTCGCCGCGAGCAGGCCTTGGCGAGTAATCCCACCGGATACGCCGCTGAATCCGATGCCGCCGACGATGGCGGCGACTATCGTCGCCAAGGGAACCAGCATCTGCCCGCCGAGGCCGAGATGGTGAAAATATGCGATCGAAACGCCCAGCAGCACCGCCATGAAGACCGCTACGGCAATCGCGTCGCATCCGCGAGCCATGGCGGCAATTTGTGGCTCGGTCCGCTCGCCAGGCCTGCATAACTTCAGCGTAATCAGCATGGCCCAGGCTCCCCAGGCGGGCATCAGCACCAGCACGCGGTAAAGCTTGGCCTGCGGGCGCAACCACGCGATCCACCACGCCAGCGTGGGAAACTCCTGTCGCTGCCAGTCCGGACTCAGTCGCATTAAGCACATCGCCATCACGATGACCACCACCGCGATTGCAAGGGCTCGCCGCTCGGCAGACTTTCCGCCGATCTGCCGACCAAGGGCTGTCACGGTCTGGCTGAAGGGCCAGAGGCAGTAGAACGCCAGCGTTATGGCCGCGGGCATTATCAGAAAACCCCAGTCGCCAAAGACCTTCCAAGCCGCGCCCCACACGCAAGCCAGCACGACACCCCATACAAGCCCGGCAATCGCCAGCCCAAGCCAGGCCCGTTTGAATCGTTCCGGGTCCTCGCCGGCCAGGCGTTCATCGTCGGCAGACATAACCAGCACCGCAGGCAGGTCGGCAATCAAAGCCACCCCCCGCGACACGAACTTGTGGAGATTTCGTATCATCCGGCCTCTATCGGGTTGTCAGGACTTGCCTAGCTCCGAGCGAGCCTCGGCGACAATTTCAACATACCGGCGCGCCAGGGACTCGATCTCGTCGAAGTTGCCTTCGGCAAGCGCCTTTTTGGTTACCAAAGCCGATCCGACGCCCAGCGTCTTGGCACCGGCTGCGATCCACGCTCCCGCGGTGGTCAGGTCCACCCCGCCGGTCGGCGTGAGTTTCAGGTGCGGCATGGGTGCCAGTATGGCCTTGAAGAACTTCGGGCCGAAGAACCCAGCCGGGAAAACTTTCACAAGGTCCGCCCCGGCATTGGTGGCGTTTATAATTTCCGTAGGCGTAAAGCATCCTGGCACAACCGGCACTTCGCATTCGTGGGCCTTTGCAACCACGCCGGGCACGAACACGGGCGAGACGACGAACTGGGCCCCGGCCTCGATTGCAGCGGCGGCGGTCGCGACATCCAGCACGCTGCCGACGCCAATCATCGCACCGGTGACGGTCTTTCTGCAGGCGTTGATGACATCCAGCGCGTTTGGCGTGGTCATCGTGATTTCGATGCACTCGACCCCGCCGGCCAGGAGACTGTGCGCGACGTCAATCAACTGCTCGCTGCTTTTTGCGCGGACAACGGCAACGATGCCCTTATCGCAAAGCCGGGCCGTCGCTTCGGAAACCTGGGACATTGGAACGAGCCTTTCTATTACCTGCTAGCCAAACGGGCCTCATCCGATCCCAAAAGACTAAACCCTCACCGCCTGCAGAGCAAGCAATTACAAGCCCGTTGGAGCGTCCGGCCGAAACCGGTGACGGCACGACGTTTCCGCCAAATACAATCCGTCGCGGCGCTTGCGGCACGGGGGGGTCTGTGGTCTGATGGTTTTTCCCAGTCGGCGTTGTGCCGGCAGGCTGAGTAACGGACCAGACTACGATGCGTGACTCGCTGCTGTCAGCCAAAGACAACCGCGCGATGTTCGACCGGATCGCGCGTCGCTACGATCTGATGAACACGATCCTTTCGCTCGGCCAGCACCGCCGATGGCGGCGAAAGGCCGTGCGAAAGATGAAACTCCGCGCTAGCGGGCGATACCTCGACGTCGGGTGCGGAACCGGCGACGTGGCGATCGAAATTCTCCAGCAATGTCCCGGCTGCACCGTCGTCGGCATAGACCCAGCCGAGGGGATGCTCGACCTCGGCCGGCGCAAAATTACCGAGGCGCACCTCACCGAACGCGCCGAACTGCAACCAGGCGACACAACCAGGCTGCCGCTGGAGGCCGACACCTTCGATGGCGCCATCGCCGCGTTCTGTCTGCGAAACGTAACGGACCGCGTGGGCGCCCTTGCGGAGATGGGCCGAGTGGTGCGCCCAAGGGGGCTGGTTGTGATCCTCGAACTCACCACGCCCAAGAATCCGCTGATGCGGCTGGGCCATGGAATCTACACCCGCAGCCTGGCCCCGCTTCTCGGCGGGATCATCGCCCGCGACCGCGGCGCGTACCGATACCTCATCGACTCTGTTGTGGACTTCCCCCCCACCGATGCCGTGCTGGAAATGATGACCCGTGCAAACCTGTCCAACCCGCTTGCGATACCAATGACCGGCGGGGCCGTGACCGTCTTCATCGCAGGGGCAACTTGACAGGCCGTTCAGCCCGATTGCCTTTCATCAGGCCCATCAGCCCCGATTCAGCGGGCACGACCCGCTGGGGCATGAACCTGCGTTGGCGCAACCGGCCGGTTCGCTCCTGGCGGGACCCATCTTCGCCGAAAAGGTGGAAAACGCCTTCTCGGTCCTGGCCGAACCGCACTGCTCGCAGTTGTGCGGGCCTTTGGCGCCGAACTTCTCAAGGAAACTTGTCACGTGCTCGCACTTGCGACACAGATATTCAAAAATCGGCATACGTTTACTCCTGATCGTCGTTGAAGCATATTCTAACAACCCATGCCGCGACCGCGAAGGTGCTTTTTTGCCAGGCCCGCAGGAAAGCGACAACCACAATTACTCGGCCGCGGCACAAATGAACTGGCACCGACTGGCCGGGATGAGTTATCCTTTGGTGAACCCGGCAGAACGCGGCATGTCGCGTCCTGCCGGAATCAGGCGTCACAGAAAGTCGCACTGGCCGGAGTCTCCATCACAATGCTGCGATTGGTCGTATGCGACTGGAACGGAACGTTGCTCCGTGAGAAGCTCGAGGAAACGTTCTTCCTGGGCCTCTGTCGGCGCGCTGTACTGCGCGCAATCAGACACGGGCAACTGGGCAAGCTGTTTCGCATCATGCTGGCCGGACTTCGCGGATTCCGGGAATACCGCGCCGCCCTACGCCGGCCCGACCGCGTGCCCCATCACATTACCCGCGTTGTCGAGATGCTGGACCCGCTGGTCTTCCGCGGCCTTTCCCACCCGGACTTGAACGACTATACCCGATTCTACGCCCGCCGGGCCCAGCCGATGCTGGATGCGCGGCTCTTGGCCCCGCTGGAACTGGCCCGCAAACGATTCGGCCTACCTGTGGGCGTGATCTCCTCCGGATGCCGGGCCGGCATCGAGGCGACCACGTTGATGGCCAACGACCCCGTGGATTTTATCTGCGCCAACGATTTCTGGTGGGATGGCAACCGTACGGGAGGATTCCGCTTCAACCTAACCGACAACAAGCTGCAACTGTTGGACATGGTCCTGGCCGAGCACGATGTTGACCCCGCCGACGTGATGTACATAGGCGACGGCCCTTTGGACGCCGAATGTTTCGGCCGGGTCGGCTGGCCCGTCGTGAGCCTCTTCGCCTCACACCGCCACCGACGCCAGTTCGCTCACGCATACGGCGCCTTCGCCCCGTCAAGCCAGGCTGCATTCCAGGAACACCTTTTCGCCGCTTGCGAGGGCAGGAAGCTTAACCACAGAAGCACTGAATCCCAGAGGTGAAAGGACAAGGCCTTATTCCGAGTGGTCAGTCCTTCTTTTCCACGCAGATAAGCCTGCCGTGAGTGCGAAGCAGCATTCGCTTGCCGGCAAAAGCGGGCGTGGCGAAAGAAGCCTCTCCCAGCGAGGTCGTGCCGAGTAGTTTGAACTTCTCGGCCGCGGCGTAGCAGAACATCGTTCCCTTCCGACTGATGACGTATATCCTCCCGCCGGCGCAAACGGGCGAACCGTAAAACTTGCCCGGCACCTTATCCTTCCAGATTACCTCGCCGGTTGCGGCGCGGTAGCATGCTACACCGCCTGAGTCTTGCACGGAAAACAGCAGTCCGTTAACAACTATGCCGGTGGGGACGTAAGGCGCATCGCGCTCGTCCTTCCACGCCGTCTGGGCCGGGCCGCCGGGCGAGGCGGGCGGCCTGATGGCGATGATCCATTTTCCTCTGCCGCCCGTGCCGCTGCTGCTGACGATGAGTTCACCGGCCTGGAGAGGCGATGCGACAACCCGCAAGGGGTTCGCGTCAGCGGCTGTCCAAAGTTGCTTACCCGTATCGAGGTCATAGCCGGTCAATCCGCCCGCGGTGGACGACAATACCAGATGCTCGGCGCCGCTGACTGAACGATAGATCAGCGGCGTTCCGTACGCGGCCCGGCCAGGCGCCCGCTGGACGCGCCACTTGATCTTCCCGTTGGCGGCATCGATGGCAAGAAGGACCGACGGGCCCTGGTTATCATTGGCGACGTACACCATGCCCTTGTGCAGAATCGGCGTGCAGCACGGGCCGTGCGAGGTCTTGTGAGTGCCCAGGCTGTGCTGCCAGATTTGCTTGCCGTCATGGTCCAGGGCGACGACGGTGACGGCCTTGGCGGACGCCCAGCAGACCACCAGCCGCTCAGCGTCGATGGCAGGGGTGGACGCAGCCAGGCTGTTGTCCCTGTTGTGCCTGAAGGCCTCCAGGCGAAAATCCCTGGCCCAGACAGTCTTACCGTCAGCGACGGATACGCACACGACCCGGCCCTTGCCGATCTTCTCATCGCAAGCCAGCAAGAAAGCCCTCTCGCCCCAGACGACCGGGCTGCCGTAGCCGACGCCCGGTATCGGCACGCTCCAGCGGAAGTCCTTCTCGGTGAACTCTGCCGGCAGGTCGTCGGGGTCAATGGTCGCAATGCCCGCCCCGCCGGGACCGCGGAACTGCGGCCAGTTCGCTCCGACCGAATCTGCCGACGTCGTCGAAATGCCCGCCGCCGCGATGACCAGCGCGGCAAGCCCCGCCGTCGAAAGGACGGAATGACCAGAATGACTCATGGCGCTACTCCTAATGGGTGTCAATCTCAGTGTAGCACAAGGTACATCGCGTCGGCGGGCATTCGGAAGCTCACCTTGCCGGATTCACGCTTGATCGGCACCTCGGCTTGAGCTTCGCCGTTCGGGCTCAAGGCCATCGCGCGGGTAACATTATCGTTCGCCAACGTCAACGACAAGTCGTTCTCGACAATCATCCACGGCGCCTTGCCGTAATTGACCACCTCCAGGCCCGTGTGTCGGCCCTGTTTGTCCGACCATGATGCCTCCTTGACCTTCCACCCGGCCGGGCGGGCAACGGTTCCCACCTGCACGAGCACCTTCCGGGACGTCCGTAGCGGCAGAGCATCCATGGACACCACCGCCACTGTGGCGTAGTCGTTACCCACGGTCATTTCCACATCGCTCATCTTGAGCTTGCCAACCTTCTTGAGGAATCCCGTCGCGCCCTGGGCCTTGGGAGCATCGAGCGTGCAGACGCCCTTGCCGTAATCCCACGACACCTGCCCGGTGACGCTACGGACCGTCTTGGCGGCGACGTCAATGTAGGGCCGCAAGTCCGCGACTTTGGTCTGCCCGGCATCGTAGCTCACCACCACCGGCCCCACCAGCAGCGCCAGCGGGTTCACCCTGCCGCCCGAGGCCGCCTTGCCGGGCTGCTTCTTGTCGCGGTTGGGATCGTACTTGGTTCCCTCTACCACCACCGGCGTGCGGCGTCGCCACAGGTCGGCCAGCGGGCGATGCTCCTCGATCACGCACCGACCGCGCTGTACGTAGTTCCCGCGAAACATCAACGCCCCGGCCGGGAAGTTGCCCATGATCCCCGGCGAGTGCGCCACCCACTTGCCGACTGATGGGAGGTAGCCGTTGGCCGAGCCAGGCCTGCGCCATTGGGGCTCGCCCATTGAAAACCAGTACAGCCCGTCGACGCCGAGCAGCGACTGGTAGACGCTCACGAGGAACGGCCCCTCGGACTGGTATCCAAGCGGCGGCACCCAAAGCGCCTCCGGTACGATTATCGGATGCCCGGCAACCTGCCGCAACGCCACCGACAGGTTCCATGGCTCGAACAGAACCGACCGGTTGCTGAAACGGTCGCCGCTCACTATAGCCCAGCCGCGGTACTTGCCCTCGTGCCGCCCGCCCGTGTAGTAGCGGTTGACGCCCAGGACCTCCCCGGCCGTGTAACTCCATCGCTCGGCGTCACCGAGTTTAGCCTCGTCGGCCGTCCGCCAGTTGCCCGGGTTCACGAGCTGCTTACAGCCCAGGTCCTCGCGAAGGTAGCGGCGGATATCCAAGTTGAAGTCGTGCATTGTCTCGGTCCAGAACTGCGTCTGATCCGCAAGCCGCACCGCCTTGCCCGAGCCTTCCTCGACCGGCTGGGTCATCTCCCATACGTGGCGAAAGCCCACGCGCCCGGCGGCGAAGTCGTCGCCGTCGGCCTTGAAAGTCTTCCACGCAACCGAGGCCTTCGCCAGCGAGCCATACTTCCTGGCCGACCACTTGCCAAAGAGCTTCTGGAGAATCTCCAGGTCGCCGCCGGCGATGTTGCTGACGGTCCAGAACAGCAGCGAATCCTCGTTCTGGAACTGAATGATCGCCACGGCAGGGTCGTCCTTGAGGGCAACGCCCGTGTAGGGATTCTTCACCGTCAGCAGCGCCCGCAGCCAGGCCTTGTAGGCCGCCTGCAATCGCGGCTGAAAGAACAACAGCCCGTGCATGTCCTTGCTGCCGTTGGGAAGGTTCCACTTGGGTTGCGGTTTTACGGGCATGGCGTAGTAAGGCGAGAGGGTCATGTAGATTCCTTCTGCCTTCATGGCTGCCACGTACTGCCAGAGCTGGTCGCGAGCCTTCTCGTCGATATCGGCTAGGTCGGAGTCCGGGCTTTTCGCTTGGATATTGCCATGCCATCGAACCATATTTACGCCCCGCTTGGCCAGGAACCTCGCGTTGTCAGCCAGTGCGTCGCGACCCTTTCGCCAGACGAAGCTGTTGACGGCCCAGAAACGTATCGCCTCGCCGTCGCCACGGACAAAGTCCCCGCCGTCGCTGGAGAGCCTGATGAACCCGTGCTCGCCCGCGAACTTCTCGTTAAGGCTGCGAAGGTCCAGCAGGGCCGTGGGGCTGTACCTATCCCGGCCGGGGGTGAAGGCCCATTTGCCCGGCTCGGCTATGACAGGAGGCGGCTTTACTCCGACGGCCCCTTCCGGCTGGAAGGGCTTGTCGGTGAAGACAAAGCAGTCGATCGCGCCGTGATAGTGGTTCTTGCTCGTCGTGCGGAAAGATATGCGATTTTCGCCCTTGGCGAGTTTGACCTTTCCGACCTTAACCCACGCTATGAATCGCAGGTCTGGCTTGCCGTCGGCTGCGATATTCTTGCGCTCCACGGATGCGTCAAAGTCAACCGCCCGTGATGGGCCGCCGTTAAGCCTGTATTCCAACGAGGTCTGCACGGGATTGGCCCGAAGCCAGAATACGTACATCCCGGCCTTCGGCACGGCGAACCTGTACGAACACTCGCCACGAACCTTTTCGTTGAAGTGTGATATCCAGTCCCCGCCAGAAAGCTGCTCGCGGTGGATCTTGTCATACCACCACGGATGCCGCTTCATGGATGTGCTCGAGGGCTTCTCGCCCTCGACCCATATTTCCCCTGCCGAGGCCCGCGCCAAGGCGCCGGCCGCCAAGAACAAAACCGCCACCAATCCGCTCGCCCAGCGTTTGCGAATCCTCGCTCTGTACTGCGATTCCCGTTCGGCCATACTGGTCGCATCCTTCCAATAAGTCAGTTTCCCTCCAGCCAACCTGAACCGCCAATGTCTTCAAGCCCCACCATCGCCTAAGGGGGCGGGGTTTGTCAACCCAGCGAGAAACGTTGGACACCAAGCGGTGTTTCATTCACTGGCACTATTGAACGCCAGGAGCAGTTCGCCTGCCGCAAAGGCGAAAAGACCGCCGGTGTTCGCGAGTTCATTTTATGCCCGTAGACCTGTCTGCAATATATCACATCCTTCTAACAAGGGAGACCAGCGAATGTCATCGAGTAAGCGGAAGTTGAATCGGCGCGGCTTTTTGAAGGGCGCGGCGGCTAGCGCGGGGGCTGTGGCTACTTTCACCATCGTGCCACGACACGTGCTTGGCGGACCCGGGCGGGTGGCGCCCAGCGACACATTTGGCGGGGCACTGATCGGCTGCGGCGGACGCGGGGGTGGCACGTTCAGGGAGATGAGCAAGGGCCTTAACGTAGTCAAGCTGGCAGACTGCGACGTGAAGTTCAAGAATCGTGCCGACAACAAAAAGATCTACACGGACTTCCGTCGCGTGCTCGAGCGCAAGGACATCGACGTAATCGCCATCGCCACCCCGCCGCACTGGCACGCCCTGATCGCCATCGCCGCCGCCGAGGCGGGCAAGGACGTCCTGGCGGAAAAGCCGATGACGCGAACAATCGCCGAAGGCCGGGCTATCGTCAACGCTTTCGACCGCTACAAACGGGTCTACCAGGTGGGCACTTTCGGGCGGTTCGGAATCAGCAAAGGCGCGGGCAACATCCTCACCCACAAGATCATGGCCAGCGGTCTGCTCAAGAACACAGAAGCCTGCTATGTTCGCCGGGGCGGATTCAAGGTCAAGCAGTGGTCCGGCAAGGCCACCATCGCCCCAACGCCTGTTCCGCCCAATCTGAACTGGGATATGTACGTCGGCCCATCGCCGATGAAGCCTTTCGTGCCAACTCGCGTTGGCGGCACGCACCGCTGGTACTGGGACTACGACGGCGGCGGACTCGGCGACATGGGCCAGCACGCACTGGATCCCATCAACTGGCTGTTCGCCAGGGACCACACCAGCCCGGTGGAGATCGAGGCCTACGCGCCGCCCGCACACCCGGAACTGGCGGGGATGTGGGGGTGGTCCAAGCTTAAGTACGCCGACGGCTTTACGCTGGTGCTCGAAAGCGGCGAATGGGGCGAGCCGAGCGGCATGAAGTCTCGCCCGCCAAAGCTCGATGACCTGAGTGAGGCCGACCGGAAGAAGGTCAACAACATGCCGAATCCAGCGCCGCTGCTGACTTTCGGCGAGGCAGTCAAGGTTCGTGGCCAGGCCGGCGGGCACCCCGAGGCCGCCCACCGAACCGCATGTCTCATGCACCTGACCAACATCGCCATCCGCACTGGGCGGAAGCTCCACTATGACCCGGTCAAGGAACAGTTCATCGGCGACGCCGAGGCCAATCGGCTGGCCTACCAGCCCATGCGAGCCCCCTGGCACCTGTAGGCGACCCGTGGAAGCGCGAACCCAAATAGCGAAAAGGACCACCACTACCATGGCTGACAATACAAACGTCGAACAACTCGTCGCCTCAATCCCCGACCTCGACAAGCATGGCAAGGTCGACGGACCCAAGCCCGACGATGCCAACAAGACCTTCGAAGCCCTTCTGACCGCCGGGCGAGAAGCTATCGACAAACTCCTGGGCATGATCCGCGAGGTCGATAACGGCGAGGACTGGAAGGCGCGTTACGTACTGCACGGGCTGGCGCACTACGTGTGCCAATCCAGCAAGGCCGAGCAGCGAGGACTGCTCGTGGACGCGATTGTCGCCAAAGTAAAGAGCGACGCACCCAAGAACGTCAAAGCGGCATTGATCCGCGAACTTCAGGTCGCCGGCTCGGCGAAAACAGTCCCGGCGCTGGGGGAGTTCCTAGCCGACGACGAACTCTACACATGGGCCGCCAGTGCCCTGCTGGCCATCGGCCAAGCCTCGGCTGGGGAGTTTCGAAAAGCCCTGCCCGGCGCGACCGGGCGGGTCAAGGCGACCGTCATCCAGAATCTCGGCCTGCTGGGCGACGCCCGGGCCATCTCCGCGATAAAGCAGGCGGCAAACGACGGCGACCCTGATGTGCGACTGGCGGTCTGCGGCGCGCTGGCGAACATCGGCGACGAAGGCAGTATCGATATTCTGATCCGGGCATCCAACACCAAAGGCTGGGAACGAATGCAGGCCGCAAAGGCTTGCCTTGTGCTGGCGGAAAAACTCGCCGCTGCCGGCAAGAAAACTCCGGCCAGGAAGATATACCGTCACCTCGCCGAGACCCGCAAGGACGACGAAAAGTACATCCGCGATATCGCCGCGGCGGCAATTGGTTAGCAGTCCGTTTAGAAATGGACCCGCCAGCGAGAGCGAGCAAGAATGTCGAGCATCAAGGAAGAAAACGCAGGCAATGCCTTAGCATTGCCGAGGCCTTTTAATACTGACGCAGACGCGCAGACATTCGGGCCGTTCGCAGCAAGGGCAGCTTTCTAAGCGGGCTGTTAGACGGACAATCTAACTGTAAGTGCCAATCTCCAGCCCGCGTTTTACGAAGAACTTATACGTCTCGTAATTGACGCGGCTCGATACGCTGTGGTCGGTGTGGAGCACGTAGCCCGAGCCTTCCATGGCGACGGGAACTTTCTTCATCAGTTCCGCCTCCACCTGGGCGAGGTCGTTGGATTCCAACGCCCGGACGTCCAGACCGCCCATAAAGCTGATGAGATCTCCGTATGTGGCCTTGAGTTCCACCAAGTCCATGCCGGCCTTGACCTCCATCGCCTGGAGGCAATCCATGCCCGCCTCGATGAGCCCGGGCACCAACGGCTCGACGTAGCCGCACGAATGCAGAATGATCGGCAGGCCGAGGCCCTTGGCGAATTCGAACGTCTTCTTGTGCGCCGGCCAAACTATGTCCTTGTACATCGCCGGCGACATGAAGGGCTTGCCTTTGAAACCCATATCCTCGTAGAACCAGACGGCGTCAGGCAGGCCTTCCTCCTCGAACAAAGTCTTCTGGACATCGATGATCAGATCGGCGAAGACGCTGCACATATCCTTGACCCACTCCGGTTCCAGCGCCATGCCGATAAGCATGTGCTCGTGCCCGCAAACCGGGTGCATCAACTCGAATACGTTCACGCCGGACCAGCAAAAAAACAGGTCTCGCTCGGCAGCCAAACTGCGGGCATTGCGGTAGTTCTCAAACGGAATGCGCCGACGCAGCGTGCTCCTGTCTACCAGTTTCGCCCGGACATGCTGGTCCCAGCTTTCGTGGTCGTGGACGAGAAAGTCCACGTGCTCCGGCGTGCCGCTCTTGTTCTTCCACCATCGCAGCAACGTACCGTTGCCATTGCGAACGAGCTTGGTTTCCTCGGTCTCCTCGACTATCTCCTGGCCAAAATCGAGGTCGGCCACCAGGTTCGGCCAGCCGGCACTGCGTATCTCCAGGCCGAAATGGTCGGCCAGAGACTCATCCTCCTTGACGTGGCCAAGGGCGGCCCAGGCCTTCTGAGTTTCACCCCAGAAACTCTCATGCACGCCGATGCGATCCGCTGCCTCACGCCTGATAAGATGCCCGATCCGCTCACGACTCGTCATTGTCGCCATTGTCACTCCCGGTTAACGCGAACATGAAGCGAGGCCCGGGCCGCCGCCGTTATGACGGCCATGGCCCGGGCCTCGCCGGTGATATCAACTACTCGGACCGGCCGAACAACACCGGACCGATAACTCAGCGGGCCTTTACAAACCCATCGCCTTCCGCAGGTCCTTGACCTTGTTGGTCTTCTCCCAAGTGAAGTTCTTGCCCTTCCGGCCGAAGTGCCCGTCGTGGGCGGTGTCCTGGTAAATCGGACGTAGCAGGTTGAGGTACTTGATGATTTCTTTGGGCTTCAGCGGGAAGACATCGCGAACAACCTCAGCCAGGCGATTCTGATCCACCACAGCCGTGCCTTCGCAATCGATGTGTACGCTGACAGGCGCAGCAACGCCGATGGCGTAGCTCAACTGCACCTCGGCAATCTTGGCCAGTTTGGCTGCCACGATGTTCTTTGCAACGTGCCGGGCCATGTAGCAGGCCGAGCGGTCTACCTTCGACGGGTCCTTGCCGGAGAACGCCCCGCCACCATGGCTGCCCCTGCCGCCGTAGGTATCGACAATAATCTTGCGACCAGTCACGCCGGCGTCGCCGTGTGGACCGCCGATGACGAACCGACCCGTCGGATTGATGAGGAACTTGATCTTGTTGCTCCACATTTCCGGGCAATGGTTCTGGATGACCGGCTTGACGATCTTGTTGATCATCTCCTTGCGGGCCTTGTCGGACATATTGCCTGTCTTGGGATTGATGATCGACTCGTCATGCTGAGTCGAAAGCACGATCGTGTCCAGGCCCACCGGCTCGCCGTCCTGGTAGGCGACAGTCACCTGGCTCTTGCCGTCCGGGCGAAGCCACTTCATCTCGCCGCTCTCGCGTGCCTCGCTCAGGCGATGTGTCAGCCTGTTGGCAAGGTGGATCGGCAGAGGCATGAGCACCTTCGTCTCATCGCACGCGAAGCCGAACATCAGGCCCTGGTCGCCGGCGCCCTGTTCGAGTTCGGCACCCTGGCCTTCGGTGACGCCCTGCGAAATGTCCGCCGACTGGCTGTGCAAAGAGC
>CAZMBZ010000028.1:21757-28096 GCA_964564285.1 uncultured Planctomycetaceae bacterium | reverse complement strand
CCCAATGCCGACGAGATGCTCGCCGACGAGGAAGTGGACCTGGTCGTCGTGATCCTGCCGCACAATATTCACGCCGAATACGCAGTCAAGTGCCTCCAGGCCGGGCGGCATGTCATCACGGAAAAGCCCTTCTGCGTAACGCTCGCCGAGGCCGACGCGATGATCGCCGCCGCCAAGGCCAAGGACCTGATGCTCACGTGCTACCACAACAGGCGATGGGATGGCGATTTCTGCACGATCCGCCGAATGATCCGCCAGGGGCTAATCGGCGAGGTCTTCGAGATAAGCTGCGGTTTTTCCGGCTACCACAAGCCGCGCGACTGGTGGCGGTCCGACAAGGCGATCTCCGGCGGGAACATGTACGACTGGGGGGCTCACTTCACCGACTGGGTGCTTCAACTTATTCCGGAAAAAATCGCCTCCATCGAGGGTTTTTTCCAGAAGAAGGTCTGGCACCAGGCTACGGCCGAGGATCACACGCAGGCGATTATCCGCTTCGCCAACGGGTCGATGGCGGACCTCGTGTTCTCCAGCATCTCAGCCGTCGGCAGGCCCAGGTGGCGAATTCTGGGCACGCGCGGCGCGATTATCGATGATGGTTCTGTCAAGCAAGGCTGTCGCGTGGTGACGCACGAGCAAGGCCAACTCGTCGAGCAACAAGTGAAATGGGACGCCGGCATACATGATGAATATTACCACAACATCGCCGACCACCTGCTTTTGGGCGACGAGCTTATGATTAAGCCCCAGGAAGCCCGGCGGATCATCGGCGTCATCGAGTGCGCGGAGAAGTCCAGCAAATCCGGTAAGGGCGAGGTTTTTGCCGGCGAGGAGTAGACAAAAAAAAGCCCGGACGCTCCGTAGTGCGTTCGAGCTCATCCGCAGACCGTGTTGAAAGCGCCAGGTTCATATTCCAACCGGACCCACGGATCCATCAAACTATTCTAGGACCCGCGCATGTAAAAACGGGAAAAACGGGCAGAAAAACCTCCCCCATTCAACCAGCCCGGTCGGATTATTTTCCAGAAACTCGGCACGCCGTATTTCAAAAAGCCCATCGCTGGCCGTCGTTGAGGCCCGCCGCCAAGCCCGCCAACGCCAGCAACAACGGGCCTGGCTGTGACAGCCCGGACCATCTTCTCCCAAAAGCTACTCCACCAGCCCCGTCGGATGCTTTTCCAGGAACTCGGCGTGATGGGCTCTGCCCGTCTCGCGAAGGCGCTTGCAGTACGCAGCCAGCATGTCGCGCGTGTGGTACGGGCCACCCTCCTGCATGACGGTCCAGAGCGGGTCCTCGGGATATTCGCTGGTCTTCATCATATCCTCGGTCCAGGCCGACAGGATCGCCTCGCCCTTCTCGACCAGGGCTGGCTCGGTCTCGGCGAGGTTCACAAGCTCGTGCGGGTCCTCAGCCACGTTAAACAGCATCCGCGATGGCATCTGCTTCAGGCCAGTGTGATACGGATGCAGGTACATGTAATCCCCCCACCGCACCGATCTCATGACCGACCAGCAGCACTGGCTGACGACCAGGCTCTCGCGCCCGCTTTCGGTTTCGTTGCGGAAGGCGTCGGCGAAGCTCTGTCCATCCCAGTGGTCCGCCACCTTCCCGCCGGCGAGTTCGACGATGGTCGCAGCCACGTCCGTCTGATAGTGCATCGCCGCATCGACCCGATCCTTGCCGCCCATGCCAGGCCAGCGGACTATCATCGGCAGGTGGGAAACCGACTGGTCCGCCACCGCGTGGTCGGCGATTACGTTAAGCTCGCCCATTCCCTCGCCGTGGTCGCTGGTGATGATAATGACCGTGTCGTCCAGCACGCCCTTGTCGGCCAGGGCGTCAAATATCTTCCCGCACCACTCATCGCCGTAGCGAATGCCGCAATCGTAGCCATCCACGAACTTCCGGTAGTCATCCATCGACGCTACCTCCGACGGCTGGCGCTCCTTGGTCGACGGCTGGCCGTACCCGCCGCCGGGCTCCTGCGGGCAACCCGGGCCAAAGCCCTCCCACTGCCGCTGGCGCATTTCCTCGGTGTACCAGTCCTCGATGGGCTCATCCGCGAACGGGTTGCCGAAATCATCCGGCGCGCGGTACGGCGTGTGCGGATCCCAGATGTTCACGTGGAGCATCCAGTTGTCGCTCTCGCCGTTACGCTCGATCCAGTCAAGAGCAACCGGCACGATCTGCTCGGCGCTCTCGCCGCCATTGAGACCCGTGTTGTACATCTCCCGCCAGCCTTCGCAGAACCACCAAGCCGAGTGACGCGCAGCGAACGGGCTCACCGAAACCGGGAAGATCCCCGCCTTCGCCAGCGACTGAATAAAACCCGGACGCTTGTGAGACTCGCAAAACGAGCGATCCCGGCCTCGCGGCCTCATGTCCGCCGCAAGCCCGCCGTGATTGACCACGCCCGAGTGAATGCCAAACCGCTGGTTGAAAGTGCTCGCCCGGCTGGGAAGGCACGGGGCGTCCGAGGCGTAGCAGTTGGTCATCCGAACGCCCTCGGCTGCGATGCGGTCGATGTTCGGCGAGGTATTACGATGATAGCCGTAGCAGCCCAAATGGTCCGGCCGCAACGTGTCGATGTCCAGGTACAAAATCCGCATAGTTGATGCTCCTTCACGCAGTAATCAAACGCATTTTCACGATATCCAACGCGACAACAAAAGGCAATGGACAAAAGGAAAAACAGACGCCAGGACGCCGGACAACATTCGTCGAGGAACAGACAAAGACAGGGACCGGAAAACCAGTTGCTCCTTCGGAAACGCTGAGGAGCCCACCAATCCACAAGTCCCTAAGCCCAGGAATAGCAATCCCTGGGTAATCGACAACCCACGCCCCCTCCGACCCAGGGATTGCTATCCTTGGGCTTCGAAAAGAAGGAGGCATGTTCCACCCGGAGAATTCTGTCCTTCGTGGTCGGTGTGTGGAATTTGGTGCCTATTCGGCACTTGCGCTTGCCATCTGGAGATTGTTGGTTCCCTGGTGCTTGTCATTTGGAGCTTTCGCTTGCGGGCTTCACCTCCGCCACGATGTCGTCTTCCTTGCCGCCGTCGTCGGTCAGATTCATCCCGACACTGTAGAGCAGATAGCCCTTCTCGGTCGGCCTGTAGACAAGCGGCTTGACGCTGAACCGGTCGGCCGGGATGGCTTTGAGCAGCGACGGGCACAGTTCCTTCAACTCCCCCGGCCAGCGGCCATGCTCGGCGTGAAAGCACGCCAGCGCCACCGCAAGTATTTCGATCTCGAAGATCATCTTCACCTTGTCTTCAAGATCGCAGGCCCTTGTCAATGATGACAACATGCCACATACTAAAAAGTCCGACGTGACTTCCGTAAGGGTCCCCCGCATCAGTGCCCCCCCAAACTTGAGCAGCCCCATCCGCAGAGGGGTTGCAAGGCGTCCCCTTTTGATCGAGAATTCCATTCTTTCGTCATTAAAGGCTTCTTGGGCTTCCTTGAGGCCCTGGAACCGAGGCAGGCGCGTCGGCTTGACCATGCGGTCGTACCAGGTATTCATGTCGCGAAGCATCTGGTTCGTGTCCAGGTAGAGTCCATTCCTCTTGGGTGGTCCCATTGAAAAGAACGTTCGAACATCCACTCCACGGCTCACCAATATAGCTGCGTCAAGCCCTATAAACCTCTCCCCTTCATCGGTAGTTCTCACAACATCCGACACCGGCCCAAGAGCGTTCAGATTATTCGAAAGCTCTCTCAACTGTTCGGCGTCCATGGACCCGGTCGTCGCCAGAACTATGCCTGCCCTGCAGGCCTTCTCCTCCATATCCAGCGCCACCATCTGGCAGAAGAGTATTGGAGTCTGACCCAGCAGGCGAGCCAAGTGATGTGCTGCGAGCACGTCATCCCACGCACCCCGCGAATCGTCGCGGCTCATCTTTAGGATCGCCCGTGCCGTTAACGCCTCGGCAAACCTACGGAACCGCCCGAAGCTGGGCAGTATCGTGTCGAGCATCCTCGGCGGAGTCGAAGTCGAAACCAAGGGTATGTAGTATCTATCCTTGGCTGATGCCTGACAGACGAGGTCAAGTGGCCCGGCATTGCTGGCCAGCCAAGCCTCCAAGTCCGGGTGCTCCTGCCCAGCCAGGAGCATTTCGAAAACGTCGCCGAAGTATGGTTCGTCCGCGGATTCGCCCTCCTCTTGCTCAGGAAGTAATGAGGAGTTCGCGTCACTGGTGCCGTTCGCGTCGGCCTTGGCGGCGCGGACACGGTCATCCCAGTCGATGAAGTGCTTGTCACCGTCGAAGATGTCGGCAGGGAGATTCAGGCGACGTAGCGACTCGACCCGCACATGTGGCGGCAGCAGTTTCGGGCCAAGGGCTCGCAGCAGCAGCCGCGCGGCGTTGTTTTCGGGGGTCACGCCTTCGGCGTACTTGTCGTCGAGGTACTTGACGTAGTTGGGTGTGCCGTCGGGGTTCAGCGGGCCGAGGATGTAGGTGGTCTCGCGAGAGACTATGATCTCTACCGGCCCCGCCGGCCAGTACATATACGCCAGCAGCCCGCCCAGCACCGCAAGCACCACCAGCCAGGGCCAGAGTCGTCTTCTTCTGCGTTTGCCTTTCATCGGTCGTCACCCTTTCCCCCGACCGCCGGCCGGGATGCGCCCGAACTGACAGCAAGTATACGAGTTATCGCGATATCTGCAACAGGGCGACCGGGCAACTCGGGCTTTCGCGCCACGCCCAATCAGGACAGTTGGCGGCTTGGGCGTGCGGTTTGGGGATTTGCGCCTTCCGGACATGAAGTGCCCGACGGCCTGCTTTGGCAGTTGACGGTTTCGTCCGTACGCGTACTCCGGGGACGCCATACACAATTCCGTCCTTGGCGGGCTTGGCCGGTCCTTTGTTTGGCGGGTCGGGCTGTTGCTTGGTGCGTTCAAGATGCCAGGGCAGCTCGGCGGGCATGCGCTGGGGGGCTGGGGGGGAGGAGGGCCGATTCGGTGCTTGTAGTGGGCCCGTGAGGGCCTATCTTCGCTTGTAGTCGCGTCGTGAGAGGCTATCGGGGATATGCCCTTACGGGCACCTGCCTACGGCAGGCAGGCACTACGAGCTGGGACCTGCCTGCCGGCAGCCTTAAAGTTGTGCAATGAACACTTCTGGGCACCTATGGAAACAGACGGATAACTCATTATTGTAACAATCTTTGCATTGCTTAAGCCAACGCGTACCACAGGCAGGGCTTTCGACAAGTACAAGAGCCCGAGACCCGAAAGACGCTCCGGCCATCGTCGCCACCACGTTGAAAAGGCCAGTGGGCGAACCAGCCTTACCTGCGCCGTTTGCGGTAGTCATTCCATTACTGCCATTGGCGCAAGTTGTTACGGATGAATTCGCAAGAGCATTTGTTGACCCGTTGCACAACTTTAAGGCGGCAGGCAGGTATGCCCTTACGCGCATGAAGTGCCGGACGGCCTGCTTTGGCAGTTGACGGTTTGGGCTTGGCGCGACACAATGGTTGTATCGTCGGTTGGCTGGCTTGCAGGGCCGCCGGCGCGTTGTCATGCTTTTTGATGGATGGAGTGATTAGGGCACATGCAGGAGCGACTGTTTACTACCGACCAGGTGGCTGACCTTCTGGGCGCGACGAGTCGGGAAGTGCGCCAGTGGATCGCCAAGGGCTGGCTGCCGCGCCATGCGGGACCCGATGGCGTCGATCGCGTCAGCGAGACGGGGCTGATTAAGTTCCTCAAGGGCCGGGGCATCGACATAATGCAGTTGATGGTCTCGACGGCCGTCGAGCAAGGCTACCGCCCTGATGTGGGTGACGGCAAAGACGATCCCGCCGACGCCGCCCCGCCGGAACAGCAGGTGGAACTTCTCGGCGAGGAACCTTCCGCCGGGCCAAAGCCGGTGATCATTTCCGCCTCTGACGGTCCTGCCGGGCCAAGCATCGACGAGGACGTCGCCAGCGCCCTGGCCGCGAGGCAGATGCTGACCGGCAGGGACGTTCCCAAAGACACCCACGAACCCGCGCCCCTGCCAAGCCTGGACCTCGCCGGCCCGCACGGGCATGGCCCGGCCGATGCTGCCCCAGATACCCATGACGCGCAGGAACCCACGAAGAAGCCAACTCTCACGGAGGAAGTGGAAGCCGCCACGAAGGCTGCCGCGATGAACGCGATGCCCGCGACGACATCGACGCCAACGCCCCAAGCAATGCCAACCCCCCAGGCGTGGCAGGGGTTCCCAAATGACGCCGCCAAGCCCAGTCAGATACTCGACCAGGAAGAACTCACAGCGTTGCTGGGCTCGCCGCTGGGGGCCGACCAGTCCGGCGCCACTGCCGATGCCCCCGAAGACTCGCAAGAAACCGAC
>CAZMBZ010000028.1:18595-21657 GCA_964564285.1 uncultured Planctomycetaceae bacterium | reverse complement strand
ACGACGAACCGTCGCCCGAGGCCCATGCTGCCGCCGTTGCGGCCCAGGTGGTCTCAGCCGTGCTCGATGACGCCGTAAAACGCGGAGCAACGCACGTGCATCTGCATTCCACACCATCGGGTCCCGTGCTGCGGCTGCGGATTGATGGACGCCTGCGAGATAAGCCCAACTTCCACCGCCTGCCCGACCGCGTGGAATCTTCCTTGGCGGGAAGGCTTTTGGAATTGGCCGGCCTGACCGGGGCAGACCTGGCCCGCCCTCAGTCCGGGCGGTTCACACATGAAGTCGACGACATGGCGGTGCGGATGAAGCTTTCGAGCTTTCCGACCACCCACGGCCCGAGGCTGACGGTCGCCCTACCGACACCAGCGCAGATGCCCGCGAGCCTGGCCAAACTCGGCGCCAGGCCGGTGGACGCCGAGCATATCCATCGCCTGCTGACATCGCGCCGCGGCGGGCTCTTGCTCGTATGCGGGCCCACCGGCGACGACCGCGGCCGCGTCCTCGGCACCCTGGCTGGGCAGTTGGCGAACATGGGCCGCGATGTGCTTGTCATCGATGCCAACGGCGCCGACGTGCCCGAGGCCAGCAACTCTCGCCTCGACCCAGTCGCCGGCTACCGCTTCCGCGATGCCGCACGCCACCTCGCCGAGCAGGACGCCGACGCAATCGTGCTGGCGCAACTGCGAGACCCCACCACCGCCAACGCCGCAATCGAAGCCGCCCTCGCCGGAACAATGGTCATCGCGGGCATCCCCGCCGGCACCGCGGCTGAGGCACTCGGCACGCTCGCGGAGATGGACGTCGAGAGTTGGCCACTGGCGACAATCCTGCGCGGCGTGATCGTCTGCCGAACGTTGCGGCGGCTTTGCGAGGCCTGTCGAAGGCCCGTGCGAATACCTCGACGACTGCCGACCGGCGTGCGAATCCAGCGAGATGCCCTCGACAAACATACATTCGCCCCCGTCGGCTGCCCACAATGCGGCAAGAGCGGCTATGCGGGAAAGGTCAGATTGCTCTCGCTGCTTCGCCCGGACAGGCAGATCGTTCGGCTGGTGCGCGTCGCCGCCGCGGCAGACACCATCGCCGGAACCGTCCGCGATGCTGGCTCAGGGGCGCTGATGGAACTGGCAACCGAGTGCGTTCGCGCGGGAGATGTCTCGCTCGACGAGTTGGTGCGCCTAACATAGGGTGAGGTCGAACATATGCCCGAACCAAGCCCAATAGCCTGTCGCCTGCTTGCCCTGGCCGCCGTAATTGCCCTGACCGGGTGCGAGCCGGACTCGAAACTTCACGCCCAGAAACCCGCCGACGCCAGCGCCCGCCTGACCTATCGAAACAAGCTGGACAAGGACAACTGGCTTTCGCCCGCCGAGGCCCTGCGGATGATCCGCGAAAGGCCGAACCTCCAATTGGTCTGCGTAGCCAATGTCGAGGACTACCGCGCCGGGCATCTGCCCGACAGCATGCTCGTGCCCGTTATGGCCCTGCGGATGGCTGTCGAAAGCAACAAGCCGGTCACGATTTACAGCGATATAAACCGTGGCAGGGTCCTGAGCAAGGACAGGCCGATACTGATCTACTGCTGGTGGAACGCCTGCAAGTGCCCGACCGTGCCTGCCTACAGCGAACTTGCCAGGACGATTATGCGCAGGATGGGCTTCAAGAAAGTCTACTCCGTCGAAGGCGGCATGCGGTCATGGATCGCCGGCAAACTGCCCTACGAAAAGGGCGAATCATCACCGTCGGTCACCCCGCCGGCGACCCGCCCCGCCAGCCAGCAGCGGCGCTGACATGGCCTGCGGGCGTTACCTGTCGCCGTAACCGTCGGGGTTCGACTTGTGCCACGCCCAGGCGTGCGAGACGATCGTCTCGAGGTCGGGATATTTCGGCTGCCAGCCAAGTTCGGCGATGGCTTTTCGCGACGATGCGACCAGTCGCGGCGGGTCGCCCGGGCGACGGTCGGCGGGCTCGGCCTGGATCTTATCGCCCGTCACCGAACGGCAGGCCTCGATTACCGCCTTCACGCTGAAGCCCTCCCCGTTGCCGAGATTGTACACCTTCACCCGCGAAGTCTCGACGGCACCGATCGCCAGCACGTGCGCGGCAGCGAGGTCGCACACGTGGATGTAGTCTCGCACGCACGTGCCATCCGGCGTGTCGTAATCCTGGCCGAAGATCTTTATGCTCGGGCGCTTGCCCATGGGAACCTGGAGGATCAGCGGGATAAGGTGCGTCTCTGGGTCGTGGTCCTCGCCGATTCCGCCGGCAGGGTCCGCGCCGGCAACATTGAAATACCGCAGCGCCGTGAATCCCATGCCGTAGGCCCCCGCGTACCCAGCCAGCATCAGTTCCACGCAGAGCTTGCTCGCGCCGTAGGGGTTGATCGGCTCGAGGCGGTCGGTTTCCTCGATGGGCACTCGCTCGGGCGTGCCATACACAGCCGCGGTCGAGCTGAAGACCATCTTGCCCACGCCGGCTTCGCGCATGGCGTCCAGCAAGGTCATTCCGATGATGGTGTTGTTGCGAAAGTATTTATCCGGCTTGACGACGGACTCGCCTGCCTCGATGAACGCGGCAAGGTGGATGACGGCCTCGATGGAGTGCTCCCGCATCGCCGCCAGAAGCGCAGGCCCGTCGGCGACTTCGCCCTGGATGAACGCCGCCTGCCCAACCGCGGCGCGATGGCCGTTGGAAAGGTTGTCATACACCACCGGCGTATGCCCCGCCGCCGCCAAGGCTCGCACGACATGGGAACCTATATAACCCGCTCCGCCGGTCAACAACACGTTCATGAACAACTCCCTTGTTGGTATTCAATAATTAGTAATCAGTAGTCGGTCGCCGGTCGCCGGTCGCCGGTGGCCTGAGACCTGGGCGATTATAGGATGTGCAAGGTTGCATGGCAACTGGGCGAACCTGCTCGCTGAAGCGAACAGGCCTCTACTACCCACTACCTTCTTCCCGCACCGGTCGCTATGCTTGTCTTGTCTGGTACATACGTTTGAATGGGAGCGAAACATGGGCGATGAGGCAAACGACGATTTCGGGCCGCAAATCGA
>CAZMBZ010000028.1:0-18495 GCA_964564285.1 uncultured Planctomycetaceae bacterium | reverse complement strand
AATGGGAGCGAAACATGGGCGATGAGGCAAACGACGATTTCGGGCCGCAAATCGAGGAGTTTGGACGGATCTACGCACAGATAGCCGGGCAACTGGCAGAGGTGATCGTCGGCCACGACCAGGCCGCGAACGAGGTCCTCACCTGCATCATGGCCGGCGGGCACGCACTGCTCGAAGGCGTGCCGGGACTCGGCAAGACGCTACTGGTTCGGACACTCGCAGATGTGCTGGAACTGAGCTTCAGCAGAATCCAGTTCACGCCCGACCTCATGCCGGCCGACATAACAGGCACGAGCATCGTCGAGGCAGACCAGAGCGGCTCAAAGCAGTTCAGATTCCAACAGGGTCCTATCTTCGCCAACCTGGTCCTGGCCGACGAGATCAACCGCGCGACCCCCAAGACCCAGTCCGCCGTGCTGGAGGCGATGCAGGAGCACACCGTATCCGTCGCGAGAACCACACACCGCCTGTCCGAGCCGTTCTTCATCCTGGCCACGCAGAACCCGCTGGAGATGGAGGGCACCTATCCCCTGCCGGAAGCCCAGCTCGACCGATTCCTGCTGAAGGTCGTCGTTCGCTCGCCGAACGTCGAGCAACTGGTGGATATCCTCGACCGAACCACCGGCGCCAAGGCGCCAAAAGCAAAGACCGTCGCCAACGCCAAGACCTTGATCGGAATGCAGGAACTCGTCCGCCGCATCCCCGCGCCTGGGGCGGTCAAGCGGTACGTGGCGAATATTGTCCGGGCGACACACCCGGACGCCGAACTTGCCCCGGCCTCGGCCCGCAAGTACGTCAGATACGGCAGTTCGCCGCGCGGGGCCCAGGCGATTTTGCTTTCGTCAAAGGTGCTTGCCCTCCGGGCTGGACGGGCAAACGTCTCGTTCGAGGACGTCCGCGCCGTCGTCGCGCCGGCTTTGCGACACAGGCTTATCCTCTCCTTCGAGGGCCAGGCCGACGGAGTTGCCACCGATGATCTGCTGAGCGAAATCGTCCAGTCGATCCAGCCGAGCGAAAATGCGTGAAATCCCCGGAAGAATTCATTCATCTCGCCGGGACGGGCCTACAATCACATAGCAGCGCACGGAAAGCCATGCACGGGTGCGGCGAACAACGGAAAAAAACTAACAAACACGCCAAACCGAGGCATTCTCGGAGCAGCGGTGAAAACAGACGCCTGATTCGGCGCCCGGCAGGAAGCGATGTGATGAGAAGCTTTTGCCTGAGCATCTTCGCTTGACTTCACCGCTTCGGACTGCCAGTAAAGCCCGCGGAAAGCAACCCCGCGGGCTTTACATATGCGCCCAAATTGGCCTTGCCTGAAGGGTTCTCTGTTCAAGTGCCTCGTTGAGAATGTAGAATCAACCGCAGTGAACAAAACGGACCCGGACATCATGGCATACCTTCGGCCGGAGATTCTTGTCTCCGCCTACGCGGACGGTCTGTTCCCGATGGTGCAGGATGGGGAACTCATGTGGTTTCGCCCGCAGCATCGCGGACTCATGCCGCTGGATGACCGGTTCCATGTCTCGCGAAGCCTTGCCCGCACCATCGGTCGCGAGCGATTCATCTGCACGATCGACCGATGCTTCGATAGCGTGATGCGCCTTTGCGCCAACCGCCCCGATGGCGGGGAAACCTGGATCAGCCCGGAGATACTCACAGCCTACGCCAAGCTGCACGAGTTGGGCTTCGCCCACAGTTTCGAGGCCTGGCCGGCGGATCACGTGGGTGTCGGCGAACCCGTCGGCGGGCTTTACGGCGTGGCGCTGGGCGGGGCGTTTTTCGGCGAGAGCATGTTCCATACCGCAACCGACGCAGGCAAGGTAGCTTTGGCCAGTTGTGTTGAGCACCTTCGCCGGCGCGGGTTTACGGTGTTCGACTTGCAGTGGACCACGCCCAACCTCGAACGATTCGGCGCATACGAAACCCCCAACCGCCGATACATGACAATTCTGCGCGAAGCGGTTAACGCAAGGGTGCGATTCTGAGACGACCCTGATGGGAGGCTATTTCGTCGCCGACTTTGCCATCGCGGCCGCGAGCTTGGCGGTCTTTTCCTCGTCGGTGAGCTTGTCCCACGAGTCGGGACAGCCGGCGCAGCAGAAGCCGATCTTCTGGCCGCCAAAATCCCTGGTCAACGATACGGGGACCTTGGCCGGGTCGATCGGGTTGCCCATCATCGGACACGTGCCGTTGACGCAGGCAGCCGTCTCGGCGGCTTGGGTTGGCGTGGACGGTTTCTCGCTGCAGGCGGTCAGGCCCACGACCAACACGCACGCCAGCAGAATCGCCGCCGGCAGGGCCAGACTTCTAATCGCACTTGTAAGCATAACGTTCTCCTTTGGTGGTTGGCGAAACTGTATACGAACCATTATAGCGCCCTGAGTAGTGTCGCTACCGGAAGGTAACGCCCACCTCATCCGCGACTGCCCGGACGTGCTTTGCGGCCTGGGTGTATTGCTCAGCCGTCGAAAGGTGCTCGAGCATCAGCGGCGTATCGGCTTCGAGCTTGTCCAGTTGCCTCAACAACACGCGATAATCCAGCCCGCCGAGGCCCGCGCGGACCTCGTCGAGATGCACGGAGAGCTTGGTCGAGAGCAGGATGTCCTTGCAGTGGCAGCTCTTGATGTGCGAGCCCAACTTCTCGACGAACTCGCGTATGACGGAACCGGTGTCGAAGTATCGCTGCGGGCTGGAGATCAGGTTGACCGCGTCGAAATGCACGCCGAAGTGGCCGCGATCGATCGCCTTGAGCAGCCGGAGATAATTGTCGGCCGAGTCGGGCAGCATCCAGGGCATGGTTTCGAGGGCATACCAAGTGCGTTTGGGCTTGACCTCGTCGATGATCTCGCGGACATAGGCGACGATCCTCTCGAAGGTTTCATCCTTCAGGGCGTCGGGGTGCGGGCCTGCCCATTCCTTGCTGGGCGCGCCGGCGATGTTGACGCAGCAGCGGGCGCCGATCCGGTCGGCCAGGGCGAGCATGGCCGGCGGCCACTAAGCCCAGAAGAGATATGGTCGAACACAACAAACGCGTCATGTCTGTCTCCGGCGGCACGGGCGGGAATGCCCTGGCCACGATTGGCGCATCACGAAAGTCATCGAATTCGCGCGCCTTGGGGTGGCACACGACCGCGCCCGCCCCGGCCATGTGGCAGTCGCGGGCACTTTCCTTGATTGTAACATAAATCAGGCCGCGACTCCCCTCAGGAGTCGCGGCCTTGATTATTCACTTAACCGGGTCGCCTTTCGGCCGCCGGGAGCGTGGCTACGGCAACCTGGGCTCCTCGACATAGAGCTTCTCGTTGCGTTCGGCCTCCTCGTTGATCATGATCTTGGGCTTTACCAGCGTGATGCGGCACGAAACGCTGCCGAGCGGGCCGAAGTCGCCGACGTACGTCCCCGCCGCGGTCGCCAGCGGCGGACTGTAAGGCCCGGCCAGGGCACCGGTGAGCACCACGTCGCCCGGTTGAAGCTTGATATCGGTCGCCGCCAGGCCGTTGACCAGCCAAAGCAGCGACGCCCACGGGCTGCCCATCACGTCGCCGGCCCGGCCGGACGATACCGGCTTGCCGTCGCGATTCAATGTGGCGACGACCCGGGCAAGCTCCACCTTGTTCGGGGCAACGGCCGGACCAAGCACGAACCGATGGCAGCCGAGATTGTCGGCGACAAGGTCCTCGAACCTTGCCCTTCCGGCGTCGGGACTGAAGTGCTGATTGGGCAATTCCAGGGCCGGGCAGACGGTCCGGACGTACGGCTTGAGTTGCTCGATGGTCTTGATGGGCCGATCTATGCGCCGACCGATGACCATGGCGATTTCCATCTCTACGGAAACCTTGTGGAACTCCCTGACAGACATGGCCGATCCACTGTCGCGGTGCTGCCCGGCGAAAATCCTGCCGTACGCCGGGCCTGGCGCTCCGAAAGCTTTCCGCGCCCCAGCCGAGGTAAACGCGACCTTGTACCCGGCGACACGATCCCCGCCGGCGACCATATCGCGAGTCAGGTAGTCCTGCGCGAGGTAAGCAATGCTAAGCGACTCCGGTCCCATCGCGATCGACGGCGGCGCCACCTGGGCACCCGTCGCCCTGGCCGTTAAAACGTGCCGCGAAATGGCAGTGCCCCGCTCGCAAACAGGGCAACAGCCCGAAGCCAAAACCACAATCGCCACAAACGCCAAATGCCGCAGGTATCTCACTGTTCGCTCCATGGTGTACAACCACCGCCGGTTCGACAACGGAGGTATAATACACCGCCCAGCGCACAAGGTCGAGCTTCGGCACCGAGGACGGCAACTAGCGCGACTCAGGCGTAAATCGACTTCATCTTCCAGCAGCGGACCTCCTTGGCTAATGCAGGGCCGCCTTCGCTGACGAGCGTCACTCCAAGATCCTTCGGGTCGTACTTGCAGCCTGCGATAGCGGCCTGCCTGCCGTTGGCGAACACCTCGATCATGCTCCTATCCAGGAAGACGCGAAGCTCCACGTCCTCGCCCGCCGGCGGCTCGAACGGCACCTTCATCTCGCCCAACATGAGCACCTTGTCGGCCGGGCAGACCATGATCGCAAAGCCCCCCGAGTTGTCATTCTTGCAGTACACGCGCAGGCCGAACCGCTTTGCCTTCTCGGCGGCGAAGGTGATCTTCAGCTCGTTCGTGTCGCCGGAGATGCCCGGGAGCGGCGCGACGGCGTCGGCAGGCATCACAACGTTCTCTTTCACCTGCTCGTCGTATCGCAGCTTCTCCAGTTCCCGTAGCGGATTAATCCGCAGGACCCCGTCGGCCGGGAGGCTCAGCTCGCGCGGCAGCGACTGGATGCCGGCCTGGATGGGCAGGCCCTTGAGCAGGCACCAGGCCCACATGATCCGCCGCTTGTCGGGCGTCAGCAGCGATTCCGGCGCGAAGAAGTCCCACTTGTTCCAGTTCATCATCGCGTGGAATTCCGGGAGGTATTTCTCATCCTTGAAGCCGCCGAGGTAGTACCGGCACCCGAGCTTGTGACTGATGCACAGCAGCATCCACTTGTCGCCGATCGGGTACATGTTCGCGCAGGACACGTCCTCGTTGAGGTTCACGCCCAGGTCCTTGGGCGTATCCTCGTGCAACAACGGACCAATGTGCTGCCACTTCTTGAGGTCCGTGGACTTGACCAGGTGGGGCGGACCGCCGCCGGAGATCGAGTAATACGTCCCGTCGCGGAGCCAGCAATCGGGGTCCCAGTTGCGGATCTTCGCCTCTTTCCCGTCGGCGGTCATGGGGATGATCGCCTCAGGTTTCGTCCACTTCTCCAGTTTGTCATCCAGCGCAAACGCCAACTGGTTCCGGCCGGAGCCCTGCCCGTGGTAGATGATCGCCGGCTTGCCTTCCTTCGTCAGCAGCGCCGTGCCGCTGAACATGCCATGGCCCGTAATGGGCGGGGTGAGCGTCGTCGGGTGCCATGTCCATCGCAGCATATCCTTGCTGGATACGTGGGCAAAGCAGTGCCCGTCCTTGTGCTGATAGATGTAGTGAAGGTGATACCTGCCCTTCCACCAGATCGCGCAGTTGGGGTCGCCGGGCATGGCCCCGCCGGGTCCAGGATGGGCAAGGTGGTATGTCAGCCAAGTTGCCGGCGGGTTTGATGGGAAGGCCGGCGTCTCGCACTGGAAGCCCTTCTCGTCCATGCTCTTTCCTTTCTTCATCCCGGCCGCCCGACAGGAAAACACGCGCCAAGTAGCTGCCGCAGCAGCAGCCAACCCCGTGAGTCGGAGAAACTCTCGCCTCGATGGCATGATATGTCTCCTCGAAGAAAATCGGCTTAACGAACGTGCCGCCGCTAAGCCTACGATGCGGTTCGGGGCAATTCAGCCGAAATTTCCTGAATGGCCTGTGGCCGACGACCACCGTCGGCCTTTCTGGCGATTATATCCCCGATAGCGGGATCGGCCAGCATTCTCTCTGATCGATTGAGGGAATAGCCGGTCGTACCCGGGTCATAGTGTCGCCCGGAATGACCTGTCTGGCGGCGTGCATTGGCGATCCGCGCAAACCTTCACCGTCGCCTCCGCGTGTTCTGGTCGATGCGCCAATCGTGCAGCAGGCTCTCCGCCATGGCCATCAGTCCGAACACGTCATCGAGTTACCGATACGAAAGAAGTCCCGCATCCGAGATGATCTTGGAGCCGTGAAACCTGTCTGCCTACCGGCAGGAAGATTGCTACCCCTGGGCTTCGGGTTGTTTCACAACTGGCGATCTCGCCTCGTCAGGGGTGGCCGAACGTCTCGGCCACCCCTGACGAGGAAGGCATGACATATCATCTTATTGCTTCGGCGCAACGGCCTCCCTGACGGTTGATCCGCTCTTTTCGCTGAGCACCAGGATGGCGAACTTATCGACCGCCGCCAACTGGTTGGTGTTCAGCGACGTGTAGTCGAACCGCCCTCGAAGGTCGGTATAGCCGTCCTTGTAGAACTCAACCTGCCCGCCACGCATGCGTGCGTAGACCTTCACGTAAACCTTCGAAAGCGGCTTGTTGGAGTCCTTGCTAGTCACTCGAAGCTGGCCGTAATTCTCCATAACCCCGACGACCAGCGAATTGGAGTAGTACGCGCGGGTCTGCGTCTTGCCGCCCGCGACGACCTCGACCATGACGTTGCAATTGGCGAGCTTGGCGGGCATGGCTATCGACTTCATCTTGCCGTCCGCCGACAGCTTCACAGCCTGCGTGAAGTTAGGCTGAATGTACGCGAACTGCTCGCCCCTGTCGGCCACGAAGGGCTGACTGGAGAACATCTGCTCGATGTCCATCAGGTAATAGTTAACCTGGGCGGAGGTGAGGTTCTGGTAGTTCAGCTCGATCTTGCGGGCCTCGACCTTGAACTCGAAAGTCGCCTCGGAGGCGGCGAGCTTGGTCTGCTTTTCATCGCGGCTCTGGTCGTCGACCACGACCGGGGCCTTGCCCTCGATCTCATCGACCTGGGCCGTCACTGCCGCGAACATCTCGCGCCACCGCTCGACGGGATACTTGGCATACTTGGCGGCAATGGCGCGGGCCTTGGTGGGCTTGTCGCCGTAGAAGTCCAGATATGCCGCGAAGTAGTCATGCTGAATCCGCTCGGGCAGGTTGCCCGCGTTAACCTGGGCGAACATCGCCATGCCCTCAGCCACGCGGTCCTGGAGCAACAGGTAGTACGTCAGGTCCATTTCATCCTGGTCGTCGAGCTCGGCCTTGTAGCGCAGGATGTCCAGCAGTCGCGTGTACTGCTGGAAGAACTGCGGCACGAGAATCTTCCGCTTGGGCCCGAACAGGTGGGCGCGGGCGTTAACGAGAGGCCAGTATTCCATGTGCTGGTATGTCTTGCGGATGACCGGCTGAATCGCCAGCAGCGGCGAATCCAGCCACTTGCCGCACCTCGATACGAAATCGCCGCGATATGGCAGGTACTGGCCGATGAGGCCCGGTGCGTTGTGCTTGATCGAGTACGACCAGAGCGTCGCATCGTAAACGTGCCGCGCCGCCAGGAGGCTTGTCACCGCGTCGAACATCTTGCGGTCTTTCATCCGCCAGGCGATCTTGTCGAGCTGCACCCGACCGAGATTGTTGTTCTTCAGGAACGCCAGGACCTCATCGTCCGAACCGTTCTGGCTGATGAAGTCCCAACTGGTCTTGTCGACCTTGGTCAACTCATCCACAACGTTGAGCGAGCCTCCCTTGGCGAAGCCCACCAGTTCGCCTCGGCGAGCGACGTGGACGCCGAAGTGATCGAACTGACCTGCCTGGGGGAAGTAGAACAGGTAATCGAACGTCTGTGTGCGATACGGGTCGAGCTCTATATAGAACGCCCTGGTGTACCGACCGCCCTTGACGGGGATGGCCCCTCGCGGGACCTGGACCAGCACCTGGAGCTTGCGCCGGATGCTGGTGGGATTAGTCACCACCACGTGACAGGCGTAGACATCGCCGACGAGATACTCCTCGGTGACAAAGTTGTCCACCTGCTCGGCGTCGACGGTCTTGTAGCGCTGGCCGGCGCGGTAGTAATTCTGGCTGACGAGGATGGGCTGGGTCTTGGGTACGGAAGCAGCCTCGTTGATCTCCTCGTGGAAGAAGATGGTGTTGCCCGAGGGTGTGACTTTCATCGATCCGCCGTCCTGGACCACCTCAAGCTCGCCGGCCTGGAATGGCAGGTCCAGCACCGCCAGGGCGAACATCATCTCGGTGAAGTTGCCAGATGCCTCGGCGAAGTTGCCCGACAGAAAATCGCCCTTGCCATCCCAGGCCGCGTAGTCGAGCCAGAAGGCGTTGACCTTGACCAGGTCGGCGTTGGCCTGGGCGATTGGCAAGTGGTAGTAGTTGTTCTCGACCCACTCCTTGACCTGTCCGAGCCGCCGGTAAAGCTGTTGCACCTTGGCCAGCTTGGCCTTGCTGTAGGAGTAGCGAGAAACGCCATTGCCGTTCTTAAAGGTGCCGGCCCCCAGGGCCACGCCGCGGCTTCGCCCGGACCGTCTCGCCGAGGGCATAGGTCCTGCTACCAGCTTGGCCGCCACGGCTGTCGGCGCGTTCGTCGCCAGCTCCTTTCGCAGTTTCATGGACTTACTCTCGCGAACGCGCGAGGCCAGGGCCCGAAGCGATCGGGCCGGCATCTTCTTGCCGTTGGACTTGGCCTCTATCCCCAGTTCGCCGAGCTTATCATCCACCGCCGCCGCCAGGGCAGTCAGCCCCAGGCCGGTGTCGAAAAGCATGTTGTAGCGGTCGATGTCCGGGCGGAGCAATTCGAAGAGGTCTTTGACGGCCCGGGCTGTGCGCTGCCGTTCGCCCTTGATCCGCCGGGCCAGGAGAATTCGTTCGACGATGTTCAGTTGTCCGTATCGCCACGGCCTGACGAACTCCGAGAGGTCTTCGCCGCAGAGATACTTGTCCAGGAAGGTCTTGTCCTTCTTGTTCTTGAGATACGGCAGGACGACGGCCTTGAAGAAAGCACCATCACGCTCGCAGATGAACAGGTTCAACTCGTGGCAGGCGTACTTGGAGTACTTGGCTCGCTTCTGCTGATCGGTGAGCTTGGGCCATTCGGTGATGAAGGCGAACTCCTTGAGCTTCGCATCGCCGCTGAGCGTGGTCATCAGGTGGTAAACGCGAGCGAGGCTGTCGAAGGTCTCGAATCGCGTGCTGGTCACGTCGCGAATCGTGAAGGGCCTGGACTTGACGACGGGCGTTACGACCTTCTCCTGGATGTAATGCTTGCCCGGGTCAAGGGCGACCGCCGGGTCCAGGCGGCGGTCCTGGAGCACTGGCGAGACCTCGCTGAGCGTAGTTTCGCGCATCGCGGTGTTCTCGGTGTCCACGGCCAGGATGCGGATTTGCTGCTTGTCCAGAAAAGCCTTGCGCGGGATGGCGACCACGCCGTTTTTGTCCGGCTGGAGGTTGGCAAGAACGACCGACCCATTGGCCAGGAAGTCCAGGTTGGACATATTGGCCGTCCCGCGCCGACTGCCTGCACTGCCGAAGAACCGCGAGCCACGCCCGCCGCCCGCAGCCTCGCTGGCGGTCACGAAACGCTCTCCCTTGGCACCGGTTGCCTTGCCGGTGTCGGCATCGCGAATCGCCCACGGGTTGAGGATCAGGCTGGGTCGTTTGAGCATGTTGCCCGGCAGCTTGTCGGCGGCCTGACGGTCGAGGATGTAGCGGTACTCATCACTGATCTTCCGCCCGGCCTCGTAGTAGCTGAGAGGCTTATCGACGCTTCCCGCCGCCGGTGCGAGCCAGCCGAACGGGGCGAGCATCCCCATCGCGTCGTATTCGGGCATGTATCTCGCGGCCAGGACGTGGACGCGGGTAAACTCGTTTGCGTTGACGAGTTTGATGGTTACGTTCTTCTTGTCGGACTTAATCGAAGCGATCTGCAGGGGCTTTTCCTCGCGCAGTTCCAGACGACGGGCCTGGGAGGAGATGTACCCGGCCTGGGCCTTGCCCGCTGCCAGGCTCACGCGAATGTCCTTGCCCGCATACTTGAGTCGCAGGCTGTAATCCCCGGCTGGCATGTCGTCTATCTCGATCAACCCATCACGGATTCGCATCGCCTTGAACCAGTCCGCCACATACGCGCCGTCGCGGACCTCCAGCAGCGAAAGCTCGCTTCGCAGCGCCTTGGAGGCCTTGCCGGTGTAGGCCAGGACCAGCTTCTGGCCCGCCTTGCCGTGAAGGACGGCAGGGAGATTGTGAGCATCCGCAATCGGCATCCAAATCTGGCGAGTCCCGCTCGGGCCGTAAACGACGGTCGTCGAGACGATGTCCTTCAGTTCGCCCAGTTCGATCTGCCCGGAGTCGTTGGTCTTCAGCGACACGTTCACCATCTGCGTGAAGTCCCGGTGCTTGAGGCCCAGGCTCACCGGCCTGTCCGCCAGCGGCTCGCCGTTGCGACCTCGCATTTCCAGGACATACTTTCCGTCGGCACGAAGCAGGTGCAGGCCCTCAACCACCTCGGTCGCGTCAACGGCGTTGAGCGTGAAGCTCCTGGAGGCGTTGAGGGTGATCTTCTTGTCCTGGCTGAGGTTCTTCACCTTCGCGGTAAGCTGGAAGCTGATTGCCCGCAGCCTCTGCGGCGTGCGGAACTCGAAGGCGGACTCTCGGTCCTCGAAGAGTTTGAAATCCGGAACGTTCTGGGTGGTTTTCACGCCATCGATATCGGTGCTGACGATGTTGAGCTCGACATCCTTGAGCAGCTTCAGCGAGATCGGCACGCCGGTAACTCGAAGTTGCGGGCGAACCAGCAGAGTCGCGTTGCGACGGCTGAGCAGGGCCTCGCGATCCACGTAAAAACCGCACCTCAGCGAGTAGTCCTCGGACCTGTGGGAGAATTTCGTAAGCGTGGCAGCGCCGCCGCGGACCAGCACGATCGGCTGGCTTGTGGGCCTGGTGGTGAACGGCACGGTGATGGTGCCGTCGCTGTCAGCCTGGTAGAAACGCCCTGCCAGCCAGATCTTCGCATCGGGTGCGGGCAGATTGGCCTCGTCAAGAATCGTGAACTCATGCCCGGCCGGCGTCAGCTTGCTTGTGTAGGCGAGCTTGCCCTTGCGAACCAGGGCGCGGCTTCGCTTGCCGGCACCGATGAACTCGATAACGTACACACCGCGTCCCGCAAGCTGCGGGAACTCGAACATCCGTCGCACGCGCCGCAAAGGCGCCTCGGTGTACTTATAGGTCTTCTGCTCGTTGGCGACCAAGCCGTCGAGGTCCAGCGACAACGGCACGGGACGCCCCCGCTGCTGGTAGTACTTCAGAGCGTTGATGCGATAGACCTTCACGATCAACTTCTTGACGTTCTTTACGTCCACATTCAGCGCGATCTTCTGGTCCGGGCCGAAGTACTTGGGATTGGTCGGTGCGAAATCCAGGTCCACGCGGTCGGTCAGGGCCTTGTACTGGGCCGGGGCAAGCATGGCAGTCCACTTCTCGGGATCGCCGGCGCCGGCAAGGAGCTTGGTTTCGGCGAAGACCTTCTTGAGATAGTCATCGCGGATGAACTCCGCGTAAGGCTTCCAGGTTTCCTCGCCCACGAAGAAATGTTCGAGGTACGCCCTGACCAACGGCTCGTCGTTGCCGACGGCAGGCCGAAGCGTCTGCTTGCGACAGTCCGCGCCGAGGTTGGCGGCGAAGCGACGGTATTGCTCGGACTTCTGAATGGGAAGCGGAATGTAGCCCACCCGCCGCGGCAGCTTGAGGTACTCCATGAACCGCGCCTTGTCGTAGACGCCTCGGGTTCTATCGAAGGAAAGCCGGTTGTAAAGCACGTTCACCTTGAGCGAATTGAAGGCCGGGGCGAGCCCCTTGACGAAGCCCCACATCCGCTCGATGTACGCGAGCTCCTCATCACTCTGGAGGCGAAGATTGACATCCTCGCCGGCTCGGAGGCGCAGCATGTACGTATCGACGAAGGCCGAGTTGCGAAGAAGGTCGCCCCTGAGCTTCGCGAGCTCGTCGAGCTGATCCTTGAGCAACATCTTGTGGATGCCCAGCGAACCGAAGCCCCGGCTGTCCTTTTCGGCAAGGTCCTTGGCGATCAGGCCAACCAGCCCGGCATAGTCCGGGCGGGTTAGTTTCTGGAGATACTGGCGCAGCTCGCGCGGGTTCATGTCGGCCGGCCTGAGCCACTCAATCGCCGACAGCTCGAAGCCGCTAAGGCTCCTGCGACGATTGGAGACTTGTGCGCGTTTGGTGAGCGTATCCCGACTGATGAGACTGGCGTTCAGCCGCGTCGGCAGGGAACTCTTGCGGGCGATCTGACGCTGGTGGTTAAAGCGCAGGCCCAGTTTGCTGGTGATGTATTTCAGCGACTTGTCGGGATTCGCCTTATAGCCGAGCAAGGCCTGGCGGTACTGGATCTCGATGATCTGCGAGTTGGTGCTGCCCTTGCGCCGCTGAAGCCACTTGCCGACGATGACATCCACCTGATCCAGTTGACCCGTCGCCTGGTAGCGAAGGCACTGGTAGTAGTAGTAATCGTCGGTTCCGGGAATGAGGTTCTTGATCGCCTCATCCTTGTCCTTGGCCAGGACGTAGGACTCGACAAAGCCTATTTCCGCCGCCGGGGCCGACAACGCCGACACCAACACCGCCGCCAATATCAGAAGTGCGCGTTTCATCGCGAGTCTCCATTATTCAGGATTACGAGCCAGCATCGCAAAATCATACCAATGACCAGAACCGAATGCCCAATGTTCAATGCTAAGTACCCAACCGATTGCACCTGCGCCGGTCCAGAACACCATGGCGCAGAACTCTTCCTCAATTGGTTCGACGCCCCAATGACGAGCATGTTCCGACGAATTCAAAGTATTTATCCGGCCGCGCCGGTTTGCTCCCAACCACCTGCGAACCGCAGTGTCTAATCCGTTGTATTAAAGGAGTAGCCGACAGCGCGGAAGGGAGCCAGCCATGAACAACCGGACACAAATAACGCGAGGCAACGCAACGAGACGACGGATTCTCCGCGGCGGGTGTTCAGCAAGGCCGGTGCGTATTGCTTTCGAGCCGGATGAAGTCCAGGTTGTCGTGGTAAACGTTCGCCGCCGGGGCCGAGCCGGCCGGCAGGGCTCGAACCGCAGCAGGCGTATCCCGGTGAACAAATCGAGCGTTTTCCGAGGCCAATGCGAAACGGTGGATGGCCAGGCTGTGATAATAGTCGCTATAGGCCGAACAAAGTCCGCCTGATGTATCGCTGTGCAACCGGACGCGGGTTTGGATGCCATCTCTCCGATTGAATTTCCACTAACTCCCCCAAACGCGGATAGACTGTACAAGTGGCCGGGACACGTCGGCTGGGACATTTATTGGGATCAGTGGAGAATGCAATGAGCAGACAGATAACTCGGCGACAGGCGATGATGATGGGCGGGGCTGCCGCCACGGCCGCGACAATGGCGGCGTCCGGACCGTCCCCAGCAGCGGAGGCGATGGAGATGATCGCACCTGTAACGAATGTCGCCCTGCTTCCCGGCACGTTCGCAGCCGGGCAATACGCTCTGCCCAAACTGCCCTACGCATACGACGCCCTCGAGCCGGCCTACGAGAAGCGCACGCTGGAAATCCACCACTCCAAGCACCACGCCGGCTACGTCAGGGGGCTCAACGCCGCCGTGGCGAAGCTCTCGCCGCACACGAAGCCCGTAGAACCAGGGGAAGCCAAGGCCCTCAGTCGCGCTCTGGCGTTCCACGGCAGCGGACACGTTCTTCACAGTCTGTTCTGGCACTCGATGACGCCTGGCGGGTCCAAGTGCGAGGGCAATATCGCCAAGGCGATGGCTGAGAGCTTCGGCGGCGCCAAGTTCGGCATGGATCAGTTCGCCGCCGCCACCAAGGGCGTCGAGGCCAGCGGCTGGGGTGTGCTGGCGTGGGAGCCCATCGCCGATAGGCTGCTGGTGCTCCAGGCTGAGAAACACCAGAACCTCGCCGTATGGGGTGCCGTGCCGCTATTGGTCTGTGACGTGTGGGAGCACGCCTATTACCTGCAATACGCCAACAAGCGAAGCGACTGGGTGAAGGCTTTCATGAGCCTGGCCAATTGGCCCTTCGCAGCCGCCCGCCTCGCCGCCGCCAGGAAGATGTGCCGGATGTAAGACACGTTTGCCCGACGACAGCGTCAACTAAGCCAGCCGGGTTATTCTTTCTTCGGCTTGCCTTTGGGCTTGCGGGCCTTGACGGGTTTGTCGTCGCCGGCCTGGTGGCGATATTCATCCTCGCACTTCTGCCACTGCTCAGCCATCTGGCGAACCCTTTCCGGCTGGCGGGAGGCCTGGTCATCGGACTCGCAACGGTCGCTGCGCATGTCGTACAATTCCCACGGCTTGTCTTCGCCGGCGCAGACGATCTTCCAATCGCCCACACGAAGGGCCTTGTTGGTCATATGGTGGAAGTACATGGACTCCCGCTTGATGGTAACGTCATCGGCCAGTGCGAGTGCCAGACTCTTGCCAGGCATGGGCGCCGGGGTCAGGCCGTTCCATAACGGCTCGATCTTCCCGCCCGCCAGGTCCACCAGCGTGGGCGCCAGATCCACAAAATGGCAGGGCGTGTTACGCAGCTCGCCGCGGGCCTTGATGCCTGCGGGCCAGTGGATCACCAGTGGCGAGGCGATACCTCCCTCGTGAACCCATGACTTGTGCAGACGGAACGGCGTGTTGGAAGCCGTCGACCAGCCCGGCCCGAGGCACAGGTACGACTTGGCCGAGCCGGGTGCGGCTGACTTATCGTTGCGATCGCCGCGGATGATCTGCTCGGCGCTGGCGCCGTTGTCCGAGACGAAGAATATCACGGTGTTCTCGTAGACACCCATTTCCTTGAGCTTCTCGACGACCCGCCCCATCTCCTGATCGTTGCGATCGACCATCGCGGCGTGGATGGACATCTTGACGGCCTGGAAGGCCTTCTGCTCATCGGTGAGGTCTTTCCACGGCACGGCCCGGTCGACCTCGCCCGGTCCGATCTGCTCGACGAGTTCTTTGGCGGACAGATTCCAACTGGGAATAGTCTGCGGTTCGGGCTCGGGCAGCGCGCAGTTGACAAGGCCTGTCTTGGTCATCCGCTGCCATCTCTTCTTGCGGCAGACGTCCCAGCCTTCGGTGTACTTGTCGGCGTACTTGGCGATATCTTCAGGCGGGGCCTGGAGCGGGAAGTGCGGCGACGTGAAGGCCAGGTACATCAGGAACGGCTCGTCGGCATGCTTTTGCTCATGCTGACTGAGGAAGTCCACGGCGTGCCCGGCGATGGCGGTGGTGGTGTAGAAGTCCGTCCCATCCGGAACGGGCGGCAGGGGCTTGTCGTCCATCTCGTGCTTCTTTGGCCCGAAGTTATGGTCGTGATCGTGCAGGACGTACGAGCGGTCGAACCCGCCGTTAGCGATGGCCTTGGGGGCGTTGCGGACGTGCCACTTTCCACTGGTGTAGCAGTGATATCCGCAGGGCTTGAGGTAGTGCGGCAGGATGCGAGCCCACTCCGGTATCTTGCCGTGAGGCGGGTCCATGCGGACCTGCTGAGCGTAGTAGCCCGTAAGCAGGCACGTCCGCGATGGCCAGCATCTCGCGGTGGAGTAGCACTGGGTGAACCGCAGGCCTTTGGCAGCCAGACCGTCAAGAACGGGCGTATCGACCTCCCCGCCGTAGCAACCGGGGTCCGAATATCCCATGTCGTCGACAACAACGACGAGGAAGTTAGGCTTTTGCTGCGGCTTTTCCGAACCCGCGGCCCCATCGGGCGATCCAGCCAGCGCCCGACCTCGCACCAGCGACTGCCCCAAGGCCGCCCCAGCCAAACCCGCAAACCGCAGAAACCCACGCCGCCTGAATGTACGCATCATCCTGTTACTCCTTTGTCCATATCTGCGAGCCAGTGACCCAAAAACCGTTGTCCTGGCCCAAAAGCCTGTTCGCCTCAGCAAGCAGGGATATTATTCTTGTACAAGCTGCCGTCGTCTATTTCAACCGCCGCGATGCTATAACGTGCCGCCCCGAACGTCAGGACCAGCACTAGCAGGATCGTTTTTCACCTCGTGAGTTTCCGAGCCCCCTTGCTCATCCGATGCTCTCTTTCGCTTTCGTCACGGCCCGCCGCCCGCGTGTGACGATGCACCAGAAGCACAGGCCCACACCACCGAGAAAGCCCGCTCCGTACGCGGCGAGGTGAGCCCACAGATCTGCCAGAAAGAGAACGTGCCGCCCGGCCGCAACACGGGAAGCCAACGGCTCGACCAGCCGGACCCCGCCCTCGCTGGCGACGAAGTACCCAGTCACCCCGGCCGTCAGCGATATGACGCCCATAACGCAAAGCACGACCGTCACCGGGCGAAGCAAGTTGCGCCACGTAAATCGAGGCCAGCCTCCAACTCGCGACGTCAAACCAACCAGCAAGCCCAGCGGCAGGCCCACCCACCACGTGGCGACGATGCCCCAGCCAAAAGCCAGCAGCGTGGGCGAATCGGTGTCGAAAATCGGCGGATGCCCAATAGTGAAATACTCCACGCAAACCCTGGCCGTGACCTGGTCCTGCGCAATCCCATAAACACAGGCCGCTACAACTCCCAGGATAACGATCTTGATAAACTCCATCCCACTCTCCGCTCAGACCACCTTCGCCCTCAGTCAGCCAAGACATGCTAACCAGGCCCCCGTGCATAAGCAAAGCTCATGTGCCTGTCGCCTGAGCGAACACCCCTCCCAAGGGCAAGGTTGTCCATACGCGCCGAACTTCGGTTATCCGCCCCCACCCGGCAGCAATAAACCGCCGAGTGCTTGACAAACCGGTCCGGGCGGCGGAAAGATGTGACTCGTGCCGACCGGGAAAGTCGGCGGGCGTCTTGCCCGCCCCGGCCGGCCGGGAAAGGCGCTGGCCATGCAACTCAGCATCATGAAATGTTATGCACTCGCCTGGCGGTCATTTGCCAAGTGGTGGATACCGCTGTGCCTGATATCCGGCGCGCTGTTCGTATTTCAGTTTCTCCCGCAGTTGATGGCAAGTGCGGAAATGAACGAACTCGGGGGCGCCGCCAAGGCCCTGCAGATGGCTGTGAATCAACAGAATCCTGACAAAATCGCTGAAGCGCTGGCACAAATGGTGAACCAGGCGTACGCCTTGACGCACAAGTTCGCGACGTACTCGCTGTACCTCTTCCCGCTCGTGGCGCTCTTCACCGTCATCCTCCTTATGTACGCAAACCGGGCAGTTAGAGACACGCGAGAAAAACGCAGGTCCTGGGCCGCGGTAATCTACATCGCCATCGTTCACACGGCGATGGCGGCGATCAAGATGGCGGCACTTGTCCTGTTCATCGTGCCAGGAGTATACCTTTATATAAAGCTGCTGTTCGTGTCGCTGGTAATGCTGGATCAGAACAAGGGCCCATTCGAAGCGATAGCGATCAGTTGGCGAATGACCACGGGAAACTTCTGGAAACTGCTGCTGCTGATGCTCATGAACGGGACCCTGCAAGTCCTGGTCATGCCGACAATCATAGGCGAAATTCCGGTCACCGGCTTTGCCAATACCGCCAGGGCGGCCGCGTTTAGCATGCTCCAGGAGGCGGCCGAGCCCGAAAAGGTTCTGGTTTCTGCCTAAACTGACCATGCCCTTACGTCCGAAATAAACGGCGCGGGCTTGACAAACCGCCTCGGCCAGTCAAGAGTTACTGCCCTTGCCCGTTTGGGGTGGCCGTCAGAACGACTGATCTGCCGCCGCAAACGGAACCGGTTGATGGCTGGATTCGATAGCGGCGAAGGCGAGAGTGGCACCAATGGCGAAAACTGCCGGAAAAACCAAAACGAAGACCACCAAGCCCGCCAAATCCGGCGGGTCCAAGGAATCGGCCTTCAATGGCCGAAAGCTCGTCATCGTTGAATCCCCCGCCAAGGCAAAGACCATAAACCGCTACCTGGGCGACGACTACATCGTCAAGGCCTCCATGGGCCACATCCGCGACCTGCCCGCCAAGAACATCGGCGTCGATATAGAAAACCGGTTCACCCCAACGTACGAACTCCTGGACGGACGCAAGAAGGTAGTCGCCGAACTCAAGAAGTACGCCAAGACCGCACCCGAAATCTTTCTGGCGACCGACCTTGACCGCGAGGGAGAGGCCATCGCATGGCACCTGGCTGAGTGCCTCGGCAAGCGTGGCCAGAAAATCCTCCGCGTAATATTCAACGAAATCACCCGCGACGCCATCCGGGCAGCCTTCGCCGCCCCGCGCGAGGTGGACATGGACAAGGTCAACGCCCAGCAGGCGCGGCGGGTGCTCGACCGGATCGTCGGATACGAAGTCTCGCCCCTTCTTTGGCGGAAGGTAGCCCCCGGCCTTTCCGCCGGACGGGTCCAGACCGTCGCCGTACGCATCATCGTCGAGCGAGAACGAGAAATCGAAGCCTTCGTACCCGAGGAATACTGGAAGATCGGCGCGGTCTTTACGCCGAACATCCCCGGCGCAAGCCAACTCACAGTCGACTGGCGAAGTTTCCTGGCTACAGA
>CAZMBZ010000027.1:14467-28410 GCA_964564285.1 uncultured Planctomycetaceae bacterium | reverse complement strand
ACGCCAATTGCGGTTACAATTAGGATTGCATGGATTATGTTTGAGCAGGTATTTCCGCGCAGGCTTTTGGGCGCGGGCTTTTCCGTACATGTGCTTTCGTACAGGCAAATCTTGTAAAAGGAGAGCAGCGATGAGAGGCAACATTTCTTTGCGAGCGGTCTTGGTCTTTTCACTGGCGGTAGCGGCGATGTTCGCCCTCCCGGCCGGGGCCCAAACGACGGAGAACTTCGATTCGTATACTGCCGGCGCCGTCATTCCAACTGGAAATGACTGGGTTGGCTGGGGCGGTGATACTGCCAACGGTATTGTCACGGCAGGACCAGCTAACAGCCCGCTGAATTCACTGGCCGTCGTCGGTGGCGCTGGAACCGACCAAGTCTTGGAGTTCGGTTATGAACCGAAAACGGGCCTATGGGAGTTTTCGGTGATGACTTACCTCCCATCCGCGGGCAAAGCCGGTGAAACTTACTTTAATCTGATGAATAGATTTGACGAGGGTGGTGCGGGCACCCTTAATTGGAGTCTGGTCGGGATCCACTGGATGATGGACTCGGCTAATGCCAATGCTGATTTGGTCTATAACGATGGGGACGCGACCATCAAACTGCCGATCCAGTATGACACGTGGGTTGAAGTCAGTGCTCATATTGACTTGGATAACGACACCTGTGAAGCCTTTTACGGCGGCACCACGTTTGGTGCAACGACGTGGTCCAAACCGGCCGAAGAACTACACGGCATCGACGTCATGGATATTTACCCCACCTCGGGGGATGCTTCCGTCATGTACTATGACGACATCAGCTTGATTCCCGAATTCCAGCTGTTCTGGAACGGCGGCGCGGGCACAGAGGCCCCAGCCGACGGCGCCGGCACATGGAACGCGGCAAACGAGAATTGGTGGGACACCGCCTCCAGGACCTGGGCCGACAGTGCCATCGCCAGTTTCGGCGCCGGCAATGGCGCGGCCGGCGACGTGGCCGTCGTGGGCACGGTTAAGCCGGAAGCCATCGTATTCAACGCGGCCGGCAGCGGCACGTACAGGCTTACGCAAGGGACCGGCGGGGTAATTGACCTCAACGCCAACGTCGTCGACATCAGAACAAACGCGGACGCGGAGATCCAGACGGTAATTGACAATGGCGGCCTGAACAAGTTCGGCAGCGGCGCACTCACGCTCAGCGGGGCGAACACGTATACCGGCCCCACGACGGTCAACGCCGGCACGCTGACGGTGGACGGTTCGCTCGCCAGCGACGTCACCGTCAACCTCACCGGCACGTTGGCCGGCACCGGCGCGATCGCCGGGTCGGTGACCGTGAAAGAATTCGCCGCGCTGGCCCCCGGCGGCAGCGTCGGCGTGCTGACCACCGGCGACCTCACCATGGAAGCCAACTCCCTCTACGAGTGGGAGATCGGCCCCACGGCGGCGGACACGGTCGTCGTCGAGGGCGACCTGACCCTTACCGAAGGTTGGTCGGTCAAGCTGATCGACGCCGGCGGAACCCCCACAGGCGAGTACGATCTGTTCACCTACACCGGCTCGTTCACGGGCAGCGTTGACGCCATCATCGACGTGAAGGGCGACTATAGCGCCCAGCTCGGCCTCGATACGAGCGGTCAGCGTGTGTACATCACGAATGTTCTCGTGCAGCTGCCGACAAGCATCTACCAAGGCGACAACAATACCAATAACGACCGGTGGAATCTGACCGCGAGTTGGGATACCGGCGTTGTTCCAACCGGAGCGGTCAGTGTGGATATTCCCACCGGCAAACTCGTAAATGCGTGGAGTGCCAGCACGCCCACCTACACCGGGGATCTGACCATTCACGAAAACGCCACGGTGCAGCTTGGGTGGACGACGCAATATGTGGAGTCCTACAACGCGCTGGGCACGCCCGGATCCTCGACTATCTACATGTATGATGGTTCCAGGATCTACTCGAGATCAGGCAAGAGCCCCACCATCCCGGCCATTCAAATGATGGGCGATGCCGAATTCACGTTGGGAGCGTCAACGCAGGGAGGCGCAAAGGCGACCTTCGCCTATGGGATCAACGGCGATTACACGTTTACCCTTCGAGGCAAGGGTGACTGCTGGGCCAAGCTGACCGCTGCCAGCACCTTCGGCGAATTAGTTGCCGATGCACAGTGGGGAACTGATTTCGATATCTATGGCGACATAGCCGGCTCGCTTGGCGGCGATGTGACGATCAAGGCAAAACCCGCCAACAACGTTATTTCTGCGAACCTGATCATCAACGCCACGGATGCGATGGCCGACACCGCGACGCTAAGCCTGTTCGGTAGCGCCAGCACGACGAAACTTACGGCAAACTTCGACGATACCATCGCTAAGCTCTTTGTGGACGGTATTCAGCAGGCGGACGGCACGTATGGCACGACCGGCACGACCGGCGTGGACTATGAAGTGGACTGGTTGGCGGGCAGCGGCATCCTCACCGTAGCTGGCGTACCCTCGGCTTACTGGGACCTCAACGACGCCAACTCCGGCGCGGGTGGCCCCGAAGCAACTGGCACCTGGGGCACGGCAAACACTTGGAACGCCGCATCCGACGGCACCGGGACCACAGCCGCCTGGACGCCGGGCCAGACGGCCTACTTCGCCGCCGGCACGGACGCTAGCGGAACCTACACCGTTACGGTGGACGGCACGCAAGACATTGGCGGTCTGAGCTTCGCCCAAGGAGACGTCACGCTTTCCGGCGGGGCGCTGCAAATGTCGGCGGACTCGCTGATGAGAGTCGCTTCCGGGGCGGCCGCGACGGTCGCAACGAATATCTCTGAGGACGGTTCGGCCCGGGATCTGTCCAAGGGCGGCGACGGCGCGCTCGTGCTGAGCGGCTCGAACACCTACACCGGCGTGACCAAGGTCGAGGGCGGCACGCTGTCGGTATCGAGCCTCGCCAATGCCGGCGCGGCCAGCAACATCGGCCAGTACGCCTCAGCAGGTGCGGACGGACTGATTCTCGCAGGCGGTACGCTGCAGTACACCGGCGGCACGGCCACCACGGATCGCGGCTTCACTCTCAAGGGCGATAGCACCATTGACGTGACCACGCCCGGCGCCACATTGGCCCTGGGTGCGTCCGAGTCTTCTGATGCCAGCAGCACGCTCACTGTCACCGGCGGCACCGGCAGCAGTCTTGCCGTGGGCGACATCACGGTCGTAAAGGCGGCCAACATAACATTCATCCCGACCACAGCCAGTGTGACCGTGGCCTCGGTCCACAGTGCGAGCCTGTATGGCATCCCGACTGGAACTCTCACGCTCGACGGCACGGCCAGCGGCAATGTCATCACGGGCGGTATCACCAAAGGCTCGACCAAATGGGAACCGGGCATGAACCTTGTCAAGTCCAACACCGGCTCCTGGACAATCCTCGGCAACGTCAGTTCAAACGGCACGGTGACGGTCAATGACGGAACGCTGAAACTCGCCGGATCGAGCAGCTACAGCAACAACACAACCGTCAACGGCGGAACGTTGGAGGTCACCGGCTCGATCAGCAATAGCAGCGTGACGGTAAAGGTCGGCGGGGCGATTGCCGGCGGCGGCAGTGTTCAGAACCTGACCGTCAACGCCGGTGGCAGCTTCACCTGGAGCTACGGCGACGGTGAGGACCACACGATGGACACGGGCCACCTGACGCTCAACGACGCCTGGGTACTCAAGTTCGTTGACCTCGGCGACGACATGCTGGGCAGCGAGCAGTACGACCTGCTCAACTTCACCGGCAACTACAACGGCGAGGCCGTCACCGGCGCGATCACGCTGGTCGAGGGCGTTAACTACACGTTGGACACGATCTTAGCACCTGAGTGGAACTTCGACAACATCGAGGTCGTTGTGGACGAAGGGCTCACAGAGGGCTTCATGATCTCCGTTACCGGCATCACGGGCGCCGTGCCCGGCGACGCCAACGGCGATGGGGTGGTTGACTCGGCTGACTACATCATGGTCAAGACGCACTTCGGCGGCCCGCCCGCGGCCGGCACCGAGGGAACCGGTGGCGACTTCAACGGCAACGGCACGGTGGACTGGAACGACCTCCAAGAGTTGATGAGCGGCTTGAACAGCGGCACGGGCGGCGCACCGATCCCCGAGCCCGCGACCCTCGCCCTGCTGGCCGTCGGAGCCATGGCGCTGATCCGCCGCCGCAGGTCCTGAGCCCCGTCGAAGGGCCGCAGGTCCTGAGCCCAGCCGAAGGGCCGCAGGTCCTGAGCCCCGTCGAAGGGCCGCAGGTCCTGAGCCCAGCCGAAGGTCCTGAGCGTAGTCGAAGGGCCGGAAGGCATGATGTATCCAGGCCGGGAAAGCAAGCTGCCGGCCGGACTGTGAAAAAACCAGGGCAAGCTCGTTCGACGGAAGCTCACGACAAGCCGTATAGGGCTTCCGATGGGTGGCCGTGCAGGACGTATGTGTCTAAGTCAACCTGCTCCGAGAGATGCCTCTCTCTAGACACCGACACTACGGTTGTTCTGTACAGCTCCCGTCGGGAGCCCTTGTTTTTGCGCCGTCCCGGCCGGGCGCGGGCGGATTGTGTTGGCGATTGGTCATTTCGTCAGGTTTTCCATATTAACGAGCCAACAGGCGACAAGCCCTCCCAGCCTAATGAGTTCAGAAAGTCGCCCAGCCACGCCATGCGGCGCAAAAGGACAATGAACAGTGATGCAACGACGCAAATGAGTTGACAAATCGCCAATTGCGTTTACAATTAAAGCTGCATGGATCCTGTTTTGCGCGGGTATTTCCGCTCAGGCATTTCCGCGCAGGCATTTCCGTACCGTCGTATCCGTACATTTGTTTCCGCGCAGGTTTTTGGGCGCGGGCTTTTACGTACATGTGTTTCGGTACAGGCAAATCTGGAGAACAAGGAGAGCAGCGATGAGAGGCAACATTTCTTTGCGAGCGGTCTTGGTCTTTTCGATGGCGGTGATGGCGGTGTTCGCCCTCCCGGCCGGGGCGGCGGACCTGACCTGGGACACGGCCTCCGGCGACGCTGCTGTCACCGACGGTACCGGCACATGGCTCGACCCGGACAAGTGGACGGTGGATGGCGGCGCGACCAACGCGACGTGGAACAGCACCACGCCAGACAACGCGATCATCGGCAGCGGTGGGGACGGCGGCAACATCAGCCTCGGCACCGTCACCGCGGGCACCGTGTTGCTGGACAACTTCACCGGCACTTACTCGCTCAAAGGCGGCACTCTGGATCAGAGCGGCGGCATCACGATCGGCGCGAGTGCCGGCAATGTGAATCTTCCTCTGTCGATCAGCGGCGCCGGCGGCATCACCGTCAATGGCGCGGTTCGGGTCAATCTCAGGGACGGGGGCAAGACCTTCTCCGGCGACCTGGTTATCAACGCCGGCGAAGTGTTAGATTACCAGTTTGATGATCTGGGCACCGGGAATCTGAACATCAACGGCGGCGTACTCGTAGGTTACTGGGGAGAAACCATGTCCCGCACGCTCGGCTCGGGTCCAGGGCAGGTCCAGGTCCCCGGCGGCGTCAGCGGTTTCTGCGGCCAGGGCCGTAACGGTAGTTCCGTCAAGTTCAACAACGATGACAACTACGAAGTGGTCTGGGGCAGCGCGGAGTTCAATCCGTCGACGCTGGTTCTTCAATCGCCCTGGGCCAACTATAACGGCAAAATGACGTGGCGAAACAAGCTCGATCTCAACGGCGCCACGCGCACCATCGCGACCAACAAGGATCATGGTACTGAGGGTCTGAACGGCTATTCCCAGATGATCGGCGTGATCCGCAACAGCGACGGCAACACCCCGGCCGGCCTGACCAAAACAGGCCTTGGCAACCTGTTCCTCACCCAGGCCAACACCTACGACGGCCCGACTACGATCGAAGAGGGCCTGCTCAGGGCGAGTTCGCTTGCCGATGGCGGGGTCGCCAGTTCCATCGGCGCCTCGACGAATGCGGCCTCGAACCTGGTGTTGGGTAACGGAGCGACTCTCCTGTATGTGGGCGGCGCAGCCAGCACCGACCGCGCCTTCACGATCGGCGGCTCGGAAGCGACCATCGACATCTCCGGCAGCGGGGCGGTCAACTTTACCGGAACCGCCTCGCCGGCCTATGGGGCCGTCGATCAGGCACGCACCCTGAACCTCACTGGAACCAACGCGGGCAGCAACATGCTGGCGGCCAGCATTGGCGATAACGGCACAGGGGCGGTCTCAATCGCCAAGACCGGCACGAACTCCTGGGTGTTATCCGGCACGAATACGTACACCGGCGGCACCGACGCCAACTCCGGCGCTCTGGTGGCCGACACCCCCGCGGCCCTGCCGGGCTATGATTCCGCCGGCAACGTGGTATTCGACGGCGGAACGGTGGGCGTTATCCTGGGCAACTGGACCAACGCCGAGGTAGACACCCTCCTGGCCAATGCCACCAAGACCAGCGGCGCCCTCGGGCTCGACACCACGGTCAGCGGAAACGTCACGCAGCCGGCCATCTACACGCCGGCCACCCTCGGCGGGCTGGGTATCGCCAAGCTCGGCACCGGCACGCTCACGCTGGACCAGGCCAACACCTACACCGGCCCGACGACCGTCATGGCCGGCACGCTGGAACTGGCCCACGCCGACGCCGTTAGCTCCTCCTCCGCCCTGGTCCTGAACGGCGGCAACGTCGTGCTCGATACCGACGTCACGCTGGACGCGCTGAGATTTGATAAGAGTGGCTCGACCGTTTCGGGCTCGGCCCTGAACTTCACAGCCGGCGGCTCAATCACTGTGACCCCCAAGAACGCGACAGGCACGATCACCTCAGCGATCACCGGCAGCCCGACGGTGGGTATCCCTGACGGTACGGGATACGAAGGGATCACCTTCGCTCCGACGAGCGGCACCGTGACGCTGGGAACGTGCACTGTCCCCTACGAAAATGGTACAGGTGACAAGGCTGGTATTCGACTTGGCGGCACGACGATCGGCAATACGGTGGAATCCGTCATCAATACCGGCGGCCACTACGGCCGAGTAACAAAGGAAGGCACGGGCACCTGGACCGTGGGGGATATAGACAACATTGGAACGCTTTGGCTCGAAGGCGGGACACTGGTCCTCAACGGTCAGTATTTCAGCAAGTATGCGGGTATGAAGGCCATTCCCAGTGGCGCCAGGCTGAGCGGCGATTTCTCGTACCTCCAGAACGATTCGAGATCCGGGCATTTCACCGTGAATAGCGGCGGCATCGTAGCACCCGGTGATGATGGCATCTGGAAGGCAACCCTCAGCTACAATGGCAGTACCGAGGCCATATCACACTTCTACGACGGCTCGATCTACGAGTGGCAGATCGGCGGCGACGATGCCAACGGCAACCCCACGACGGATACCATCCACATCGCGAGAGTCGACAAGGCCAGGAGCCTGACCGTGGGCGATATGATACTCAAGATTCTCGACGCCGGAGGCGAGGTCGCCGACGGTGCCCAATTGGCGGTATTCACCTACGACGACGGCGTGACCATCGACATGAACGGCTTCGCCAACAACTTCGACACCTCGGAGCTTGGAGCTAGCTGGAGCGTCGACGCCCTGAGCCTTGTCGACGGCGGTGAAGGTATCGTCTACCTGACCGGCCTGTCGAACAGCATGCTCGGCGACGCCGACGGCGATGGCGATGTTGACTCGGCCGACTACATCATGGTTAAGAGGCACTTCGGCGGCCCGCCTGCGGCCGGCACGGGGGGAACCGGTGGCGATTTCAACGGCAACGGCACGGTGGATTGGGAAGACCTCCAGACGCTGATGAGCGGCATGAACAGCGGCGCGGCTGGCGCAACGATCCCCGAGCCCGCGACGCTCTTTATCATGCTGGCCGCAGGCCTTCCCGCTTTGTTGAAGCGCAGGCGAAGCCGGGGCTGAAATCCCGAGGATGAGGACGGGGGCATCGTTTGGCCCTGGCTCCTGACTACTGACTACGACTCAAGGGCGAGATGCCCGTACGGGAAATTGTGGCAAGTGTCTAATGCCTGCTCCGAGAGATGCCTCCTCTCTGGCTGACACACCAATGGTCCCGTGCGGCTCTCGCCCTCTTTTATGGAGTGCGCGTGGCGGAATCCCGAAGGGATGGACACACCGCTTTGGATCGAATGCGGCCAAGGCCAGCGCGCGGGGCCAACTGCAGTCCAACCTGCCTACCGGAAGGGATATCCAAAGCGGTGTCTGCGCCACCGCACTCCATAGTGGCGGCGTCTGCGCGGCCGCGCCATATAGGGGCCGGGACACGTTTTGCCCGGGATTCCACGAAATCTTCCGACTGTCGCGAGCGTTGTACATTGGGTATGTTGTCCGTGACAGCTTGGCAGATCGATAGGGAGCAGTCCCATGGTGAAACGTATCCGACGACGATCGTTCCTGAAGGCTTTGGGACTTGGCGTGGGGCTGGGAGCGGCTGGGACATCGCTGCCGCGCACTGTCCGGGCCGTCGCGGCCGGGGCGGCTTCGGCCGATGCACGAAGGCCCAATATCGTGTTCATCCTGATTGATGACATGGGCTGGCGCGACGTCGGTTTCATGGGCAGCAAGTTCTACCTGACGCCGAATATTGACCGGCTCGCCTCGCAGGGAATGGTCTTCACTCGGGCCTACGCCAACGCCCCAAACTGCGCCCCGACCCGCGCGTGCCTCATGAGCGGGCAGTATACGCCCCGGCACGGTGTGTATACGGTCAGCAGCAGCGCCCGGGGTTCGGCGAAGGGGCGGAAGCTCATTCCGATAGCGAACACCACGACGCTGAACCCGAAAATCGTCACGCTGGGCGAGAGCTTGCAGGCGGCTGGGTACGTCACAGCCTCCATGGGCAAGTGGCACCTCGGCGGCGACGAGAAAACCTGCCCCGAGGCACAGGGCTTCGACGTGAACGTCGGCGGCACGGAAGCGGGCCACCCCAAAAGCTACTTCAGCCCGTACCGCAATCCCAAGCTGCCCGATGGGCCAAAGGGCGAGTACCTCACCGACCGGCTGACTGATGAAGCCATAAAGTTCATCACCGCTAACCGCGCCGGCCGGAAACCGTTCTTCCTGTACCTTCCCCATTACGCCGTACACACGCCCCTTCAGGCCAAGGCGGAGAAGATCGCCAGGTACAAATCCCGCCCCGCCGACCGGGGCCAGCATAACGCGACGTACGCCGCGATGATCGAGAGCACCGACGAGGGCATCGGACGAATCGTCGCCACGCTCGATGAGTTGAAGATCGCCGATGACACGCTGGTGGTGTTCTTCTCCGATAACGGCGGATACGGCGGCGTCACATCCAACGCGCCGCTTCGAGGGGCAAAGGGCATGCTCTACGAGGGTGGCATCCGCGAGCCGATGATCGTCCGCTGGCCCGGCCGGGTGAAGCCCGGCGCCAAGTGCGACCAGGCCGTCATCGGAATCGACTTCTACCCGACGCTGCTCGAGGTCGCCGGCGCGCCCGCCCCGGCCGATCAGGTGCTCGACGGCGTGAGCATCGTAAAACTCATGACCAAGGGCCAGCCCATCGGGCGAAAGGCGATCTTCTGGCACTTCCCGTGCTATCTCCAGGGCAGCGGTCCGACCGGCTGGAGAACCACACCCGTCGGGGCAGTGCAGATGGGCGACTTCAAGCTCATCGAGTTCTTCGAAGACAGCCGGCTCGAGCTTTATAACATCGTCGATGACATCGGCGAGACAAGAGATCTCGCCACCGAAATGCCGGATAAGACTCGCGAATTGCAAAACGCCCTGGTTGCATGGCGAAAGAAGGTGAACGCCCCGGTTCCCACGGAACTGAACCCGAAGTACGACCCAGCCTGGAAACCCCGCAAGGGCAAAGGCAAGAGCGGAGCAAAGGCCAAAACCGCCAAGGAGAACAAATGAACCGACGTGAATTCCTAAAGTGCCTGGGTGCGGGCGCCGCAGCAGGGATGGCGGCGATTGCCCTGCCAGAAACACTCCAGGCCGGGGCAGCCTCGACGGACCGACCCAATGTCATCCTATGCATGGCCGACGACATGGGCTGGGGCGACACGGGCTATAACGGGCATCCGATCATCAAGACGCCCGCGCTGGATGAGATCGCCCGGACAGCGGTGAAGTTCGACCGCTTCTACGCCGGCGCGCCGGTTTGCAGCCCGACGCGCGGCAGTTGCATCACCGGCCGGCACCCGTTCCGCTACGGGATTTTCTTCGCCAACGTCGGGAGCATGCTCAAGGAGGAAGTCACGCTGGCTGAGGTGCTCGGTGGGCTCGGCTACGCGACGGGGCACTTCGGCAAGTGGCACCTGGGGACGCTGACCAAGACCGTCAGGGAATCCAATCGCGGCGGGCCAAAGGGCGTCAAGCACTACAGCCCGCCTTGGGAACACGGCTTCGATACGTGCTTCTCCACCGAAGCCAAGGTGCCCACGTACAACCCCATGAAAAGGCCCGGCTCGGAAAAGCCCTACGGCACGCACTACTGGTCCGGCCCCGGGCAAATGGTCACCGACAACCTCGAAGGCGACGACAGCCGCGTCATCATGGACCGCGCCGTACCATTCATCCGCCAGGCCGTCGGCGAGAAGAAGCCGTTCTTCGCCGTCGTATGGTTCCACGCACCGCACCTGCCCGTCCTGGCCGGGCCGGAACATCGCAAGCTCTACGCCGACCAGCCCGAGGGCGCACAGCATTACCTCGGCTGCATCAGCGCGATGGATGACCAGGTCGCCAGGCTGCGGAAGGAACTTCGAACGCGTGGCGTCGCCGATAACACCATGCTCTGGTTCTGCGCCGATAACGGCCCGGAAGGTCGGAAAAGGACCCCCACCAACGGTTCCGCCGGTTGCCTGCGAGGCCGCAAGCGAAGCCTCCACGAAGGCGGCATCCGCGTGCCGGGCCTGCTGGAATGGCCCGGGCGATTCAAACGCCCGACAACCGTGGCCACCCCGTGCGGCACGGAAGACTACTTCCCGACGGTACTGGCGGCGCTGGGTTACGAACTTAAAGCCGGCCAGGGCCAAAAAGTCCTGCCGAAGGACGGCGTGAACATCCTGCCGATCATGGAAGGCAAGCAGACCGCTCGCCCGCGCCCGATGGGCAGGCAGTCCAAAGGCCAGCTCGCCCTGATCGACAACCAGTACAAACTGATCCGCCCCACGCCCGGCAAGCCATGGCAGCTTTACGACATCCTCGCCGACACAGCCGAGGCCAAAGACCTGGCCGCGGACAAGCCGGACATAGTGGCGAAGATGGCCAAAACCGCCCTCACCTGGCAGGCATCATGCGCCCGCTCGCTGACCGGCGCAGATTACGCCAAGCACGGCGAAGAGTGATTGAAAGGACAACGGAACTTCTTTCACTTATTATGACGCCTCTATCACCACAACCGCAATAACTGCCATCGCGCCCGCTAACTGGGCGCGCCGCCAAATCAGCAGCGCCGCCCAACTGGCAATCGCCTGCAGTTCAAGGGGCACGTCGTCCATCAGGTCTACTAAACTCTCCTGGCTGAAGAACCCGGCCCGCTTCACTGTGCCAAGAAGGCGGGTGCCGGTGGACATGGTGAGAGATGGGCTCCAAAAGTCGGCGTCCAATCCGTAGGCGATCTGCTCATAAACCATCTCAAGGGATCGGGAAAAAGCCCCGACCTTCCTGATTGTGGCCAAGGCATGTCCATTCGATGAAACCTGCCAAGGCCCCCTCCAGCCGCTACGATGGATGGCTAATACCCTCCCGCCGATTTCGATCCTGTCGGACACGCCCCAACCACGATTGACTCCCATGCGAGCCACAATCTGCTCGCTATCGCCGCAGAGAAGATAATCTCGCCCCCACCATGTTGCCCGCTTGATCTTAAGCACGTAAGACCTTCCAGAGACACATCCACAAACAGCAGCCGCCCTTAGGGCTCTGACCATGCCGCCACGAACCAGCGTCACAAGTATATCACCATAACGCCGGGCGGCACCACGATTCCCTGTCCTGCTTTAGTTCCTCAGCAGGCAGGCGTGACAGTGGTCGGGTTCACCCGGCAGGTCGGCGCGTGATCACTTGCTGCAGCCGGGATCGTAATCCCGGCAGTTGGCGGGGATCTTCGCGCCGACTTCTTTTCGCCACGCAGCCAGGGCTTCCTTCAGTTCCTTTGCCTTGGCTGGTAATTGGGCAGAGAGGTCCTTCGTTTCGCCGGGGTCGGCGGCGAGGTCGTACAGTTCCACCTTGCCAGTATCGAAGAACTCGATTAGCTTGAAGTCGCCCTTGCGGATCGAGCCGGTCGAGCGCCCGCCCAAGAAGTGCGGTTTCGCCAGCGGGTAATGCCAGTACAACGTATCGCGCGGCAGCTTGTCGGCGGGGTCCTTCAGCAGCGGCGCGATGGACAACCCATCGAGATGCTGGGCTGGGAACAATTTGGCACCGGCGATTTCGGCGAAGGTGGGGTAGAAGTCGATATTCATCGTGGGCGTCTTGCAGACCTTGCCTTTGGGCGTCACGCCGGGCCAGTGGACGATCAGCGGTTCGCGCGTGCCGCCCTCGTAGAGCGTGCTCTTGCCCGCCCGCCAGGGGGCGTTGGTCGTGACGCGAGTCTCGCCCCCGTTGTCGCCGGTGAAGATCACCACGGTGTCGTCCGACAGTCCCAGCTCGGCCAGCTTGGCGAGGATCATCCCTACGCCGGAGTCGATGGATTCCAGTTGGGCGGCCAGGTGAGGATTGTTCCGCTCGGCCCGGGGGCCCTTGCCCGCGCCGGGCTTGGCTTCGTACTTGTCTACCAGGTCCGCCCGGCCCGCGAGCCGCGTATGCACCGCGTAATGGCTGACGTAGAGGAAGAACGGTTCATCCCTGTGGCGTCCGATGAACTCGACGGCCTCGACGTTCATGCGGTCCACGAGGTATTCCGGATCATCCAGTCGCCGCTTGACGGACTTGTTGAAGTGGTAGGGGTGGAAGTAGCTCCCCCCGCCGATGCCGGCATCCTCGCTGAGGATCGTCTCGTCGAAGCCGTGCCGGGCGGGCGGGAACTCTCGCGCGCCCGCGCTGGCGTAGCCCGTCAGATGCCACTTTCCCAGGATGCCCGTAACATAGCCGGCCCGCTTGAGCAGCTTGGCGATGGTCGCGTGTTTGGCCGACAGGTGCTTGGCGTCGTTGGGACGCAGGTAGTCCGTAATGCCCACCCGAGCGGGGACCTGCCCGGTCATCAGGGCCGCCCGGTATGGCGAGCAGACCGGAGCGGCTGCGTACGCGTCGGTGAATCGCACCGACCGCGCCGCCAGGGCATCGAGGTGCGGGGTCTCGTTGAACTTGTTGCCATAGCAGCCAAGCTCCGCCCAGCCCAGATCGTCGGCCAGTATGAAGATGATGTTCGGCTTGCGTTTCATGGTTCGCTCCCCAAAAGCTGTCGGCGCAGCCACGGCTGCGGCACCGAGGGCCAAGGTTTTCAAGAAACTCCGTCGAGTCGACTTGCGGCTTGGGTTCAGCACGATCCGCCATCCTTTCGTTGTCGGGATGCGATTGCGAGCATTCCGCATTACGCCCTTATCCTACGGGACAAGGCGATATGCGGCAAACTCTGTTTCATCGCGGTGAATGCGCCTTCTCGCCTGGTGCGGAACCATCGCAGTGGCGACGGGTTAATGGAAGTGTTAGCCGATGACCGGTCAACCAAGGAGATCGCTATGATACGTCGAAAGAACACTGGCAGGAAGACCGTTGCGGCGGCCGCGATTGCGTTGGGGGCGCTGTCGTGCTTGGCTGCCGGCCTGGCTGCCGACAAGCCCGCGAGCAAACCCGACGCCGATGGGTTCGTCAGCATTTTCAACGGCAAGGACCTCACCGGCTGGGACGCCAAGCCCGGGTGGTGGTATGTCGAGGATGGGGCTCTTACTTCCCAGAGCACTCCCGAGAAGCCCTGCAAGAAGTGCAACTATATCATCTGGACCGGCGGCAAGCCGGG
>CAZMBZ010000027.1:6215-14367 GCA_964564285.1 uncultured Planctomycetaceae bacterium | reverse complement strand
TCGCCCTGCAAATGCACCCGGGTCCGCCGATGAGGGTGCAGTTCAAGGACATCCGCCTGAAGAAGCTAAACTGACGGCGGGGGCGTATCGGCGGCGGCGCAGGCGGCGAGGCGCGGTGGACGGTGTCGGTTGCATCGGGTACAATAAACAGCGGCTAAGGCCAAAGGACAAAAGGACAGACGATGGTTTCCATGAGCGACATCCTGACCCGGCGAGAAGACATTCGTCGCGTTTCGGCCCGTCATGGCGCGAGCAATCCTCGCGTGTTCGGCTCGGTTGTCCGCGGCGAGCAGATCGCCGGAAGCGATGTTGATCTGCTGGTCCATCTTGATGCCGACCGGTCGTTGCTCGACCAGATCGCCCTGATGCACGAGTTGGAGGACCTGCTGAACTGCAAGGTTGACGTGGTGGATGACGAGGCCGTCTACCCCGGCCTTCGCGAACGAATCCTTTCTGAGGCGGTGGCCCTATGAAGGATGACCGCCCGTACCTCGAACACATCCTTGAGGCGATCCGCAAGATCGACTCCTACACGGCCGACGGGCGCGATGCGTTCATGCAGAACGCGATGGCCCAGGACGCCGTCCTTCGGAACTTCGAGATAATCGGCGAGGCCGCCAAACGTTTGAGCAGCGACACGAAGGCCCGCCGCCCGGATATCCCATGGCGAGATGTCGCGGGCCTGCGCGATGTTCTCATCCACAACTACATGGGCGTGAACCTAAACCGCATCTGGACAGTGGTGGCGCGAGATCTTCCGCCGCTGCGTAAAGGCGTAGAGAATTTGCTCGGCCAGGGCTGATTCGAAATCGACCCGGCCTGTCGAAGCTAAGCTTAGACTACGACGTTATCAGCTTGGCACGTCGTAGGGCAGTTTTACGTTGTGGGCGGCGGCTTGTTCGGTCAGTGCTTTGCGCATTCGTTTAAGGACGTCGGCGCAATCCTTCCTGCCGACGAGGTTTTTCATTTCTCCCGGGTCCGTCTGGAGGTCGCAGAGCAGTTCTTCCGGGCCCGCGACGTCGAACAGTGTGTACTTGTATCGCCCATCAGTCACGCCGTGTGAGAACTGGGTCTCGATCATCACATTCTTGCGCCATGACGAGGGCTCTTCGCCGCCGAGCAGTGGCTTGAGGGATCGGCCCAGCAGGCGCGTCGGGGGTTTGACTTCCGCGAGGTCGCACAATGTGGGGAAGAGGTCGAGTCCGTTGCTGACGAGGTGTCGGGTGTCAACGTGGCCTGGCTTTGTCAGGCCTGGGTACTGGATTATCAGCGGGATTCTCGCGGCCTGCTCGTAGGTCCAGGACTTGTGCTCCATTCGGTGCGAGGCATCCATGTCGCCATGGTCGGAGGTGAAGACGACGATCGTGTTGCGTTCCAGACCGGCGGCGCGAAGGGCATCGAGGACGACTCCGATCTGCTGGTCCACTCGTTCGGCCAGTCGGCAGTAAGTCCAGCGGTGCAGGCGCCACTCTCGCTCGCCCCAGTGTTTTCGGATCCATGGCTTGAAGGTGCGGTCTTTCAGCCCGGCGGCGATGGCTTTGGGTTCGTTTTCGGTCGGCTCGAAATTGTCGGGTAGGGGCGGACAGAGCTTCGCGTAGAACTGCTCTTCCGTGATGTCCTCGGGTATCTTCTCCGCTTGTTGCATGACCCGCACGGCGGGGTTTTTTCTGAGCCTGCCGCTTTCCTTTGCGTGGGCGATAATTCCCTGGTAACAGATGTCATGTGGATTGATAAACGACGCCACCAGCAGGAAGGGGCGGTGGTGTGGCTGTTTGAGGAATGTGGCGCACTTGGTGGCCAGTTCGCCGCGTTCATCGCGCGTGAGTTTGTCGAATCCGCAGGCGGTGATATCGGCGAGTTTTCCCGAGAGATGGACCTTGCCCCCATAGACGGTCTCGTAACCCGCCGCTCGGAACGGATGGCCCATGGCGAGCGGGACAAATGGCTCGGTGTGCTCGCCCGGGCCGTTCTCCCGCAGACTGATGGCGGAGGGATAATGCCCGGTGAATAGGCTGAATCGCGACGGCATGCAGACGGGATTTGTCGCGTATGCCTTCTCGAAGCGCATGCCCTTTTTCATCAGCGAGTCCATCGCCGGGGTCTTGACCCACTTGTTGCCCGCGCAGCTCAGCATCGTCGCGGCCTGCTGATCGGTGATGATAAGAAGTATGTTGGGCTTGGCGGCGGGGGCTTTACGGGGCGGCTCGGGCAGGGCGGCCGGCTTCTCGACGGCTGGGACATTTCTCGCCAGAACTGAAGCGCCAATCGCTCCCATCCCCGCCCATTGCAGGAACCGTCGCCTTGTCTGTTGACCCATGACTATCTCCCTTTGCTGGAGTCTTTCGGGGCTTACATCATACGCCACAACGCCCGCATTCGCTAGCGAACACTGCGCATTGAACCTCGGCCGATGCATTTCGGTATCTATGGAGTTATACTTTCGTCATCGGCACGGGCGGTACGTCGCAGGCCCATGTGGAAGGCGAACTTCCTTGACGCTCGATCAAAGGACATCGGAAGGATTTTGATGAAAGACCAAGACACATCCGGCTGTGGGATCGAAATCACGGCGTCATCGCCGCGCGGGCAGATCAACTGGTGGCTGCTGCTGATTTTCCCGGCCTCGATGGAAATCGCGATCCTTGTCAGCATCCTCAATCCGGAAACATTTCCGTATCTCAAGGCGCCCCTGGAGGCCCCGGCGCCCTATCTCGCGGGGCTGGTCGCACTGGTGTACGCGGCGCGGTCGTTGGTGACTCGCAACCCGCTTTACATTGTGCTGACTGCGCTGGCGGCGGCCTTCACGTTGCGTGAGATTCACTTCGGCTGGACTCACAAGGGCATCTATGTGATGCTGGTTTGCATTGGTATCTGGGCGGGGCTATGGCGTGGGCGTCTTCGCGGGCCGCTGCGGGACTGGCGGCACACGTCGTGGTTGATCGCCACATTCGCGGCGTATTTTCTGTCGCAAGTGATCGCCAGAAGGGCCTTCCGGTTCATTCCCGGGGAAGATGCCATCCATATCCCGCTTGAGGAATGGGCCGAGACCACCGCGCACCATCTGTTCTTGATTACATCTCTGGTCGGCAGTTGGCGGCGGATGCCGGCGAGTCCTGGCCGTGCTAAGTCGTAAAGGCGATACCCACAGTCCGCCGATCCGTTGGCTTTATGGCGGGTCCTTCGTGGCTGGGGTTTCTGGTACGCGCACTTAGATTTGGCCATTACGAAAGGGCAGCCACATGCGATTCAAGGCGAGAGTAGTCGTCGCATTCTTCCTGACGGTGACGATGGTGCTTCTACCGATATTGCGTGGGGATGGATCATCATCCCCATGCGCTGACGGCGTCAGGGGCGGCATGGAGCGTTCGGGAGTCCGCAAGATGAAACTCTTTGTCAGCGGCAGGGGGGGCTATCACACCTATCGTATTCCTGCGGCGGCCCGCACACCCAAGGGCACGGTGTTCGCCTTCTGCGAAGGCCGCAAGGGTGGCCGGTCCGATGCCGGGAACATCGACATCCTCCTGAAGCGATCGGCTGACAATGGCGAGACGTTCTCCGCTCAGCAGGTGGTATGGGATGATGGGGCGAACACGTGCGGCAATCCGTGTCCGGTGGTCGATTCCGAAACGGGCACGGTCTGGCTGCTGATGACCTGGAACCTCGGCGCCGACAACGAGCGGCAGATCATCGACCGCAAGAGCAAGAGCACGCGCCGGGTGTTCGTGACGCACTCGACCGACGAGGGCAAGACGTGGGTCAAGCCCGTGGACATCACCTCAGCCGTCAAGAAGCCCGCCTGGACGTGGTACGCGACGGGTCCGGGTGCGGGCATCCAGATAGCCCGCGGCCCGCACCGGGGTCGGCTTGTTATCCCGTGCGATCACATCGAGGCCGGGACGAAGAAGTACTATTCGCACGCGATCTTTTCCGACGATCACGGGCGATCGTGGCAGATCGGGGGCTCGACCCCGAGTGACAAGGTCAACGAGTGTCAGGTAGTCGAGTTGACTGATGGCAGGCTCATGCTGAACATGCGCAACTACGACCGCGCCCAGCGTAAGCGGCAGGTTGCATTCAGCGCTGACGGCGGGCGGACGTGGATGGGCCAGCGATTCGACGAGGCGCTGATCGAGCCGATCTGCCAGGCCAGCATCCGCCGGGCCTGCTGGCCCAAGGGCGATGGCGACAAGCGCGGCGCCGACAAGGGCGTCATCCTGTTTTCCAATCCCGCCAGCAAGACAGGGCGCATGAACATGACGGTGCGGCTGAGTTACGACGACGGCCTGACTTGGCCGATCTCGAAATCCCTCCATGCCGGCCCGGCCGCGTATAGCGACCTGGTAATCCTGTCGCCAAGCCAAGCCGCATGCCTCTACGAGGCCGGCAGCAAGCACCCCTACGAGTCCATAGTCTTCGCCCGCTTAGACATCGAAAAGTTTTTGAAACAGGGACAGATATCTAATTAACGTAATCTAGTATCTGTACTTGTTTTTAATGCGTTTTGACCCGGTTGATTACAGGTTATCTAGCATGTGCCCTAGCTTGTCTTTTTTGGTCTGGAGATAGTAGCGGTTGCCGTCGCCGGCGGGGATCTCGATGGGGACCCGTTCGACGATCTTCAACCCGAAACCTTCGATGCCGTAGATCTTGCGAGGGTTGTTGGTCATGATCCGCAGCTTGGTCAGGCCGAGGTCGCGGAGGATCTGGTTGCCGATCCCGTAATCGCGCTTATCCGCCTCGAAGCCGAGCTTGATGTTGGCTTCGACGGTGTCCATTCCCTGCTCAAACTGGAGCTTGTAGGCCCGCAGCTTGTTGATCAGCCCGATGCCTCGCCCCTCCTGGCGGACGTAGATAACCGCTCCTTTGCCGGCCTCGACGACGCGGCGCAGGGCCACGCGCAGTTGCTTGCCGCAGTCGCATTTAAGCGAGCCGAACACGTCGCCGGTGAGGCATTCGCTATGCACGCGGACCAGTACGGGCTCATCGTGCATTATAGGCTTGCCGTCATCGTCGAGTCGACCGACCCCGCCGTAGCACAGCGCCAGGTGCGGCTCGGAGTCGACAACCGAGTTGAAGGCGATCAGGTGGAACGGTCCGGTCTCGAGGTCGATATCCACCTCCACCGCCCGCTGGATCAACCTTTCGCTGCGAAGCCGATAGCGGATAACGTCGGCGACCGAGCACATCTTCAGGTCGTGTTCTTTGCAGAAAGTCAGCAGGTCGTCGCGGCGTGCCATCGTGCCGTCTTCGTTCATGATCTCGCAGATGACCGCCACCGGTTCGAGCTTGGCGATACGGCAGAGGTCGACGGCGCCTTCGGTCTGCCCGGCGCGGACCAGCGACCCGCCAAGCTTGGCGCGAAGCGGCGAGATGTGTCCGGGCTTGACAAGGTCCGGCGCTTTGGAGTTCGGATCGGCAAGAATGCGGATCGTTCTGGCTCGGTCTGCTGCGGAAATTCCGGTCGTCACGCCGGTGGCGGCGTCGACGGTTACGGTAAATGCCGTTCCGTGAAGGGCGGTATTGTCCGAGACCTGCGGATGCAGTGCCAACGTGTCGGCCCGGTCGCTGGCCATTGGGACGCAGATCAGTCCCCGGCCGAACCTGGCCATGAAGTTGACCATCTCGGGCGTGATCGTTTCCGCGGCGCAGGTGAGGTCGCCCTCGTTCTCCCGGGCTTCGTCGTCGACAAGGACAACCATTTTCCCGGCCTTCATGTCTGCCAGCACTTCTTCAATTGCACTAAACACGATTGTTCTCTTTTCTTCTGGTTTTGCAGTCTTCCAGCACTTTTTCGGTTGTACTAAGGACGGTCTTTTTTGCAGGCCGGGCCGGTATTGTTGTCGAGCGGCTTGCCCTCGGCGGAGACAAACGCAAGCCCTAGTCTGGTATAGCTTATTATAGCGATGACGCTAAGTGCGGCCACCGCCCAACTGCCCACCAGGATGCCGTAGGAGGCGGCCTGGGGCGATAGTTTTGCCACATCCGCCGCCAGCAGCGTATAGCCTACCAGCAGGAGCTGTCCGAACGTCGATAGTTTTCCCGACAGCGTCGGACTGATCCGCAGGTGGTCGGTAACGAGGTAGACCACCAGCGTTCCCGCGACAACCCAAAGGTCCTTTCCGACGACGGCCACCGCGACCCAGTTTGGCAGGTGATGGCCTTCGGCGCCGACGGCGTCTACTGACAGCAGGACCACCGCGAAGGTCACCAGGACCTTGTCGGCCAGGGGATCGAGGATCGCCCCGAGCCTGGTTATTGCTCCGGTTCGCCTCGCGAGCAGGCCGTCGACGAAGTCCGACACAGCCATCGCAACGAATACTCCCAAAGCTGCGTGTCTTGCCCAGGGCCAGGGTTGCTGATTGATCAGGAGGACTATAAATGGTCCGACCAGCAGCAGCCTGGCCAAGCTGATGCGGTTAGGCCAGTTCAGTTTTTGCGGCGGCTTGGCAATGTCGGGGTCCACGCTTTTGCACCCAAACCGCCCTGGCTGCTATTTACGTTGGTCGGCGGCCGATTTCTTGGTGTCCATGTAGAAAAGCCATGCGCCCATGATAAGGATTGCGCCGATCGGCAGCGCCGCGACGATGAAGTACTTACCGTACGTCTGCAATCCGCTCGGGGCGCCGTACTCGGGATTGAAGCCTTCCTGGAACAGCATGACGCCCGTTATTACGCATAGTAAGATCAGCAGTCCGCCGACGACCAGAAGCAGGGGGATCATCGTTTGCTTAAATGCATGGCCTTGCATGCGGCGGGTGTTGGCCCGGAGCCTGGCCGACCGCTGGGAGGGTCTTATCGCGGGGGTGGCGGGGGTTACGAACTCTGCCGGCATTGCCCCGTTGGCTGGCGCCACTGCATCGCAGCCGCCGGTGATGGTTCTTAGTTGGCTGAGCTCCGGGCTGACTACCTCGGACTGTTGTGCCATCTGGTTGAGGAAGTCCTGCGCGTTATGGTTTTCCGGCGGTTCGTCGGGGCCGGCCGGCGCGGGCGCCTCTGCCGCCGCAGCCAGGCGACCAAATGGATCCGGTTCTCCCGTTTGGGCCTCGGGCGGCGCGGGCACCGTGGGCTCCTGCCCGGTGTCGGCGTCGGATTCGTCGGCCTGAGGACTGGGGGATGCCTCCTGATCGCCACCAGCCTGGGCAGCTTGGGCAGCCAGAGCATTGAGCGCGTCAGCCTTGATGTTCTCTGTGTTGTCCGTATTCATTAAGACCTTCCAAAAAACCCGGGTACAATATACACGGATAAGCATGAGCTTTGCTAGAAACTATCGTCGAAAACAGGCCGTCCAGTTAGCCAGATTCGAGGTGAACCATGACCGTTCGAACGCCATCACGGGCCGGAATGTTCTACGAAGCGGATCCTGCCTCCTGCCGCCGCCACGCGGAAGAGCTCCTGGCCGGGGTTCAAGTGCCCGATTCCTTGCCGGGGAGGCTCTACGGCGGGGTGGTTCCGCACGCCGGATGGGTCTATTCGGGCAAGCTGGCGGCGCTTACGTTCAAGGCCCTGGCGGCCTCGCGGTCGCCAAAGACCTTCGTGCTTTTGGGTGCTGACCACACCGGGGCGGTGAAACTCGGCGAGGTCTACGCATCCGGCGCCTGGCTGACGCCGCTGGGCGAGGCGCTCATTGACGAAGAACTCGCCCAGGCCGTTCTCGCCGCGGGCGGATCCTGCTGTCGGGCGAATGAGGAAGCCCATGCCAACGAGCATTCGATAGAGGTGCAAATACCTTTTTTGCAAGTGCTTGCGCCTGAGGCCAGAATTCTCCCGATAGGCATCCCTCCCTCGCCGATGGCGATGGATGTCGCGGGGGCTGTCGCCGAGGCCGTCGGCGATCGCGCTGACGAGGTCGTCATTGTCGCCTCGACTGATTTGTCGCATCATGGCGGGCACTTCCCAGCCCCCGGCGGGCGGGGCGAGATCGGCGAGCAGTGGACACGCGAGAACGACCGCCGGGTGATCGACCTGGCTGAGGCGATGGACGCCGAGAGCATTCTGCCGGAAACATGCAGGCACAGGAACGCCTGCGGCCCGGGCGCTCTTGCCGCGGCCGTCGCTGCCTGCAAAGCCCTCGGCGCGACAAAGGGAATCTGCCTGGACTACACCAACAGCTACGTCATCACCCACGAGCAATATCCCCACGAACTCGACGACA
>CAZMBZ010000027.1:4861-6205 GCA_964564285.1 uncultured Planctomycetaceae bacterium | reverse complement strand
GTAGGTTTTGGCTGTGGAAAGGACTTTTCCGGCGGCGCTTTAGCAACGGGCTTGCGGAACTTGTCTTGCCACAGAGGGCGGATTGGGCTTATACTTCGGTATCGCTGGATTGGCGGCGGCAAGGAGCAAGATGAATGAATACATACGAAGGCAAACTGATCGCTCCGACGGGCGCGAAGTTCGCTATCGTCGTCGGGCGTTTTAACGAGTTCGTCACCAGCAAGCTGCTGGGCGGGGCACTGGACGCTCTCAATCGCCATCACGTGGACGAGGCCCGCGTGGATGTGTTCTGGTCACCGGGTAGTTTCGAGATACCGCTTGTCGCCCAGAAGCTCGCCGCTTGCGGTAAGTACTCGGCCGTGATATGCCTCGGCGCGGTAATTCGGGGCGGCACGGACCATTACCAGTACATTGCCGCCGAGGTCGCCAAGGGTGTGGCGATGGCGTCTATGAGTACGGGCGTGCCGTGTATTTTCGGCGTGCTGACGTGCGACACGGTCGAGCAGGCCGTGGATCGGGCCGGCGCCAAGAGTGGCAACAAGGGCGCCGATGCCGCTTTGGCAGCCATCGAAATGGTCAATCTTCTGGGCCAGGTGCCCGGCAAACCTTCCGCCGACTCTTCCGGCAAGTAATTCCAGGAACAGGTGATTTCCGTGAGTAGTCGTCACAGGTCCAGACGCCTGTCGCTTCAAGTTCTATGCTGCCTCGATGCCCAGGGTGCAGGGGCTCGCGAGCAGGCCCATGAGTTCATTACTGACAGCAGGGAAGACCAGGCCACCATCGACGCAGCCCACGCGCTGACGCGCGATGCGTTCGAGGATGTGCCCACTTGCGATAAGATATTGGCCCGCCACGCGAGGCACTGGGACCTTGGCCGGCTTGCGCTGGTGGACCGTAACATACTCCGCCTGGCGACGTACGAATTGCGTTCCGGGCGGGCGCCCCGAAAGGTCGTCATCACCGAGGCCATCCGTCTCGCCAAGGAGTTCTCCACGGCAGAGAGCCCGAGATTCATAAACGGCGTTCTTGATGCTGTCGCCAAGGAGATCCGCAAGGAGGCACAGGCACCTGCCTGCCGGCAGGCAGGTGCAGGGGATACGGCTTTGGATGTAGAAGAAGCAAAAGAAGCAGCAGGAGAAGAAACAACATTAGAAGCAGCAGCAGACGAAGCAGTAGAAAACGAAGCAGTAGAAGACGAAGCAGTAGAAGACGAAGCAGTAGAAGACGAAGCAGTAGAAGACGAAGCAGCAGACGAAGCAGCAGACGAAGCAGCAGATGAAGCAGCAGACGAAGCAGCAGATGAAGCAGCAGATGAAGCAGCAGACGAAGCAGCAGATGAAGCAG
>CAZMBZ010000027.1:0-4761 GCA_964564285.1 uncultured Planctomycetaceae bacterium | reverse complement strand
ACGTTCCGCGCCGCAGCCGTCGAGCAACTGACGATCTGGGCCGACCGCATCGGTTGCGATATCGTAAAGGGCAGCGGTAAGGACCCAGCCGCGGTGGTCTTCGACGCCTGCGACGCCGCCAAGGCGCGGGGCATCGACGTGCTGCTGGTGGACACGGCCGGGCGGCTCCACACGCAGGACAACCTCATGCGCGAGCTGACGAAGATACGCGACGTCGTCGCCCGGAAGATTCCCGGCGCGCCTCACGAGGTGCTGCTGGTGCTGGACGCGACGACCGGGCAGAACGCCATCAACCAGGCCAAGGCCTTTTCCGCGGCCATCGACGTTACGGGCATATTCCTGGCCAAGCTCGACGGCACGGCCAAGGGTGGCATCGTGGTGGCGATCCGGAACGAGGTCAACCTGCCGGTGAAGTTCGTCGGCGTGGGCGAGACGTTCGAGGACGTCGAGCCGTTCGATCCGGAAACCTTCGTCGAGGCGATGTTCTCCTGACGAGCCGCAAGCGCCGATTTGCCCGAAAAGTTTTGACAACACTTGGCTGCGCCTGTACTTTTTCATACAGGTCTTGCAGACCATTTCGAGCATAAGTTGCATTTCAAGAATACAGGAACAGTCCCGAAACCAGTCGAGCACACGTGTAAAGGAGAAAGCAGATGACGCAATCGCCCCCTCAGGCTCCCACGCCTCCGCAGGCCCCCGCAGGCCCAGCCCCCAACCCCGGCAAAGGCCTAAGCATCGCAGGAATGGTCCTGGGCATTGTCGGCCTGGTGCTGTTGTGCATTCCGTACATCGCGCTTCCTTGCGCGATCGTAGGCATGATTCTCAGCGTCATTGGCAAGGGCAAGTCCAAAGCCGCCAACGCCCCGACGGGCATGGCCACCGCGGGCATCATTCTGTGCGGCATCGCATTGGCCTTGGATGTGTTGGCCGTCATCTTCGCGATTGTTGGCTTCTCGATACTGTCCAGCGCCGCCAAGGACCCGAACTTCATCGAGCGCATGGAGAAGATGAACAATATGCTGCCCATGCTGCCGTTCTGACTTGCGGTAGCCTGCCTTCGAGGTGCATGGCCTCGTTGGCGATGATGCTAATCCAGATCGGGCGCGCCGGCCGGGCGCGAGGGATGCGGCATGTGCCGGACCTCGCTTCCGGCCAGGCACGCCCGTTTTGCGTTGCCCCGCCGGCTGGATGACCGGTAAGGCGCGGACAATCGGGGAAAGGTGAGTTCATGGCTGACGACAGGCAATGGCATTGCACGGTGAACGGGCAGAAGTACGGACCCGTCAGTGAGGCTGAACTGCGGGAATGGGTGGGCCAGGGGCGCCTCGGCCGCAGTGACGCCGTCTGGACCGATGGCATGGATCAGTGGCGGCCTCTGCACGAGGTCCAGCACATGTTCGCCGCCGGATTGCCCGTCCCGCCAGGGCAGGCCGTGGCCTCATACCAGCCTCATCGCGGCACGACGGTACTTGTTCTGGGCATAGTGGGCCTCTGCGTCAACTTGCTCGGCATCATTGGTGGAATCGCCTGGTACATGGGCAACGAGGAACTGCGCCGCATGGACGCGGGCCTGTCCGACCCCGCCGGTCGGGGCATGGTCACCGCGGGGAAGGTCTGTGGAATCATCGGCTTCTGCCTGGGCATTTTCGGCTGCTGCATGATGACGTTGTACTTTACCATGTTCTTCGGAATGGTTGGGGCGGCCGGGATCTAGCAGCCCGTTCAGAAAGCTATCTCTGCTGCGAGCGGCCTGGATTCCTGCGCGTCTGCGTCATAAATCCTCGACAAAGCTAAGGCTTTGCCTCCGGTTTCTTCCTTGGTGCTCGAAATCCCGGCTCGCTCTCACGACGAGATCCATTTCCAAACGGACTGCCGGGCCGCGCCGTTGGCGCCTCACATAGTCGCCCGAGTATTCTTCGCATGTCCTTCGCATTCTTTCTGCCCTCTGCGTGAGATGGTGTTTCTTCTTCTTTTTCTTCCGCCCGCAACTGCTAAGATGCCCGGATGGAGTTGGATTTTGACATTGTGGTAATCGGCGGCGGGCACGCGGGTGTCGAGGCGGCCTGGGCGGCCTCGCGGTTGGGGGTCCGGACCGCGCTGGTGACGCTTGGGATCGAGCATATCGGCGAGATGTCCTGCAACCCCGCCATTGGCGGCGTGGGCAAGGGGCAGATCGTTCGCGAGATCGATGCGCTTGGCGGTTTGATGGGCTTGGCCGCCGATGCGACGGGTATGCAGTTTCGCATGCTCAACCGCTCCAAAGGCCCGGCCGTGTGGGGGCCGCGCTGCCAGTCCGACAGACATGCCTATGCGGCGTGGGTCCAGCAAGCTCTCGCCGCCGCGCCCAACCTTACGCTCATAGACGCCCAGGCGACTGATGTGCTCGTCGAGGATGGGCGGGTCGTCGGCGTGAGAACAGCCGCCGATGAACCCGGGGTGAGGGAACTAAGCTGTCACCGCGTTATCGTGGCGGCGGGGACGTTTCTCAATGGCCTGATGCACCTGGGCGAGCGCCAGTGGTCGGGCGGCCGCTACGACGAGCCGGCGGCGGGGCGGCTTAGCGACTCCCTTCAGGCGACGGGTCTGAAGGTGGGTCGTCTCAAGACGGGCACGTGCCCGCGTCTGGCGGCCGAGACGATCGACTACTCCCGCTGCGAGCGTCAGGATGGTGATGCGGAGCCCCAGGCGTTTTCGTTCATGACGGACCGCCTGGACGTCCAGCAGGTGCCTTGCTGGATATCGCATACCACCGGCGAGATTCACCAGGCGGTCCTGGCCAATCGGCACCGCGCTCCGCTTTACACGGGTCAGATCCAGTCGGTCGGGCCTCGGTATTGCCCATCACTGGAGACCAAGGTCGAGCGGTTTGCCGACAAGGACTCGCACCAGGTTTTCATCGAGCCCGAGGGCAGGGGCACGAACTGGATATACGTAAACGGCATTGCGACGTCGCTGCCGACGGATGTGCAGGATTTCATCGTCGGTCACATTCCCGGCCTGGAAAACGCGGAGATAATCCGCTACGGCTACGCGATCGAGTACGACTACTTTCCGCCGACGCAGCTCCTGGCGACGTTGGAGACTCGTCCGACGCGGGGGCTTTTCCTGGCCGGGCAGATCAACGGCACTACGGGCTACGAGGAGGCCGCCGCCCAGGGCCTGCTGGCGGGCGTCAACGCGGTGCGGTCGATGCGGGCCGAGCCGGAACTGGTGCTGCGGCGCGACCAGGCGTACATCGGCGTGATGATCGACGACCTCGTCACCAAGGGCGTAACCGAGCCGTACCGGATGTTCACAAGCCGGGCCGAGTGCCGCCTGAGCCTTCGGGCCGACAACGCCGATCGCCGCCTGACCGAGGTCGGCAGGTCCGTCGGGTTGGTCGACGACCAGCGCTGGTCGGTCTACTCTGGCAGGTCCAGCGCCGCCGCCGAAATCGAGCAAGGCCTTCGCGCCATCCGAGCTGATGGCAAGAGCCTGTGGTCGCTGCTGGCCCAGCCGGGGCGGCGCCTGGCGGATGTGCTCGCCGCTGCGGGAGCACCCGACGCCGATGGCCCGCCGGCGGCGCTGCGGCGAATGGTGGCAGAGCATGCGGAGGCTGCCCGGTCGGTCGCCGTCGATGCCCGCTACGCCGGATACGTCGCCAAGCAGCAGGCGGCGCTGGGGCAGATGCGGGAGCTCGACCGCAAACTCCTGCCGGACGACCTGGATTACGCGGCCGTCTCGCACCTTCGCCACGAGGCTCGCGAGCGGCTCGGCGAGGTCCGCCCGCGATGCCTGGGTCAGGCGCTGCGAACCAGCGGCATTACCCCGGCCGACGTGACGGTCCTGGCCATCCACCTCGCTCGGCGCGGTGGGGTGGACCGAAGGCGAGGCACGACTTGATTTAGACACACGCTCATGTTAAAATAGCGAAGTTGCAAAGCATAGCTAAAGTTTACGCCACTGCTTGAGTGGCAATAAATTGGCCGTTCGAAACGCCGGCGACGTTGTGCGATATAAAACCTGTATATAAAAAGAGATATGAGATAGCCTCAATACTCGCAATGATTCAAGGAATCGTCTGGTTCAGTCGAGAATAAGAGTACAAGGATGTGATGCGAGGCCGGCGTTATGGATGAGTGCGTCGGGCTTTGAAAGTTGGACAAGGATTAAGCGTGGGCCGATGGCTGGTACCGCAGACGGTGGAAGGATTCACCCCTGTAGCCGGCCCCGCTGAGAACCCGCCAAGGTGCAGGGCGGGCAATAGGTGAAATAGAATGACCAACGTAAACGGCATCCAGCCAAACATAGCTCCCCAGTCGGTGGAGCCGACCAATCAGGTTGTCCCCAGCGCGCCAGCCGCCCAGACGGCGGGTGTATCGGACGTAGTGGAGATTTCCACCGCCGCGGCCCTTGCGGCCAAGGTTCAGCAGATTCCCGACGTCCGCGCAGACCTCGTCGCTCGCTTAAAGCAAGAGATCAAGGCGGGCACGTACGAGACCCCGGAGAAGATCGACATCGCCGCGGAACGTTTGCTCGATGACCTGTTGACTTAGCTCCTATAGCCGGTTGGCCCTGACCGGACGTAATGAGCGGGCGCGGAAGGATCCTCGCCCGCTGCTTTATGCGCTAATCGCGCCGGGGGCACCGTCGCATTCTGGATATCGATGCCCGCGAGGCAGGGAATAAGCGCGTCGTCGGGTTTTTCCTCGATGCTCGAAAACCGTTCTAAGGTCGCTTAGTACCAGTTCATTCCGTCGCGGGGAGCGAGTCGCCGCATGA
>CAZMBZ010000026.1:23863-28638 GCA_964564285.1 uncultured Planctomycetaceae bacterium | reverse complement strand
GCCAATTCGCGCCTTCGGCGCCGTAATCGTAGATGAAGGTAAGAGGGGCGTTCTTCCATTCCCTGAATACATCTGGGGATTGCAGCTTCAGGCTGATGCTCAGCGCGGCGGCCGCCACGCAACCCAGCAGGATGGCCATGACAGCGGGTGTCACGGTCCATTTTCTGAACCAGCGCCAACGGAGTTGTTTCTTCGTGACGATTTCCCCGATGACGCCATGAATTGGAAGGTCGAAGAACTCCGTGGCCTTGTCCTTCGTCGAGATCGTTCGATCAAAGAAATTCATCAGGAATACCAGAGCCGCTCCGGCCGCCATCGCCCCGGCGAAGGCGACGCCAAGTATGAATGTAAGCTTGGGTGAAGACGGCAGGAACCGCATTTGGGCCACCTGAATGGTCGTCATGTGGGTTCGCCTATTGGCTACCTCACCCGAGAGGGCCATTTGGATATCGCTGAGCCGGGCATTCCATTTGTTCAACTCGATCCGTTGCTCGGAGACTTTCTTGAGTATCTCCTCGTATCTCTTGCGGACCACGTGAAAATTCGACATCAGCGCCACTAAGTTGTTGTACTTCTTCTCAATGTCGGCACTTTCGCCTTGGAGAATCTCCCACTCCTTCATGGCCATTCGGTATTCAGCCATGGCCTCGCTCATCGCGTACAATCCAAGCGAGTCACCTGTGGGCTTTACGGCTGGATCCTGACTTGCGTTGTTGAACGGTCTCTCATAGATCTTCTGCTCGACCAGTTCATCAGCGTTCGCCAAGTCCTCTTCCAACTGCTTGATCCGTGCCTTGAGGGTCTGGACTCGCGGATGGGCTTCTGTCATGTGACTGACGCCCTTGAGAATTTTGAGATCGTCCTTGGCCTGGCGGATCATATCCTTGAGCCGACTCAACTCCGGGTTGGGTACCTTGACAATTCTCACCAATACATCCTCGTCCGGCTGAGTCGTCGCCACGGCAAGAACCTTCCCGGCCGGCTGGGATGTCGCCATGGCGACAGCCTCACCGGCGGGTTGAGAGGTCGGCTGAGAGGTGGCCGTTGCTTCGCCAGGCAAATTCAAGCCTGGAATTCCATTGGGGTCGTCCCCAGCATTTTGAGGCCAGTTTTTCTTCAACTGCGCCAAGGCATTGGGAAACATTTCATTCAACTGGGCGATCTTGCGTTTGATTCCGTCGATCCTGTCCTGAGCCTTGATTCTCTCACGGGACAGCCTTGTCCTGTCGTCATTGAGCCTGTCGATCCTCGATTGCACGGCTCCAGGGCTTTCGGGCATGACGGCGACATGTTCAGTCTCAAACTTGACGCGGTTCGCGTCCAGGTACGTCAATCTGGTCTCGCAATTGCGGACCTGTGTCTTCAGGAAATCGCTACTGCCGGTTAGTCGAGATGAGATTTTTGCACTGGTTCTCTCGATGTAGTTCTTCACCAACGTGTTAGGGATCTCCGCGGCGATCTTCGGGTCGGCGTGGGTGAAGCTCAGCGACAACAGGTCCACATTCGATGACTTGACTAGCCAGCCCAGCACAGCACCCTTGCGGATGGATTCAACGAGCTTTTGCTTGGCTTGCTGGCCTTCGTGGGTTAGTTCGACATTCGACTGGTTGCGGGCCAGGCCTTGATCGAGGCCAAGTTCCGCTATGACCGTCTCCAATGCATTGCGGTCAAGCAGATCGTGCTTGAGGGTCAGTTTTATTTGTTCCAGCGATTCGTTGCCCCGCGAACGAGCGCTGCCGGCGGCTGAATCGCTGCGTAGCATGAACGTCGTTGTGCCGGTGTACTTCAGGGGCATCCAGTGCGCGGCGATCAGGACGCCGAACGCGAACGCCGACGCGGCCAGGACGAACAGCCGCTTGCGGCGGAAGACCACCCGCAGGATGTCGCGGGGCGTCCTGCTCTCTTTGCCACCTGTTTCTGCCATGTTTATGCTTTCCTGCCCTGAACGTTCGCCGGTGTCGCCTGGGCCCTAGCGGGCGATAAGCGTCGATCTGCCCGAGGTGTCCTCGTTCGGCATGCCCTTTCCGATCCACCTTGCGTCGCCGGTCATCTGGCGGAAGTCGCTCAGGCCGTCGCCGACAACCCTGAACGGGCTCCAGATTTTCTCGAACTCCCGGGCGAAACTCGCCATGGGGTTCGGCTGAACGTAAATGATGTCGTTGGGTCGCAGAAGAATGTTGTTGGCCATGTCGCCGTGCTGGACCATCGCCAGCAGGTTGATGGTCATCTTCTGCGGGGCCGCACGCTCCGCCGGCATCGCGGCAAGGATCGCCGGCTGGGTGGTCGCATTAGCGTCGAGTGGTGCTAACGATACCTCGCCTGCCGCTGATGGATCGTTGAAGCCGAAAAGTTTGTACTTCATTGAAGGTGAGTTGGCGTAACCTCCTTGGCTCGGCTGTGCGGCGCGAATCACGACGATGCGCTCGGGCCAGGCCAGAGGGGTTGGCTGAACAATGGCCAAAACGTCAAGCAGCGTATCGCAACCGGTCCACTGCATGGGGCCTGGCCTGCCGACCTCTCCGAAAACGTAGAACTTCCTTGAATTATACCCCACTACCTGGACGGCGGCATCCACCTCGTCATAATACTTTTGCGCTGCCTCTTTAATGGCTTCCTCCGCCTGCTTGGGGGTCTTGTCGGCCAGGTATATCTCGCCAATCAGCGGAACGTTGATTTTCCCATCCGGCCGGACCTGCGACTGGAACCCGTTGATCTCGGGCACCTGGATCGAGGTTATGGAAATCACGTCAGGTGGAAGGATCCGATACTCCACGCCGGAGACAGGCGCCCGGTCCTTCTGAAGAAAGGCACCGACTTCGTTGGCGTTGTAGCAGCCCGAAAGCGAAACCAGAACCAGAGCCGCTGCCGCAAGCACCGGCAGACTACTTGGTATGCAAGTAAATGTCGCTTTAGGATTCATCGTCCTGCCTTTCCCGAAACCCGGTCTTCTCGGGATTCCCAGATCCCCGAGAGGGCGGTTGATTGTACGCCCGAATAGTATTCCTTGTTCGTTGTTCGTCAGGCCGACACGTGCAAAGGCGTTCGCCCTTTGCGAGCCCGTAGTGTCGATCTTGCGGCAACTGCCTGCGCGCTCGGACAACCCGGTCGCCGTTGTTGTCCCGACAGCCGGGCTGATCGGATGCAGAGTAAGCTCTGTAAATGCATATCGCCAATCCGCGAGATTCCACCGCGTTGCCGCTCGCATCTGCGAGCACAAAGTTCGCGGATTATCCACACGCCCATCCATGGGACGCGAAACTAATAATATTATCGTCGGTTCTCACGGGGAACTGAAAGTTTTTTCGCGTCTACCGGTCCAGACTCCCGTGTCCACACGGATGGTTGTAATAGGTGAAGTCTCGATTTGGCGGCTTGCCGGCAGAGCTGATTGGCCCGGAGGATGGGTTGGATAGGCAAAGGCATATCTCAGACCCGTGTACGATAATCTCGGGAGCATCCGGTATTCCGATCAATCTGAAGTGTTGACGGCGCGGCGCGGCCCGCGTGACGCGGGGGCCACCCCAATTCAATTTCTTACCCCTTTTTTACTTGACTAATGGCGATTGTCGGATACAATATCACAGTTGAATATGGATATCGGGGCCATTGCCTCCGGCTATTACGGGAAGGCGGAGGTGGCCTAGCGGTCCTGTTCAAAAACGGAGATGTCAGCGCTCGCGTTGGGTCGTTAAGGAGTTGGCGCGTGCGGGAAATTTATACATGGATGGTTTGGTTCTCTGTTTGCGCGTGTCGCGCGCATTGAGGATTGAAAGGTTGCCGTCATTTCGTTGCGGTCCATGCAGATGTGCTGTTGATGTCAGTGATCCAGAATGAGCGGAGAGCAACCCCAAGCAGTAGCGGGTAGTGGATAGAAAAAGTTAGGCGAACCAGCGATTAACCTTGGCAGGACACGCTGGCCCGCCCAGAGCCGAAGGTAAGAGGTCTTTTTAATTGGCCGTTCCAACCTTCGCTATTTGAATTATAGCAGAAGTCCTGCCTGGAAGATAAGTAAAAAACAAGAGTATTCCGATTTTTGTTTAGCTCGCGCAAGTTGTGTGCCGGAGGGCACTTGAAAAAAGGTGGACGATAATATGAGAAGCACAATGAGGAAAGGCAGGTAGAGGGATGCCCGAGCCTATCACATTAGCTGCCATGAGCGGCGGGATTGGGGCGCTGGCGTTTTACGCCAGGCGGTATTTCCTGATCTCCAAAGAGGTGATGGATATCGTCATTGGCGCGGTTGCCTTGGTTGTGGCCTTGCCGATGATGGCTTTGTGTGCATTGGTCATCAAGTTGTCCAGCCGTGGGCCGGTTCTTTTCAGCCAGATTCGCCTGGGCCAGCATGGCCGGCAATTCAAGATCTATAAGTTTCGGACTATGTACAGTGACGCCGAAAAGGGCACCGGCGCGGTCTGGGCGAAAGACGGCGACTCTCGGGTTATTCCGGCTTGCAGGTGGATGCGAAGAAGCCACATGGACGAGTTGCCCCAGTTGTTCCAGATTGTCTCCGGGGTAATGTCACTGGTTGGGCCTCGACCGGAGAGGCCTGAGATAATGGCAGAGCTCGACAAGTACTACCCGCACGTCCGGCACCGCCTGGAGGTAAAGCCTGGCCTGACTGGCCTGGCTCAGGTGCGTAACGGTTACGATTCGAGCATCGAAGGTTTTCGGCACAAACTGGACTCTGATCTGGAGTACATCAATCGAATGTGCTGGGCCGTGGATCTGAAGATCCTGGCCATGACGACGACGAAACTTTTCGACCGCAAAGCCCG
>CAZMBZ010000026.1:0-23763 GCA_964564285.1 uncultured Planctomycetaceae bacterium | reverse complement strand
CGGGCGGCTGAGGCGCACCGATTTTCTTTGGGTGGTGGATCGGTATCGTGGTGCCAGTTGCAGCGGCGGCCACAGCCGGCTGACGAAAGGCAGGTGCCAGGAAGGAGATGCATGCCATGCAGAACGGAGTAGCCAGCCCGTCCTGAAACGGGCAGACGCTCGCCCTGCTCGTGAAGCAGGGGCAAAGACCGGCTGGCAGATGGGAATTGAGTATCTGAATCGCGAACGATAAAGATTTGCGCATAGGAACGAAAGGAAGGAAGCAAATGAGACTACTAAAGATATGTGTGGTACTAGGGGTTCTGGCGGCCATTGCGGTGCCGGCTGGGGCCATCCCGGTCCCCAATGGACCTGTGGTGTTCAAGAGCAACACGTGGGACTCGGGCAGAGTCTATGCTCCACTCTATGTCCCGCTTGGTCCCACCGGGCAAACCTTTGCAGGAGGGGCCGCCGGTTCGGTTCCTGCTCCTGGAACAGCGGGTGATGATTCCTGGGGAATTCTCCGGATCATTACGCTTCACGCCGGAACCTGGCAACCTTCGGGAGGCATTGCCGGTGATGTAAGCGCTGGCGCCATATCTTGGAGTGATGGGCAGGGCCAGAAGGAACTTGTCGGCATGTTCTGGGGCGAGACCGATTTGTCGAGCACCGTTATCGATCTTGACAATGACGGTTTTCCGGATCAGGAAACGGCCTTGGGAAAAGGTATGAACTTCGTGCTCTATGAACAGACCTATGGCACGTTTTCCCTTGATCCGTTAACATCTTTGCTCGGTAGTGCCAACCGCATCGGGGCTGATGGTTTCACCGGCATGGGTCCCAATGGCACCGATCTTGGCTTCAAGATATACCTTACCGGCACGAGTGTGCCAGGTTTCTTGGGCACCGGCGTTCAGCCGACGACGGAGTTCAAGACGACGTTTGCCTACGGCGGTGCTTTCGGTAGTGCAGACGTCTACTTTGAGACGACTGACCTCGGGCTTGATCTCAATGGCGATGGCGTTGCGAACGCTGCCGACGTCGGGTATGCCAACCCGAACTTCGACACGAATATCTTCATCCCGGTGGTGCCCGGATATGTTGGGCCGGCAGATCTGCATCTGACCATGACCACCCTCTCCAACAACCCGGCGAATACGGTTGGTGCTAATGGCGGCTTCGATTGGACCGCCACGGACTTCGACCAGATTGATACTTATGCGGTCCCCGAGCCGATGACCATGCTGGGCCTGATGCTTGGTGTTGGTGGCTTGGCGGGCTACATCCGCAAACGACGAACTGCGTAAGTGACGACTGACTGAGGCCTGAAAAGGAGGTTGCGGCTTCTTTGGAACCGCCCGTAGTGCGGGTCCAAAAGTGGGCGGTTTGCATACGTTAGGCCGAGTCAGTGACCGGCGCAGAGGCCCGAGGGCTTCTGCGCCGGTTTTTTTGTCGCTAAGGCATGGATCGCCAAGGTGCGAGTCAAGGCGGGCGCGGGTTATACGCAACGCCGTGTGCGCGATGTGGCGAACCTTGCAGTCCCCGCGAATCCAAACTGTCTGTCGATGCTCATGGTTGCACGAAAGCTAATCTGGATGCGTATTACCACACTGCATCGGGGGCAGCGGGCCTTCCTCTCGGTCAGCACGACGTGCCGGGGATTCGATTTCGGAATGGGTCGAACAGGGCCAGGTCCGGGGCCAGGGCTGGTTGGCCCCAGTCCAGGAGAACCTTGACGGTTTCCAGCGCCATCAGCACGGCCGTCAGCCAGACGGTGGGGGCGAAGGACACTATTCGGCCGCGTTGGATCTGCTCGATTACCTCATCCGAGTAGTACTCGCGGATGCCTTCAATCTGGCCGAGCTGCTGGAATACGAGCAGGCCCAGTTGCTTCAGTTCGTCTTCGGAAATGTCCGCTACTGGTCTGCCTTCGGTTGGCAGGCCGTAGACTTGCTCGAGGGTTGGGGTGTCTTTCGTGAACACCCGCACGTTGCCGTAAGGTATGGCCCAGCCTTCGACGAGTGGGATGTCCAGGTCGCGGCATTTGCGGGAGGTGATGATGCAGGGGCCGAGGCTGTCTATTCCCATGACGGCCGCGGCGGCGCCGTCGAGTATCTCGCCGACGTTCGACTCGTCGATGTGGTCGAACTTCTCGACTACGACGTCGGGGTTGATGTCCCTGGCTCGGTCGGCGGCGACGTCGATCTTGCGTTGGTCGATGGTTTGGCGGGTGGCGAGTACCTGGCGGTTGAGGTTGGTCGGCTCGAAAGTGTCGCGGTCGACGATGCTGAATCGGCCGATGCCTGTCCGCACAAGGACTTCGAAGGCCGTGCCACCGATTCCGCCCGCTCCGAGAACGGCGATCTTGCATGCCCGCAGCTTCTCCTGCTGCTCGATCGAGATGAACCCCACGTTTCGGTCGACCATCTGGCTGAACGAATCGCTCCAGGTTGACGGAATCTGACTCATAGGTGATCTCCTCAGCAATAGGGCCTTAGCTAGACGGGGGTCGGTCGCTGTTTTCCGGCTCGTGGTGTAAAGCTCAGGCTACACATACCTGCACTTCCGTTCGAAGTCATGTTCGAATCCGTATGGGAATTCCTCGTAGGCGACAACGGAAATTGTAGGCTGAGCCTGCGTGAACTGCCGGAGTTTCTCTGCCACGGTCTTGCAGATCTGGTCCGTAGGCGGCTGGCCCTTTCGCATTTGGAGCAGGAGGCGTACGCCGCCGTCGGCTCGCTCCAGCCGAAAGTTGCCCGTCAGCGCCCCGGCCACGTCGAAGTCGGCGTAGATGGCCTCCTTGACGTGTTCGGGGCCGATTACGTGTCCATCGCCGGTTGTCAGACCTTGTCGCTTGCCCCATACGATGCCGAACGGTAGCCGGAAGGGCGGCAGCAGGGGCTCGTGGCCGGCCGATCGAACGATCTCGGCAAGCTTCGCGTAGCTGCCCAGTTCCACGCAGTCCTTCGTGTTGTAGCGGATAAGCGGGATGGGAAGCAACGGGTCCAGCATCGAGACCACCAAGTGGTTCTCGCCGTCGGGGCCGGGGACTGTTTCCAGGTAGTTCTGATACGGGTTGTACTGCATTATGTTGGGGCAGATGGTCGTATCCCGCCCATAGATGGCGCGGTGAAACTCTACGTCCTGGCGGGCGAGTCGGCGCAGTTTGAGCGTCTGGAGGTTCTCGTTGAGTATGCTCAGCGATAGTTCCGACAGCCCGAAGTTCACGCCGATGATGCCTTTTTCCGGCCTGTCGAAGTCGATACCCAGCAGCGATGCGAGGTAGTCGCGGAAGTTCTCGGCCACGTATTCGGCACCGGTGATGATGTGAACCGTGATATCCCCCCAGGGCACGCCTTGCTCGGCGCCTTCCTCGAGCACCTTCTTGAGGAAGAGTTGCTCGCCGACGAAGAGGAACTGTTCGAAGTCGCCTCTTAGCTTCTTGACCAGTGCACAGATCACGTCCGGGCGCACGGATGTCTCGGCCAGGGCGATTGTCCGCGTGTGCATCTTGACACCCATGGGCAGGCAGTTGACAAGCAGTGTGCGGCGATCCAGCACGTGGAATATGCTATCGAGCGCGAACTCCGTTGCCATGGCGATGTGCCTGGCTTTGGAACGGGTCTCGATGCCGAAAGAGAAGACGCCGGAATGCCCGGAGCTGGAGTAGAACAGGGCTGATTTGTCCAGTCTGCCGTTCGCGCAGATGTCTCGCAGCTCGTTGTCGGCGAAAATCGTCTCTTTGTCGACGATCGGAACCTTGTTCTTGAAGTCCTCGATGGTCTTGACCGCGGTTGGGTCCAGGCCGTGCTTCCGCAATAGCCGCCCGTACGCGGGGACTGTCGCCGCAGCGCGGTGAAACGCCTTCAGCGCACGCCGCTCGCCCTCGGCGGCGATCTGGTCCGCACTGGCCCTGCGAAGGTGCCGCGAGATGCTCGCGTACTGACGCCTGATCAATCGGTCCTTGAGCTTGTCCAGGAATCTCACTGGCCGATGCTCCTATTGCGGCCCCATGGAGGCTTGATCCATCATCCGGGCGACCTTGGCCATGATTTCCCCAGCCGTGATCGTCTGGCCCTGTGACGTGTCGCCGTGAAGCATCCTTTCCAGGTTGCCGCTGAAGATGCCCGCGATGGTTTCTTCCGGTAAATCGAGTGCCTTGATGCAGTCAACGAAGTCTTTCATTCGGTGCGGACTGTCACCGTAGGGCATGGGGTAGTCCGTGCCGAAGATGATCTTTTCCGGCCCGATGCGGCGGACGATGTCCGGCGTGAGGACTTCGGCTATTTCCGTGATGTAAGCGGCGGTGTCGATGAAGACGTTGGGGTTCTTCTCGACGACCATGAAGGCCTCGTTGTGCCACAGCGTCCCCAGGTGCGTCAGCATGATTCTCAGCGTTGGGAACCGGACGGCGACCTCGTCGATCAGCAATGGATTGGCGTGGGCGAGTCTGCACAGCGACCCGAACGGTGTCGTTCCGACGTGGAAGACGACCGGGATGTTCAGTTCGGCAGCTTTTTGATACACGGGAAAGACTGCTTCATCGTCGGGAAAGAAGCCTTGGAGAGGCGGATGGAGCTTGAGGCCAGTAAGGCCCATCTCCCGGACGGCCTTTTCCAGCACTGCGGGGGCATCGGGCGATAATGGGTTGACCGACGCGAAGCCCATCAGTCGGTCCGGGAACTGCGAGCAAAGCGAGCAGACATACTCATTGGAGGCGTAGACCAGTGGTGCCTCGACGGCGTAGAGGATGGACTTTTCGATGCCCGCTTCGTCCATCTGGGCGATCAAGGTTTGCGGCAGGAGCATTGGAAGCGTCGCTTCGAGGTCCTTAAGGACGGCGATACCTGCAGGCAGGGCCAGGTCGGGGTTTCGCTGTGCCATCGCGGCCAGTTCGATCATGTGGACGTGCGCGTTGATTATCTTCATCGGAGAATCCTTTCCGAAGTAGCGCCCCGTATACTACGGGGGTTTCAATTCCTATCGGCCAGAGGGCGGGCGAACCTAATTAGTGCCCCAAAGGTCTGGAACCCGGTTTGATCTTTTCAGAAACACCGTGCCAGCCCTCGATCGAGTCCTCATTCCTCGCCCAATCCTCCTACACGCCTGGGATATTCATATACGCCATACTGAATACTAGGTTGGTGCTTGGAAATCGGCATGAAAAATAAACCAACATTGGCGTGAAATTCTGATTTGCTTGGATCACAACGATACGTTGCCGCTGCCGACGGGGGGATGGTCAGGCGATGGGCGGGCCGAAACGGTGTTCCGCCGTGGCTGAGGAAAGCAGCGAGTTCATGGCTTGGCGGAAGCTGCCGAAGGTGTGTCTCGACAGGAGCCATTTTAGTTTCGTGGCGGTGCGGTGTAGGTTTACTCGGTGTCGCCAGCGGCTCAGGCGGCTCATTGGCAGGATGGGCTGGTCGGGGTCCAGTTCCCACGGGTGCAGGTAGATTACGCCGGTCCGGCCGAGACGTTCGGCGGAGTTGAGGCCTCGGTTTACCACGCCGACGGGCAGCAGTCTCAGGTAGCCTCCCCCGCCGACGGGTAGATTGGCGCCGAGTGCTCGGAGCGTCAGCGGGGGGATTTCCAGTATGCGCCTGCCTCCCGGCCCGACGGCCCAGTGTGCCCAGCGCGGGGCGTCCGGCACGCCGTAGCGGTCGTGGCGGATGGGGAACACGGATGAGTCGTACTCGAAGCCGGCATCGACGAGTGAGTCTATGGCCCACGCGGTCTTTCGCGTTATGGAGAATGTCGGCGCGCGGTAGCCCACGACCGGCCTGGCCGAAAGGTCCTCCAGCAGTTTTTTGCTGTCGGCCAGTTCGTCGGCGAATTCCCGCGGCGTCATGTGATTGATCATCTGGTGGTTCATGCCGTGCGATGCGATCTCATGGCCGGCACCCGCGATTCGCTTTATCATCTCGCCATGGCGTCGAGCCACCCAGCCCAAGCAGAAAAACGTGGCGGAGGCAGTGTGTTCAGCGAGGATTTCGAGTATCTCATCCACGGCCTGCTCGATGCGCGTGTCAAACTCAGGCCAGTTTTCCGGGCGCACGGTTCCGGCGGCGGCCTCGACTTGGAAGTACTCCTCCACGTCGAAGCTGAGCACGTGGGCGGGCTTGCCGCGGGGGTGTTCAGTCGGTTTCGCAGGGGTAGAAGGGTCTGGTTTCATACACTGATTATTCCGGCTCGATTTCATCGTAGGCTTGTCTGGCGAGATCGGCGGCTGCGGTTTCCGACGGTCTGAGCTTCGCGTCGGCGGCGCGTAGTTCCTTTCCGATTCTCACCGCCTCGGCCAGGTGCATTCGGCCGAGACCGCGGTTTCCGGCGGCCGCCTCGGCCAGGCCGACATGGTAATGGACTTCCGCCGAAGTGGGCATGCTCTTGCTGGCAATTCTGAGCATGTTGAGGGCGTCGTCGGTGCGGCCCTGGAGGTGCGCGATCCACCCGGCCGTGTCGCGGTGAGGGGGTATGGGCAGGGCCTTGAAGGCTATTTCAGTCAGTTTTCGCGCCTCTTCGAGTTGATTTGGATCTCTTGGGTGCAGCTTTGCTATGACGTATGCGGCGTTGTTGGCCGCGATCGGGTTATTGGCGTCCTTCCAGGCCCGTTGGTACAGTGCCAGCGCCTTTTTAAGATGGCCGGCCTTCTCTTCCACGCCGCCATGCTCGTATGCCATTCCGGGCTCTTGCTTTTCGACCTCGCTGAAAGAATCGTAGGCCGTGGCCGACTTGGTGTACTCCTTGGCGACATTGGAGATTCGGGCTTGGAGGAGTCTGGCGAGGTAGCAGTCCGTCGGCTTGAGCAGGGCGTCAACGTTCTCCAGTTGAGAACGCTGATTTGCTATCTGCGCCTGCAGGACCGCAGTCCATTTACACGGGGCCTGGGCCTTCAGGACGTCCGTTACAGACTGCCTGTTTGCCAACTGTATCAGCATGGCGGCAGCCCATTGGCAGGTGGGCCTGGCCTTGAGGGCTTTCGTGGTCCAGAGTCTTGCGAGATCAACCTGCTGAGCGTTTGCCGCCATCTCGGCCTGGATCAGTGTGACCAGTTCGTCGGCCGACCTTGACGGGTTCTTTTGGAGGTTGTCGGCCAGTTCCCTGGCCGCGCGAGACATAATCGACTGGCGTGCAGTGAGTTTCGCCAGCGCCGGCTGGATTCGCTCATTATCTCCAATCAGCAGGCCGCAGAGAAAGCGATACCTGTTCGCCAGGTTCGAGGATGGTTGGCCATCGGTCGTCTTGAAGAGCGTCTCGTCCAGCCGGTCCGTCCATACGCTGGCGGCGTTGGGGTCGTTTGTCTTCTTGGCCAGGCACAAGCCGAGCACAGGCTCAAGTCCGCTGGCCTGGGTCGGATTGGGCAGCAGTCTGGCGGCTGCGTTTGGATCGACGTCAAGAGCAAGGGCGGCGGCGACCAGGGCCCATTGCGCCCCGACTCTTGCGACGGCCAGTTCCTTGGCCGTTCGTGCCGCCAAAGGGATGTCTCCGATCTCGATGGCGGCAGTGATGGACAATTCCGCCGCCGCAGCCGGTATCGCGCCCTTGTGTTTGAGTTGCGCCATGAAATTCGTGTAGGCCTTGGAGGCCTGGTCGGGCTTTCCCTCGGCTAGGAGGATGGCTATTTCCTTGGCGAGTATCTCCGGGTTTGTGGGGATCCTGTCTGCCAGGGAGCGTACGATCGCGAGCTTATGTTCCAGCGTGTCGGCCAGTTGGGCCAGCAACAGGCGAGCAGGTATATACTCGCGGGAATGCTCGGGTATTCTCACCAGGATTGTCTTTGCTCGGTCGATCATGTGCAGCGATGCCAGGAACTTGCCCAATTCCAGGTTGGTCTTGGGGTTGTTCGTTTGGCTGGTAGCTTCATCAAGGGCTTTGAGTCGCTCGATCGCCCGGTCCTTCAGGCCCCATCTCGCGTAAAGCTTTGCCTCGTTGAGAAGCGCCTGTGACCGTCCGGCCTGACCGAGGGCTTTCAATTCGCCAAGGGCGTTCATGGCGGCGATGGGTTTCAGGCGTGCGTCGAGGTTGTTGGCGAGGTTGACATAGATATTGAGGTCCGTCGGGTTGAGTTTGATGGCCTTGCGGTACTGTATGCCGGCTTGTTCCAGCTTATTGAATTTTCCCAGCACCCAGGCGCGTAGCACGTAGCTACTGGACTCCTCGGGGCGAATGCTCTGGATCGCATCGCATGCGGCCAGGGCCTTGTCCATTCGCCGGATCCGGGCGAAGGCCTCGACGACTCTGCGGAGATACGAAATGTCGCTCTCGTCCTTGGCGGTCTTAAGCAGTTTGTCGAGCGTCGCTTCCGTTTCCGGCAGGCGTCTGAGGCGCATAAGCATGTTTGCCTTTGTCGCAAACGTCTTCTTGAGCTGCGCCTTGAAGTTTTTGTCGTCCACAAGTTTGTCCAGAACGGCCAGGGCCTTGTCGGCCTGCCTGGCGCTGGCAAGGCAGTCTGCTTGGAGCAGGCGAGCCTTGTAGTGCATGGACTGGTTACTCTTGGCGTCCAGTGCAACCTTTTCATTGAATTCGGCGGCCTCGATGTACTTGCCAAACTTGCGGCACAGCCAGGCAATCGCGGAGTTCACCATTTCCGGGCGAGCGCCCGATATGTCGGCCAGGGGCTGATACATCTCTTGCGGCTGGGACTTTGGACCCGCTTGGCGTTTCAAGGCTGCTGCCAGGTATTGGTAAACCGGCAACTCATCGGGCTTGGCGGCTATGAGCGGGGTCCAGGTTTCAATACACCTGTCGATTTCGTTGTTGGCCAGCAGGGCCTGGCCCAGCAGCATGCGTCCGGTGTAGCTGTCGGGTTGTTTCTTGAGTTCAGCGTTGCAGAGGTCGATGCATTGCCTCACTTGTCCCTTTATCAGGTAGACTTGCGCCAACTGAAACTGTGACAATAGCTTGCCTGATTCCTGCGCGGCGGCAGCTATTTCACCGGGATCGGCCTGGAGGATTCTGATATTGAGTTCCATCTCTCTTGCCGGTTCGCTTATCGCCAGGACAGGTTTCAAAACTGCCAAGGCCTCGTCGAGCTCACCGGTTTTTCTCAGCGATGCCGCCAGAGCGATACGATATTCGGGCGACCGGCTGTCGAGTTTCACAGCCTTGCGGAAGTGCTCACGTGCCTGGAGGTCTCGGCGGGTGGCTTCATAGACCAAGGCCATGACGAAATGGGATTTTGGGCTGTTGGGGTCTTCGCGGATTGCCTCATTGGCCAGTCGCATGGCATCGGTGGTTCGGTGTGTAAGCAGGTTCGCACGTGCTACGTTGTACCTCTCGTCGGCGTCTTTCGGTTTGACGTTTGCGGCCCTGTTGAGAGCATCGATGGCGTGGTCACGGTCTCCCAGCATACCGTATCCCTTGAAGACCGCCATGAGCATCCTGGCTGAGATGTCAGGGCTTGTGGTGGCGTCGGCGAGTGTTTGTCGAGCCAGTTGCAGGCGATCGGTTTTACGGGCCGCCCTGACTAGCAGCAAAAGGGCCTGCGGATCGTCAGGGTCGTTCTCGTGACATTTCCGGGCGTCTTCGTAGGCGTTTTCCGGAAAATCGGCAAGGAGCCTTCTCGCGAGGTACTTATGAGCTTTGGCCACGAGTATGCGGTCATGTGTATTGAGGGGTTCAAGGCGGGTTACTGTTCGCATGGCGTTCTTGGCGAGTTGTTCCTTGTCGGTAGCATCTGCCGCCACGGCGTGCCAGTAGTGTGCCGCGATCTTGTGGGGGAATTCCGCTTTCAGGGCGAACAGGCGTTTTTCGGCCTCGGCGAATCTGCCCTCTGCCATTTGCACGCGAGCCAGAAGCAGTTGGGCGGTGGAGTTCCTGGGCTCGACTTTGAGCAGTTCGATTGCAAGCTTGTTGGCGGTGGTTGTATCCGATTTTTCCATGGCCAATGCCGCTCGCCTAAGTTTCAGCCTGGTGTTGCCAGGATGGGAGGCCAGCAGGCTGTCTATTTGCTTGATGACCTCATCGAGTTTTCTGTCGAATTCGGTGCCGGTGCGGTCGGGAATGCTCATCAATTCATTGGTTACGATCGCCATGGTCGCCATGGGTGGAGGGCTGTCGGCCTTTGCCAGGATCTGCTTTACTTCCGCCAGTGACTTGTGATCTTTTTGCCTGAGGCACAAGGCGACCAGCGGTTCTGCGGACTGCTCGCGGGAAGGGTCTTTCCTGATCACGGCCAACAGCATTTGTATCGCCTGGCGGCTCTGGCTGTCGGCATCTTCCATGGCTTGCTTGCTTGCCCTGGTTTTGGCTTTGGCCAGGTCTGTGTTGCGGGAGGCCTCGGCGAGTTTGGCTTCGGCGGTGAGTTTTCTGGCCATCGCGTTGTGTGCCTCGGCCAGGATTCGGCAGTCCAGTCCGATTGCTTCGTTGATTTGCACGGCGGAGTTTTCGTTGGTGGGCTCAAACGCGCTGAGAACCTTAACGGCCTCGGTCAGGCTCGCAATTGCGCCGGTGATAGCTTTGATGGCCGGGGGGCCGTTATCGGGCAACAGAGCTCGTGTAGCGGGCAGGGAGTAGGTTGCCGCATGGGCCAGGACGATGGATGGATCATTCGGTTCCAATGGGCCTGCCTTGATGAGAGCCTGGCGGGCTTGGGCGTATTTGCCCTGTCGGCTGTAGGCTTGACCCTGGATGAAATAGCCTTGCCAGTCGTTCGGGCACGCTGCAATATAGGAGTCCGCCAAGGCCTTGGCCTTGTCAAGGTTATCGGCTCTCAAGGCCAACTTCGCCCTGCGCAGGAGTTTCGGGGCGCTGTTCCATCGCAAGTAGAAGAAAATGCTTCCGCCGACTATCGCCGACGTGATCAGGCCCACTAAAATCAGTGTGATAAGCCGTTTGGTTGTCATCTGCTGCCTCATTTGGGGTTCTTGGCGGTTGCGAGAGCTTTTGCCGCGAGTTTGATGGCCTCGGCCGTCGCTGGGGGCACCGGCTTGCCAATGGTTTTGAGGTCATTGCCGAGATTCACTGCCGCCTCCAGGTGCAACCGGCCCATGTTCGCATCTCCAGCGGCATGCTCGAGCAGGCCGAGGTGGTAGTGAACATCAGGTGAATCCGGCAGCCCTCTGATTGCACGGCGAAGCAGCCTCAGGGCTTCGGTGTCGCGCCCCTGGAGGTGGGCAAGCCAGCCGGCGGTGTCGGCAACGGCAGGTGTCGGCAAGGCGACCAATGCCGCATCCATCCATTGTTTGGCTTCTGCCAGCTTGGCCTTGTCGTTGGGTGACAATTGCATGACAAGGCATGCGGCATTGTTGGCGGCCTGGGGCTCGATGCCTTTTTGCAGTATCTTGCGGTACAGATTCAGGGCCTCGGCGAGTTGTCCCGCATTTTCCAGGGCCATCGCCTGGTCTGGGAGGTAGCTGGGGCCGATGTCGCCGGTCTTGTCGGCCAGGGCGGCGTATATCTCGGCTGCCTGTTTGTACTTGCCGTCTTGCTGGAGAACCATGGCGCCGAGGATCTTGGCCAGGTCGCAATCCACCGGCCTGAGAATGCCAACAGCCTGCTTGACATTTTCCGGGCTCGCCCCGGCGAGTGATAGCTCCATTGCTGCCCATTGGCAGGTCGCGCGGGCCTTGAGGGCTTCCATGGCCCAGGCGAGGGCTAGTTGCGGGATGTGAAGTTCACGGGCGATGCCGGCCTTGAGAAGCTTTATGGTTTCGGCGTCCGATTCAGCCTGGCCGGGCCTGTCAGACATCAGTTCTCGGGCTGCCTGGGCCGCGATTCCCGAGCCGAGTTTGGCAAGGGAGGCCTTGGTCAGGGAGTTATCTTTGGCCAGCAGGCCGCAAAGTAACATCAGGTTGGTTGGGATTGAAACGGGCTGAGGCCGCTTGGCCAGGTCCGCGTTGGTCTTGCCAAGCCAGGCGGCACACTCTCGTGCCTCGTTGGCATCTCCGGATCGGTTGGCCAGGCACAGCCTTAGCATTGTGGGGTAAATGGACGATTCGGCCAGGGCCTTGCCGGCCTTTTTCGGCTCGTCGTCCATGGCCAGCATCGCCGCGGCGAGACGCCATTGAGGGGTTTTTGTTCTGGTGGCGATAGCCTGGCTGATTTGTTTCATGCTGGCGGAATTCCCAGCCAGGATGGCTGCTCTCAAGGCCAGCGGAGCAACCTTCATGGACAGTGGCGAGTGAGGCCTGGCAGACGCTTGGCGGGCATCGAAGGCTTTCAGGGCTTCGGCGGGATTTTTCTCGCGCAGAAGCAAGCTCATCTCGTAGATCAGCGTGGACTCATTGCCGGGCTTTTTGCTTGCCAGGTCGCGAACGATCGCCAGCTTGGCATTGGCGCCGTCTGTAAGGTCAGTCAGGAGCAGTTGGGCGGCCACGTACTGATGGGAATATTCGCTTATCTTGGCTATTGCAGCCTTGGCTTGGTCCTTCTGTCCCAGCCTGCCAAAGGAGGTTGCCAGGGCCAACTGGACAGCGGGATTGGGCCTGGCCTGCATGGCTGAGAGCTTTTCGAGTTTCTTGATCGCCTCGGCCCGAAGGCCCCATCTCGACAAGAGTTTGCCCTGATGGAGCAATCCGAAAGGCATGCCCACCTGGCCGAGATGCTCGACCCGCTCGAGTGCGGCCAGTGCGGCTTTGCTCTGGCCCTGGGCGTCCAGGATATCCGCCAGCCTGAGATACAGATCGAAGTTTGCCGGTTGGTGCGATATCGCCTCCTCGTAAAGCTTGACAGCTTGCCCGAACTGACCCTTAGTGAGAAAGATTTCCGCCCGCATCACGCAACTCCGCGGGCTGCCGGGAAACAGTTGTTTCATTACATCGCAAGTTGCCTCTGCTTGCTCGATCAGGCCGAGTTTCAGTTGCAGGGCAGCCGTCTTGTGGAGGATGTCGTGGTGTTTGTTTTCCTTCTTGCCTGCCTCTTGGCAAAGATCGTTCAGTGCCTCTTTAGCGGCGTCGGCTCGCCGCATTATTGCGAGCATTTTGGCTTTGGCGTACATGGCGCTGGTTTTGGCGATACCCTTGTTGGCTGCTATGAGTTCATCAAGGGATTTGATGGCGTCGTCGGGCTTGTTGGTAAGAGCGAGAACTTGGGCCTTTTGCAATTGTGCCCTGTACCTTATTCCCGGGGAAGCGGTCCGGTTGGTGGCTACATTGGCCAGCATTTCGCCCGCGCGGTCGTAGAGCCTTACCCGCTCGAACTGATTGGCGATGGCGAAGTCCACAAATTCCTGTCTGGCTCCGGGGATGCGCATCATCTCGGCGCCGGCCTGGCCGGTCTTCTCTTCAAACTCTTTCAGCGTAATGCTGATGGGTCCGGCGGGTCGGGAGGCAGTCGCATTCGGGTCGCCCCTGGACACGATTTGCAGGACAGTCTGCTGGTAGAAAGGCAACTGACGGGGTTGGGCCTGGATCGCCTTCTTCCAGGTTTTGATGCCGTCGTCCTTCTCTCCCAGGGCGAGATACGCCCTGGCCAGCGGGACGAGATATGCGGCGTCTCCTGGGTTGGCCTTGAGGCCTGCCTTGCAGATATCCCGGCACTGCTCAGGTTTGTTTGCGGCCAGGCAGATTTGCGCAATTTGGGCGCCGTATTTTTTTTCTGCGTTAGGTCTGCGTAGAAGGTCCTGGACGTCGGTGTCAATGAGTTCGCCACGAAGGCTTTGGATCCAAAGCTGGAGCAACTCGACCTTATTAAACTTCAATTTTGCGATAGGTTCCAATACGCTCTTGGCGTCATCGAGGTCGCCCAGTGACACAAGCATCTTGGCCAACGCCAGGCGGTACGCCGGGTCGTGTTTGTCGTCCAGGCTCACTGCCTTTCGGTATAGTTCCTCGGCCTGGAGGTCGCGATTGGTGGCTTTGTAGAGGTTAGCCAGGACCAGGTATGTCTTGGGTCTTTTGGGAGATGTGGTGATCTCATTGAGCAGGAGTGTCTCTGCCTCGGATGATCGTTGTTTATAGATCAGCGCGTTTGCGACAGCGAGGGTTTCGTCGGGTGTTCTCTTCTTGTCGGGGTTGTCGGCGCGGGCCTTGGCGTCATTGGACAGCAGGTCGTCCAGCACCTTGGCGGCCTCATTGGTGTCACCCAGGGAGCGGAAGCCTTCCGCTACGGCCATCAAGGTGACAGGCAACGGGGTTGGCGTTTCTCCCGGCCTGTTCGGATCGGCCTGGTTGGCCTTTGTCAAGGCGGCCTGCCAGGCCTCATTCAATGTTTGGCGGGCAAGGTTCGTCTGTTCGGTGTCGCGAGCGGCCTGGACAAACAGTGTGATGGCTTCGGGGTCTTGGGGATGGTTCCGGTAAAGCGGTTCGGCGTCGGCGAAGGCTTGTGCGTAGAAGCCCTGCTGGAGAAGCTGTTTGACAAACTGTTTTCGGGCTTGGGCAAAGTGTTTCCCTTGTCCATGCCGATAGCGTTTCCCCCGTGCCAGCGTCCTTTCCTCCAGTTGGATCAGGGCTCGCCTCGCATCGTGAGCCAGTTCTGTCTTGCCGGCTTTTTGGGCGGCATAGGCGTAATAGTAAAGGGCCTGGGAATTGTTCGGGTAGTCCGACTTCAGTGTGAAGAGGTCTTTTTCGACTGGTGCGTACAACGCCTTCGCCTCCTCCTGAGCTTTCTCGGTCTTGGCGGCCTGGTAGGCCCTGTCGGTCTGCGACAGCATCACCTTGGCGCGAAGGAGTCTGGCGCCGAAGTTGCGCCGGTCGTTCTGGATTACTTCATCGGCGAGGCGTTTTGCATCTTGAAGGAGTCTGGCTGACTGATTTGCATCATTGAATCCAGCCTGCACCATGCTTACTTGCCCCAGGGCGATCTTGATGGATGGGTCTTTTGGATTTGCCTTGAGAACCTTTTCGAGTCGCTTGCCAACTTCGGCGATCTTGCTTTTGCCGGCCTTGGTATCGGCGGTAGGGGCGTATGATTGCAGGTCATAAACAGCCAGCAGGGCCTCTGCTGTCGGCGGGGCGGTATTGGGGTCCTTCATCGCCTCGCGGGCTGAGGCCAGGTCGGCGGTGGCTTTCTTGGCCAGGACGAGGGCGCCTGGGTTGGCGGCGTCTTCCTGGCGCAGGTTCTCGCTCAGGTGGTCCAGGCAGAGATTCACGAGTGCTTCTGCGGCTTGAGGCCGCGCGGGGTCTTTTTGAATAACCTCCAGGAGTTTCTGGATAGCCTGGGCGAACACCTTCCTTGCCCTGCCTTGTTCGTAACGGCTTCTATCGCGTTTTTTCACTGCGGCATCCATATCTCGGGATGCCTCGGCGATTCTCGCGTCATCTTCCAGGATGTCGGCCATTGTCTGAAGCGCAAAGCCCGTTCGTTGGTAATTCATCGCGATATTCTCGGCGATGTCCAACATGGCTTTTTCGTCTGGCGACTTGAAGGTCCGAAGGACTTCATTAGCCTTCTCCAGTGCGTTGGCCGCCTCGCGGAGGGCCTCGATTTTCCGCGTGTTGTCGGCGCTGCCAAGTGAGCCCAAGGCTCGCAGGGCCGGACTCGAGTACGTCTGGGCCATGGCTATGGCAAGGGAAGCGTTCCCCGAGTTCAGGCTGTTCGCGTCGGTCAGTGGGGCTCTCGCATCGACGAATTTCCCCTGCTTCATGTATATTCGCGCTCGAAGGAAATAGCCTCGCCAGTCTTTGGGATACTTCGATAGGTGGTCGCCGACAAGAGAGTCGGCCTTGTCGAAGTTCTTGGCTCGCAAGGCCAGCTCCGCCCTTCTCAGCAGCTTGTCGCCCCTGTTCTGGTAGATGTGCCAGGAGATTCCCCCGCCTATCAGTCCAACTATGAACAGAACCACGACTATCCAAGCTATGCGACGTGCTTTAGTCATTTCTGGCATCTCCTAAGCCCGGCGGCAACTCGGAAGGTTGGCCGGCCTGGTGCTGGTCGTTAGTCGCTGCGCAATTCTACTTAAGGTTTTCGTCAAGATAAGGAATGGATTTTCTTAGCAACTGCATCGAGCGTTTCCGGGCGTCCTCGACGGTGGTGGTGACTCTCGTCGAAACACGGATAAGCGCGCCGCTGGAATCCCGATTCAGCAAGCCGTTGGTGAAGATACTAAACTGCTGGTTCCAGAAGCTGTTGGTGTAGCTTCCTCCGCACTTGTAGGTGTAGATGAAGTACTGTCTCTGCTGGGGGGCCATCTGGACTATCAGTTCTCGGCAGGGTACGGGGCGGTCCCCGTCGTTGCCATCCAGCAGCAGATCCTTCATGGTCAGGATGCCATCGCCGGCACCCGAAATGCAGAGGTCCGGCGGGTGCGTGCCCTTGCGGTTGTCCTTGCTGAAAATGATGCAATAAGTCAGGTGGGGCATGCCTGGGGCCACGTACACGCGGTTCAGGTAGTCGGACGTCTCGAGCGTAATAAGGGTGTTCTTGTCCAGATCGATGGGGTAACTGTTCATGACCGTGCCGGCCACCTCCAGACGCTCGGGAATGGCCCCCTCGGCGACACTCTGGTTCCAGCGAGGCGGGATGGAACGTTGCAGCCAGAACGCCCCGCCCACGGAGACCAGCATCAACACGACGGCAACCCAACCCCGAGTGCTCCTGGTCGCATGGAAGAGGTTCGCGCTTTGTTCATTGTCCTTGGGGTCTCGGCGAACGCCTGCGAAAAGAGGTATTATCTTCGCGGGCCAGCCCACGGTCCTTCGTGCCCAGAGAATCAAACGTTCCAGGCCGAACATCAGCAACAAGGCAATAACGAACACCATAATGCCGGATGCGTCGTGATACCAGCCCGTGGCCACCTCCGGGTTCCATACGTCGGCCACGAGGATAAGGCTGACAATCCGGACCGAGTTACTGACCAGCGCAACGGCCAAAGATGCCGCGAAAAGAAACAATCGCCACAGCCCGCGGAGTTGGCACGCGTAAGCGTATATCGCGCCGAACGCCAGCAGGCTGATGATCGTACGCAGGCCGTTGCAGACATTGGCGATCACGAGGCTCTTGTCGCCATCCAGCAGGACCTGGTTGCCGACTCGCTCGGCCGCTATCCCGATAATATTGGCCAACGAAACCCCCCACGAAGCGGCGAGCATCTTCAGCTTGAAGTTGACATTGGAGACTGTCACCTCCGGCAAGGGCACCATGAATATCAGGAACGCAACGGGGAACCAGAGCCGACGCAGCGCCTCGGCCCCCCATATCAGCAGGATCAGTCCCATCACCACGCCGATGAATGCGAAACCGCTGACGAAGTTCACCCGCGCCAGGCAGGCCATCAAGTGCAGAAGCAGGGAAAGGATCAGGATCATCATTCCCACTACCCGTTGGGGCCTGACTTTTATGCGGGTGTGACGAATGAGCAGGATGCCTATAAGCAGGCTGACCAGAGGCACCAGCGGGCCATGGGTGTAGTAGCTCTGGCCGAGCGTTATTCGCGAGTACAGGTCCATCTCGCCGTGCTTCCAGGCAGGGAACCAGCGTATCCACATCTCACCGAAGTTGTGTGCGAAGGCTGCAATCAGGCATGCAGCAAGCAGAAGCCATACCAGTAGGGGCAGCCCAATGCTTCGGCCAGGTTGCTCGGTAGTGCCCAGTCCCTCAGTCATTCGTGACCCCTTCGTTGTCAGTGGAAAGTTGAATCCACCCAAGTCCCGGTCTCTGGAATATGTCTTCCGATGCCAGTGCCTATTGGCACCTATGCCTCAAGTCTATACATCTCGGTCAGTAATGCCCAGTGCTAATTAGAGCTGACATAATCTCATACGCTGCTTGTCAGCAGGAAGTTGTGATGTTTTTTCTTCTGGTTGCCGCACCGAACTCACCAGCCAGGCCAGCCTGGCGGTTGCGGGTGCCTCGTTCATACCGAATGTATCGGCATCTTCAGCGATAATGTTCCCTATATTGCCCATTTTATCAAATCGGGTGGCACCGGTCCAGACCGAATCCTATGTTCCCAACGGTGAATGCCACCTAGTGCTGACAGGTGCTCGTCGGAGGATTGACGATGGACAAAATGCCGAACAGAACAAGACCCAGATGGCGGTCAAAAGAGGGTGGACAGGCGGATCGCAGGATGCTTCTTCTCAAACGGGCCGGGCTTTTCAGCAATGATACCCAAGGGGCAGAAATCACCAGGGCGACCAGTCTGGAAGACCTTGCGGCCGCATATCGGCTTGTGCATGACGTATTCGTTCAGCGCGGCTACATTGCACCTTGTGAGAATGGGCTTAGGATTCGCGTGTTCGAGGCCCTTCCGGAAACCGCTACTTTTGTGGCAAAGGCGGAAGATCAAGTCGTTGGGGTCACAAGTGTTCTGATCGACAGCCCTGACCTGGGCCTGCCATCAGACCAGTCCTTCAAGGTCGAGATCGACGAGTTGCGCGCCCAGGGCAGGAAGGTGTGCGAGGGCACTAACTGGCTGGTGGCTGAGTCCCACCGCCGCAGCGCCGTGATGACGGAGTTGATGCGATGCTCTTTCGCCCATGCGTTGGCGCAGGGTTGCACGGATTTCATCGGAGCTGTCAGCCCAGGCCATGCCGGGTTTTACGGCCTGTTGGGTTTCGAGACGATCGGTAGTGAAAGGAGTTATTGCGAGGAGATTCACGATCCCGTTGTCATGGTTCGGTTGGACCTGACGGGACTGGCTGACCGCTTCAAGGATATCGAGCAAAGCACCAATGAGGTGGAGGCGTTCCTCAAGAGCTACTACATCGACAAGAATCCGTATCACCGATTTGTGGGCACTTGGCAAGTCTTATCGCAGCGGCTCTTTCAGGACGCGGAACTGCTTGGCGAGTTGTTCATTCACCGGAGTTCGCTGCCAAGCCGCTGCGGGCCTACCCAGCAGCGGGCGGTGAAAAGTCGGTGGGGAAAGGATGTCTTCGACCGCGCCTGGCCAGGCCGCGCAGTTGCCTCCTTGAGCGCAGGTTGAACGCGAGTTGACTGGTATTGGCGCATGAGCGCCGGTGGCAGGAAAGCCTCGCAAGATTGGCAAGATGACTCGCTTTGTATTCCTTGCCACAAAGGAGTTTGCCGCGCGAAAACACGACGCTCTTCTTGTAAAACGCTCCAGGCAGGGCAGGCCATCATTTCTGATTACGGGGAAGTTTTGCGTATTCGATGGGCTGGTGGCGCGTCATTTCTCATCTTTTCATCGGCAGGCAATCTCGGCAATTCCGTCGATATTGTGTCCATGTAGGTGACTTAAGTTACTGTAGGTCAATATCTAACGACGGGCAAGGTTAATCTCCGGTCGACGGTTATGTTATGGGGGGGGGACCGTCCGATAAGGTTTTCACTTGACGAAGCGCCCTTAGCCTGAGAATAATACGAATATACCTGTCTCAGTCAGGAAGCGTGCGAGGTTTGGAGGAGCACGCACCTGCTAGCATATCTGTGTGTTTGGTGCCGATGAACAGGCGCTTGTTTTGCTGTGGTGCAGCGGACGGGACGTACGCGACGTTCTTGCTTGCATGGCTTTGGGTTGCGGCGTCTTACCAATTTCAATGCGAGGTTTGATTTGGGCCATCTTTCTTGTGCTTGGAGTTCTGGGCGCGGATGTTGTTTGGTGTCATTGGTCCAGCCATCGTATGCCGGTCGATAGCGGTTGTGGTTCTGCCGCGCCGGCTGGGCACGATTGGGCAGGTGACCCGAGATGGCTGGCATCGTTTTGACTTGGGCAACCCAGGCGGCATTGGTGATATCGGAGTTTGTCACGAGAGATTACAGGAGTTCTCGTAGCAATGGAGGAACTAGGGCGATTCAAACTCGGTCGCGACCTCATTGGCGACTCCGCAGCTATACGTAACATCATCGATTTGATCGAGCGGGTCGCCAATAGCGACTGCACGGTTCTTATCGAAGGCGAGAGCGGAACCGGCAAGGAACTGGTGGCCAGGCGACTCCACGCCAGGGGTCCGCGAAGAGCCCAGCCTTTCATACCTGTCAATTGTGCCGGCGTCGGAGAAGGTGTTTTCGAGAGTCAGTTTTTCGGCCATGTTCGCGGCGCGTTCACCGGTGCGGACCAGGAAATGCTGGGTCTGGTAAGGGCGGCCGACAAGGGTACGCTGTTTCTCGACGAGGTTGGGGATATACCCATCGGTATGCAGGCCAAACTGCTTCGCGTTTTGCAGGATGGGGAGGTCTTGCCCGTTGGGACAGTTCAGACGCACACAGTTGACACGCGCTTCATTGCCGCCACCAACAGGGATATTCGCAAGGACGTCGAGGAAGGGCGGTTTCGCAAAGACCTCTTTTACCGGCTTAACGTCATTCGTATACACATTCCCCCGCTGCGGGATCGCGTTGAGGATGTCGAGCCTCTGCTGCGGGGATTTCTCTCGACGTTTGCCGAGCATTACCGACAGCCTGCCAAATCGCTTGATCCCCGGGTGTTAAGAATGCTCGAGCAGCACCACTGGCCTGGCAACGTGCGAGAACTTGCCGGGTGGGTGGAGCGGCTGTACGTGACCGGCGCCTGCCCGCATCGTCTGGCCGAGGAACTCACTGAATATTACATGGACGTCTCGGCCGTAAGGGATGAACCACCGCCAAGCCGGTTGATGGCTCTCGAGGAGGCGGAAATCTGGGCCATTCGAAAAGCGATGGAGTATTCGCAAAGCAACATAACGCTGGCCGCGAAATTGCTTCGGATCCACCGAACGACTCTCTGGCGAAAGCTAGCCAAGTACGGCATTTCGTGACAGGTCCTCCCTCCACCGATGCCCGGCTGAGCCTGGCTGGGACTTGGTGTTATCGACCCCCTCCTTTGTCGCCTTGTCTTCCGGGGCACATTTCACACCTTCAGCCAATGTAGTTTGCTGGCATGGATTGTGTTGCGGTTTGCACAATCTGTGCATTCTGCATCCCTGCCACGTTGCAGAACGCAACTCACCCGAGTTGGCGTGGCGGTCCAGATAGCGAAATCCAATTCTGATTACTGCTGTTTGCGCAAAGACTTGTCGAGGACAAACCCTCCCCTTCACTGCCGTATGGTACGGCGCGTGCTTCTTATGAAGGTCGAATGGCATGTTGGATATGCCGTCTGGAAGCATTAGCTGGTGTAAGAGAGGTATGACTTATGGTAAGTGTTCTTCAGGGCTTGCGAGATGTTGCCTTGCTTTGGCCGACGGATTCCCTCGTTCTCCAGTTGGCTCAATGGTCTCGCGGGCAGCCCAGGTTGGCGATTCGCGCGGTCTGGCCGGGAATGCTCGACATTGCCGAGCAGGCCATGGAGAAGGCCGTGTTCTCGGTTATCGACGCTACGAACCATCCAACCGACGCCATGTCAATCGTTCAACAGGCCGTGGCGCAGGGTGGTCGAGAGAAAATTTCTATCTATACAGAGGTTATGCACAGGGGGATGGAGGTCCTGATTCGTTCGCAAGGCGTGGCAGTGTTGCTGGGTCCCATGTCTGGCGAGCAATGGGAGTCCACCTTGTGTGCCTCGATTAGTATTTCCGATAATTCAGATAAAACATATTTTGGAATTCTATGAGAGAATTGCCGATATTCAAGTAATATTCGAATGCCAGCATATATAAACCTGCACGGCTGACGCAACTGTCGCCAACATATCGTGCGTCTGTTTAGTGGTGTAAAGCACAGGAGTTAGTGAGCAATGGACTATGGCAAAGTCTTCTTTGAGCCTGGTTTTGATGCGGCGATTGCCGCTTGAGATTGGAGTAAAAGACATGCCCATAAACACAAAAATGGCAAACGAACCCCAAGGACAAACGCAGTTGGCTCCGCGGGTGGTCGCCCGACGCCTGGTACCGGCATGTCATCGCGATATCCCAAGGCCGGAAGCCTTTACTCCCCAAGGGGCATGCATTCGTCGCGCGGTCTGCCAGGAGGACTTGCTGGCTGCGTACAAGTTCGTCCGCAAGATGAAGGTCAGTTTGGGCTATCCTGTTCCCGGGCCGGAGGTTATCTGGTTCGATCCGGCCGACGGTCCGAGCGACATTGCCACGTTCATGGCCAAGGCCTGGCCTGGAGTAGTCGCCACGACAACATTCGCCCTGGATTGCCAAGGCCTTCCCCTGCCAGCAGATAGAGTGTTTCCCGAGTTGCAGGAGCTTCGCTCAGGCGGGCGGTTCGTCGCCGAATTGACTAACCGCTCCACAGTGCCGGAATACTACCGCTCCAACGTGCCCAATGACCTGCTGCGATGCTGCGTTGCCCACGGTCAGTTTGTCGGCTGTTCTGACCTCCTGGCCGTGGTTAGGCCTTGGGAGCAGTCAAAGTACGAGGCCCTGGGATTCAGGCGAATTGGCCCGGTTCGAAGCAGCGGCTCCGCGGTGCCGGAACCTGTGATATTGGTGCGGCTCGATCTGCTTGCGATTCAGCGAGGTGGAGTGGGGGGTGATGGTTCGACGCAGCGGATGGATGATCTGCCTCTGCTGTGGCGGTTCTATGTCGCTACCAATCCGTATGTTAACTATATCAAAGGCTGGGCTTCGTTGGTCGATGCGGAGTTGCGGTCCGGCAGAATCGGCCCGGTGGCTGAAGGCGAAGTATCCGAGGGGGATTACGTGATGGACGAGGAATTCAAGGAAGCGGTGTGACCGCTCCGGCCTGGGCGCCGGGTGGGCTTGTCACGCATGCGAGGTAACTTGACGGGGAGGATGGAGAGAATGATGACAATCGCGACAACGAATCCAAGTGTTTTGGCCTCTGGCTTTGCCCCTCCTGCTAAAGCGGAGCGTTTGATTCGACGCGTTAAGTTCTTCAAACGAGCCGGCCTGTTCAGCGACAAGGCCCGGGGCTTTACGGTTTCGCGAGCGATTGGCTTGGAGGACCACTGGCAGGCGTACAGACTGGTCCACGAATGTTACGTTCAGCGCGGGTACATCGAGCCGTGTAGCGGAGGCGCTCGCATCCGCTGCTTCGAGGCCATTCCAGAAATGGCGACTTTCGTTGCGAAGGTTGACGGCAAGGTCGTCGCCGTAACAAGCGTGCTGATGGATTCGCCGGAACTGGGCCTGCCTTCGGACCGGGCATTCGGCGCCGAGATCGATGAGCTGCGCCAGGCCGACAGGCGAGTATGCGAGATCACAAACCTCGCTGTGCATCCAGACTATCGCAACACCGGGGTATTCAGTGAGTTAACCCGTTGCTGCCTGGCTCATTCGATGGCGATCGGGTACGATGACCTCTTCGTCTCCATCAGCCCGGAGCACGGCCGATTCTTCAAGGAAGTGCTGCTCTTCGAGCGATGGGGAAGCAAACGCAGCTACTCCGATACGGTCGAGGACATCGTCGTAGGCATGCGGCTGGACCTGCGAACCGTTAAGGACAGGAGCATCGAAACTGACGCTATCCTTGGCGATGAGGCGTTTTTACACGACTTTTACTTCGCCAGAAATACGTTCCATAACTGTGTCAGGCGATGGGCAATTCGCGCGGCTGGGATATTCTGTGACGTCCAGATGCTTCGCGAACTGTTCATGTTGCGGAGTGGTCTGCTTTCGCGGCTGGGCTTCGAGCAGGCTGCCGCAATCCGAGACCGATGGGGCGAGGAAACATACGACGCGGTACTCGCCACGCAGGACGACCCGAGCGCGGAAAAGTCCGAACATGTAATCCGCGAAGAGCTTTCGGCAGCGTAGTTTAGGTCGTGGAGCCCCGGGTGCTGCCGCTGGCGACCGGCGCGGCGGGGCGACGCTTTCGGCCATCGCCCCGCTAGGCTGCCGGGTCAGTCCGATATGCTTAGGTCGGCCGGCTCGTAGTACTCGCGAGGGTGCTGACAGCAGGGGCATTTTGCCGGCGGCTCGGTGCCTTCGTGCGTATAGCCGCACACTTCGCACTTCCAGACGATGGGCTTTTCGCGCTTGTAGACCGTGCCGTTTTCGATCATCGCCAGCAGCTTTTTGTACCGTTCGGCGTGGTGTTTTTCGATCTTGGCGATCTGCC
>CAZMBZ010000025.1:0-29365 GCA_964564285.1 uncultured Planctomycetaceae bacterium | reverse complement strand
TCGGGCGGCGGAAATCGTCGCTCGATCAGGCACTGGCGATCGGTGCGGTGGATAGCGTTCACCTGGACCCGGCCGAGGCAGTTGGGGATACCGACCTGGTGATTCTGGCGACGCCGGTGGGGGCCTTTGCAGGCCACATGCAAGCCATCGCGCCGCACTTGGCGGACAGGGCGATCGTTACGGATGTCGGTTCGACCAAGGCGTCGGTGGTTCGCCAAGCTCATCGGTTTCTGGGGGCGGGGCGATTTTGCGGTTCGCACCCCATGGCCGGCAGCGAGCAGAAGGGGCCTAACTTCGCCCGGGCGGACTTGTTCTGCGGCGCTACGTGCATTCTCACGCCGACGCCAAAGACCCCGCCCGAGGTCACCCGGCGCGTGGGGGTGCTATGGGAAAAGATGGGCATGCGGACGGTTACCATGGCCCCCGCCCGCCACGACCGCGTAATAGCCCGGGTCAGCCATCTGCCGCACGCTTTAGCGAGCATGCTGATGCTCCTGCCGACCCGCGCGGATCTGGATGTATCGTCCACGGGCTTCCGCGACGCGACGCGCTTGGCCAGTGGCGACCCGGAAATGTGGCGGGATATCTTCCTGACAAATCGCCAAGGCATACTGCGGGCGATCGATGATTTCGACCGCTCGCTGGTGAAACTCCGCCAGCTTCTCGACGCCGGTGACAGCAATGGTTTGGAGGCATTCTTCACAGCCGCCAAAAAGCAGCGCGACACGACCATCGCCAAAGTCATCCACGACCGCCGCATGGCGGCTGAGTAAAAACCCCATCCCCACCGAGCAGAGTTCGCCGCCGTTACTTCCCTGCCGTCCATGAATATCTTTGGCGATCATGGCACGGGCGTCTTTCCCGTAGCCTGTTTGACCTGCCCGCCCCACGGTCGGTGATTGGTCGTTGCCGCCGAAGGCGCATGCAAAAACACCAAGCGCAAACGCTCGGCGTTTCTGCAATCATGTTTCAGATGTCGGTATGCTTTCCGCCAGTTGCGGGGAGCTTACCAGCGGCGACCGCCGCCGCCACCACCGCCGCCGCCGCCGCCGCCACGGCTGCCGCCACGGCCACCGCCGCCGCCACCGCCGCCACCGCTACGGCCACCGAAGCCACCGCCGCCGCCGCCACCCGTCTTCGGGCGAGCTTCGTTGACGTTGAGGACCCGGCCATCAACTTCCTGGCCGTTGATCGCGGCGATTGCCGCCTGGGCCTCGCTCTGGTTGGGCATGGTCACGAAGGCAAAGCCTCTGGGGCGACCGCTGTCGCGGTCGGTGGGGACATGGACCTCTTCCACTTCGCCGTGCTCAGCAAAAGTGTTGCGGAGGGTGTCTTCCATTGTGTTGTAACTCAGGTTTCCGACGTAGATCTTCATCAGTCAAGCAATCCTAACAGGCGCGACCCCAGATGCCTCTTGGTATAGACAAGGATGTCACGATCCAATCCGACAGGCCAGCTCCCGGCGCCGACCAACGAATAAATAATACGCCACGGGGCTGGAAAAGAAACAAAATTCTTTGCCGCCGACTGATTTTTGTTGCTATGAACTACGCTGTGTTTGAAAAACTTGTCGCCAAAACAGAGGACAACCAGCATGTCTGAGAAGCCCAAGGATAAGCCGCGCTACGTCAGGCCGAGCTGGGACGACTACTTCATGGAAGTCGCCGATGCGATTGCCAAGCGTGCCACGTGCAGTCGGGGACGCAGTGGCTGCGTGATTGCCCGAGGCCGGCAGATACTGGTAACCGGGTACGTCGGCTCGCCGCCGGGCTTTCCGCACTGCGACGACGTGGGCCATGAACTCAAGAAGGTGATTCACGAGGATGGCTCGATCACCCAACACTGTGTGCGGACGATCCACGCCGAGCAGAACGCTATCTGCCAGGCCGCCAAATTGGGCATATCCCTGGCCGGGGCGACACTCTACTGCCGCATGACTCCTTGCAGGGCCTGCGCGATGCTGATCATCACGTGCGGCATGGTGAGGGTGGTTTGCGAGCGAAAATACCACGCCGGCGGCGACAGCGAGGCGATGTTCGCAAAAGCAGGCATCGAACTGGTCTTCAAACACGACGAGATTCAGCCCTACGACCAGCAGTAGCAGGCTTGCCTACGTGGCGACGGGAAGGCCAGCGGACCCCTAAGACGGCGATGGTCCCCGCTGAAGGCGGCGGACCCAAACCACTGCCGCCCCGCCGACCAGAACGTTGGCAAGGGCGATGGCGGCGAAGATTCCCTCAGGCCCAAGCAGCCAGGCCCCCGCTGCCGCCAGGGGAAGGTAAAGCCCCAACAGGCGAATGGCGCTCAGTGCGGTAGCCTGTAGCGGGCGGTTCATCGCGTTCATGCCCGAACACGCGAGAATCGCAACTCCCATAAGACCATAGCCCAGAGGGACTATCCGCAAGAAGGCTGACAACTCGGCAATCACCTCGCCATCGTCGCTGAAGAGCCTCGCCAGTGGCCCGGCTGCCAGAAACAGCCCCGCCGCTACGGCTGCGCCCCAAAGAAACGCAAACCCCATCGCCAAATGTTGAGCCCGGCGGACCCTGGCCAGTTGCCCAGCCCCCCAGTTTTGCCCAATTACCGGAATCAGCACGCCGGCAAGGGCGACAATCGCCATTATCGCGAAGGTCTCCACCCGACTGCCCGCCCCAATGGCAGCGACGGTCTGCTTGCCGAACTCCGCGCCGATGCGAGTGATCGCCCCCATGGCTACCGGCATGAAGACAATCGTCCCCGCCGCCGGGCCGGCAACCGAGAGAATCTCCCGCCAGGACTGCCAAAGCTGCCTGCCGCTAGGACGCTCAAACGTCAACAGCCGCTTGCGGAAATGCAGCACCGCCAGCGAACCGACGAGCGCTGCCGCCCGGGCGATAACTGTCGCGGCCGCGGCACCGGCGATGCCCATCTTCGGTGCTCCCAGAAGTCCGAAGATCAGTATTGGGTCCAGCACTATGTTCAGCACGTTGGCAAGCACCATGATCGCGCTGGGCCAGATTGTATCGCCTGTGGCGCGGATGGCATGGTTGCCGACCATCGGCACGACCAGGAATACCACGCCCGCGTACCAGATAGTCATGTACTGATCGACGAGGTCCAGAATGTTTCCGCGCGCGCCCAGCAGGGAAAACAGCGGGCGGATCGTCAGCAGCCCCGCCGCCGCGAAGATAGCCACGATCGCCAGCGCCAGCACAATCGCGTGGGTTGCGAGTTGCTGGACGCGGTGCCCGCTGCCCCGGCCTATCGCTCGAGAAAGCACGCTGGAGGTGCCTATGCCCAGCCCGATGGTCAGACTGCCCAAGAGCATGATCACCGGGAACATGAACCCCATGGCAGCGAGTTCGTCCGTGCCCAGTCGGCTGACGAAGTAGGTGTCCGTCAGGTTGAAGGCGACAACCGCGAAGTGCCCGATAAGCATCGGCCAGGTAAGACGCATCAGCAACCCGCCGACCGAGCCCCTGGTCAGGTCTCCTGTTTGCGGATGGCGGTTGTCGGAATCCAGGACGCTCACGGGGGCCATTATACAAAGCTCGCCAACAAAAGCCCGGTAAGCGGCCGGTTCTTTCTGTTGCGGCGCGTGTTAAATACTCCGGGCCGACAGTGTTGGGGCTTGGCCCCGAGCACCGGATGGTGTCTAATTAGTGTTAAAGAGGTGTCCGACGACGCCCGCAGTGCGAGCAACGTTGGCCTCAAAGAGTGGTTCTTGATCTGGAGATGGTGAAATGAACGGTAAAACTTGGTTGTTTGGTGTTGGTATCGTGGTCTGTCTGGTGGCGAATCTGGCGATGGGTGCCGAGGTCGCTCCGGCCTGTCAGGCTGATGACGGGTTCGTGAGCATTTTTAACGGCAAGGACCTGACGGGCTGGGACGGCGATGCGAACCTTTGGTCGGTTGTTGACGGCGTACTTCGTGGCCAGACCACCAAGGAGCATCCCGCACGCGGCAATACGTTCTGCATCTGGCAGGGCGGCAAGCCGAAGAACTTCATTCTCAAGATCAAATGGCGATATCAGAATGGCAATAGTGGGGTGCAGTACCGCAGCATCCAGTTGCCAGCCAGGCCCAAGTCGTCCAACAAGTGGTGCATGAGCGGCTATCAGGCGGAGGTTCGCGAGCTTGGTGGCAAGGCGTACGGCCTGTACAAGATCGGCGGCACGTACATGGAGAGGAGCCAAGGCGGTTATCTGACTGCCTTCAGTCAGTTCGTGGTTGTCGATGGCGACAAGGGCAAGACCAAAAGGAACGTGATCGGCTCGGTCTGCAATGCCGGCCTGATGGATTCCGCCAAGCTCTATAACAAGGGTGGCTGGAACGAGTACACGCTGGTCTGCATGGGCAACTATGTCGAGGAGTACGTCAACGGCCAACTCGCCAGCGCCTTCATCGACAACAGAAAAACCCGAGCCCTTGAGGGCCTCATCGGCATGCAGATCCACGCGGGCGGGCCCATGACTATTGACTTCAAGGACATCAAGCTGAAGACCCTGCCCGAAAACTACGGCGAGGCGGTCCTGCTGTTCAATGGCAAGGACCTCACGGGCTGGAAGGTCTCCAGCGACAAGTTGAAGGACACCTTCTCCGCCATCGATGGCGCGATGGCCTGCAAGGGCAGGCCGGCTGGCTATATTCGCACGGAGGCCAAGTACGATAACTTCGTCCTGCGACTCCAGATGCGGCACCATGTAAAGTGCAATGCCGGCGTGCTCGTACGGGTTCACGGCGAGGACAAGGTCTGGCCCAACTCGATCGAGTGCCAGGGCGAGAAAGACTCCATGGGCGACATCTGGAATATCGGCAAGTTCCCGATGAAGGCCGCCGCCGAACGAACCAAGGGCCGGCACACCACGAAGCTCCACCCGACCAACGAGAAGCCCGTCGGGCAGTGGAACGACTACGAGATCTACCTCAACAAGGGCGACCTGGTGATCACGGTTAACGGCCTGGTGCAGAACATCGCCACCGACTGCAAGGAGTTGTCCGGCTGGGTCGCGCTGCAATCCGAAGGCGGGGCGCTGGATTACCGCAACATCGTGCTGATTCCCATCGGCAAATAGGCTTTCCTGGCCCCCAAGGCCGCACGCAAATCAATCGCGAGCGATTCGGGACGGTCGACAACGGCCGTCCCGCTTTGCGCGCAGAGCCCGGGGCCGCGCCGCGGCGTCATACGCATCCCAGATAATTCGCGGGCAACCCGACGCGTGGGAGCGAATGAGAAAAAATGGGAACTCCCGAAAACTGACAGGGATGCGTATAAGGCCTACGCAATAATTGCGTGGGCTATGGGCTGTCCTGTGGGGGCGTTACCGTTACCTTTACCTTGCCACACTTGCCGCTACCGATGGTGAACGAGCCGGTGAACGTCGTCCCGCCAGGCCAAGCCAAGACCAGTTTTGTCGGCCCGCGCCCGGTGTCCTCCAATCGCCAGCCGCGATTCCACCCGCGGATATCCACCAGGGAACGCTCCAGCAACGATGCGGGCAGCTTCTGGGCGCTGTGGCACTTGAGTCGGCCGGCGCGGGCTTCGCTGAGGAATTGCTCCACGTTGGCAAAACTTTGTCCCTGGCTTGTAGCGCGTGCCAGGAAGCTCGTCAACGTGGCCACGTGGACCTTGATGGAAAGATCCCTTGTGGCATCGGGGGGCAGGGCCAACCACCAGTCGCAATATCGTTGTTGGAAGGCTTTGATGTTGGTGCCGAATCGCTTCTGGAAAGACCGCTTCCAATTCATGCCGGTGGATATGTCTGAGATCAGCCCCGCGAAGCTCTTGCGATACCTGCCCCCTTCGGCATGGATGAGAAAATGCACCATGGACCAAGCCTGGTCGTAGTTGATCCGCACGCGGTTGACTTTCGGCTTATCAGCATTGCTTTTGCCCCGGCCTCTCTTGCTGGAGCACTTGGGCTTGTCCCCATCTTTCTGTCTTTGCTCGAAGGCATCGCACCACTGGGCGCCGGTTATCGCCAGGAAGTTTGAAAAGGGCATTATCTGGTTGCTCTTTATGTGCTGCTGGACGGCCGCGAGGCGACGCTTGGCGATAATGCCGGTAACGAAACTATCTCCGGTCCAAACCCCCGCGCCGAAGTACTCTGCCAGGCCCTCGTTGATCCATATGGGCACGTGTCCGCCGATGGCCAGGTGGACGAACTGATGGAAGCCCTCATGCTGAACCGTGTGCCAAAGGCTCAGGCTGGGTCGCCTGCCCGCCAGGGCCATCAGCACCCGGCGCTCGCTATTGTACTGGCCGGCGCTGCCCGGCAGGCCACCGGCGGCGTGGTAGTCCTCAGCCCGTGCGTAAAGGTAGAAAGGCAGGCGGTGGCGGATCACGCCGGCAAAGCCACGGGTCCGTTTGTGGTATTCCTCCGCCATCGCCGTCATGCGCGCAGATGCCTCGGCGACGACTTCATCGCCCAGATCGGTGTGGATGACGTAATACGGCGACTGGTAAGCCTTTAGCCTGGCAGGGGAAGTGCCGGGTTTGCCTTGGGTTGCCCAACTGGCTGCCCCAGCAGTCGTTATGCACAAAACGATGATCGCGGCCGACAACTTCCACTTGTCGTTAGGACACAACGTACTATCCACATTTTCGTCCAGCTTGAAGTAATTAGCCACGTTGCCCTCGGCGCCCCACAGGACCTCCATTGATCATATTCGATCTCGCCCATAGCGTCCATGCAAACTGCTCTGGCCGAGCCTTGTTATCGGGGCGAAACTTCCGGTGAAGTTTTTCACGTTCCTTGCCCGATAGGTAAAACGTCAACTCAGTCGGGCAGTTCTGGCATTTCGCCCGGCCTGGAAGCGTATGCCCCTGCGTACGCCCGTTTGTGCGGGTGCGCCCCATCAATAGTCTTAGAATCTAAAGGACTTCTAGATGCCACGTACAGCATGTTTGCTCTCGGGCAGAGTTATCAGCCTGGTGGTCGGGGCCTCAATAGATGGCGGACGTGCAAGGCTCAAGGCGCTGGCCCTTGTTGCGTTTGCCGCGGCCTTGTGTCTGTCGGCCTGCCCGGCCAGCGGGGCCGACGATGCCGATACGAACAAGCGATTAAAAGCGTTGGAGCAGCAGGTCGGGCAGTTGACGGAATTGGTGAAGCAGCAGGCGCAAGCCCTCCAGGCCACCCAGCAGGCAAATCGTGAGCTTACCGCCAAGCTGAGCGACGAGGATCGGGCAGTTGCCAAGGCCGAAGTCATGAAAGCCGCCGACAAGAGAAGTAGCAAGCGGGCAAACCTCTGGGCCAACATTGACGTGCAGCTCTACGGCAAGATCAAGGCGGATGCCGCGTTCGACACCTCGCGGACCAACACGGGCAACTTCGCCCGGTGGGTCGAGCACGAGAGTACCAATCGCGACGACCACGAGCTCAACATCACCGCCAAAGAGACTCGCCTGGGCCTGCGGTTCACCGGTCCAAACGTCGGCGGCGCCAAGACGAGCGGCCTGCTCGAGATTGACTTCTACGGCGGAGGCGCCGAGAACAAGGCCACTCCCATGCTGCGCCATGCCTATATGCAAATGGAGTGGGCGAAGTATGGTCTGACCCTGCTGGCTGGGCAAACCTGGGATGTGATCTCGCCGCTCAACCCGACCACGCTGAACTATTCGGTCCAGTGGTGGGCGGGCAACATCGGCTACCGGCGCCCCCAGATCCGCCTGACGAAGGTTTGCGATCTTGGCGGCGGGACGACGCTGAAATTCGAGACCGCCCTGGCGCGGTCCATCGGTCACAACAGCGATTTCGATCCCGGCGACAGCGGGGAGGACTCAGGCCTGCCGAGTTTTCAGGCACGCGCCAGTCTGATGTTCCCGTTCCTGGCTGGGCGAAAGGCCACAGTCGGCACCTCGGGCCATTACGCCAGCGAAGAGTACGACACCGACGCGACCGGTCGCAACCAGAAGGCCAACAGTTGGTCGGCGAACCTGGACTTCGACCTGCCGATAGCCTCTTGGCTGCGTTTCAAGGGCGAGATGTTCACCGGCGAGAACCTGGATGCCTACCTTGGCGGGATCGGTCAGGGCGTGGTCATTGCCAATGACCGGCTTACGGAGATCCATGGCACGGGCGGTTGGTTGGCGGCCTCACTTGGGCCTTGGGGTCCTTGGTCTTTCAACGTCGGATACAGCGGCGAGTTCATTGACGACGGCGACATCATCGATGCCGGCGCCCGGACGTGCAATTCGGCGATCTTTGGAAACGCGATTTACAAGATCAATTCCAACGCTTCGGTAGGCGTGGAGGTCTCCCGCTGGCGAACGGATTACAAGGGAGAGGACACCGGCGACAGCCTGCGAGTTCAGACCTCGTTCATATACCAGTTCTGACCGGATCCCGCGCCGGCGGAAAACGGTGGAAGCGTAAGAAACAGCAGCAGGCGTAGATTAGACGGATTAAGGGAACACATGGATGGAAGCGGATGTCTGCTTCTTAATCCATGGAGTCGCCCGATTCGTGTTATCCCCGTTGGGCTTCTTGCCGTTCGCCAGGCGCTATTGGTTAAGCTCGCCTGCGCCGACGATTCGGATCGAATTCTTGCCGGAGTCCTTGGCCTGCTGCAGGGCGGCGTCGGCCCGGCTTAGAAGCTCGCGAACGCTCTTGCCATCCCACGGGTAGCTGGCCAGGCCACCCGAAATACTCAGCGTTCCGCGTGCCTCAGGGCCAAGACTGCGGAAGGCGTGTTTGTGAACGCCCCTTCTGAATCGGTCAGCCAGGGAGTAGGCTGTCTCGGGCGGGCGGCTGTTGGGAGACCGAGGCTTGTCGGCATCCCAGAACAGCACCGCGAACTCATCGCCCCCGATCCGCGCCACGATGTCCTGGGCGCGGGTGATCTGCCTCATCATCCTGGCGGTGTCGCGAAGAATTTCGTCGCCCGCAGCGTGCCCGTAAGTGTCGTTGTAACGCTTGAAGTCGTCGATGTCGTACAGAAGGCACGTCACGCGGAACCCCTCAGCCTGGGCGCGGAGCAGGATGCGGTCGGTGGCTTCGTAGAAATATCGGCGGTTGAACGCGCCGGTAAGGTAGTCCGTTATCGACAACAGTTGCAGGCCGCTGGTCCTCTGGGCGACCGCCAGCAGCGACGGCAGGCACTCCTGGGCAAAAGCGAGGTAAACATCCGCGGTCCGACTGGGGCGAGGTACGCCCAGCGGAACCAGCACGCGCGGCGACTTACCCGCCGCCAGAAGCAACGGCCGGACGCCTGCGGGCACTTGGCCGGAAGGCACCCAGGTTACCGGACAGCCCACGAGTGCCCCGACAACGTGGACAAGGTGGTTGTCCATGCTCTCGCGGTCCTGGGCCGCGTCGATCAACTCAGCCAGTTGGTGGGCGGGAGCGGCAGCGCCGTTTATTCCCTGCTGCGGCGCGGGCGTCTCGGCGGCGAGTCGCAGCTCGGCGATGTCCCTGGCGCCGAGCGGATGGATGAAGTAATTGTCCAATGGCGCGCCCATAAGGTTTCGCACCTCGGCCTCCCCGGCTGGGGGACATACCGCGCACAGTCGTGCCTCGGCCTGGAGACGTCTGGCGGCGCGGCAGAGTCCGGCGAACTCCGGGCGTGGTCCGGCGAGCACAACTGTCGACCAGCTTCGCCTGCCCAGCTCGTCCAGTGCGTCGTACGGTTCGTCCAGGGCGGTGTGGGGCGTATCGCCAAGCTGTCGGCGCAGCAGTTTCCCGGCGTTCCCGTCGGCCAGCAGCAGGAGATTTCCGCCGGCGGTCATTGCTCATCCTCCAGTAGCGCGGCGAGCTCCTCTGCCGTCAGCAGGGCCTGTCGCGACTTGGGGGGTTTGGACTTGGGCGTCAGCACGACTCGTTTTCCCTCGGCCTGGGCTGGAGGCGATTCGTCCCGGTCGGTCTGGGGGCTCGTGGCTGAGCTTTCCACGGACGTTTGGATCGCGGGGGCGCTTGTCGGCTCGTACCGGCCGGGACCTGGGTGTGTATCCAGAGGTTCTTCCGGCGCTTTTGGCTGGGCTACGGGGGCCTCTTCGGCAGCCAGTGTCGCCAGGACGGCAGGGATGTCCTCCAGCCTGACTCGCCGCAACTGCGGCAGTGCCGGCTTGTTGGTGCCCAGACCGTCACCGACTATGACGAACGATTGAACTTTCATTCGCCCGGCCAATTCCAGAAGTCGCCCATGAATGCCGCTCATAGCTCGAAGGTCTATCAGCATCGCCGTAACAGGCGAAGCCAATATTTCCGCAGCGCCCTCGAAGCCGCTGGCGACCAGCACGGCCTGCCAGCCTCGTCGGCAGAGACGCTCCACGCGAGCACCGACAAGTGGGTCGCGAGACAGCACTACCGCGCGAAGGGACGAAGAATTTGTATCGCGTCCGTCCATATCGAATATGCACACTTCCAGCTACCATCATACCGGCCAATGGCTTATTCGTCAATTAGCCTTCGGGCCTGGTTATTTGCCAGGCTTGTCCGCCGGATCCGTAGCCCCTCTGGTGGCGGGGCCGCTGGCTGGCCTGGAAGTCGGCGTGGAATTGCCGTTGGGCATGCCCAACGCGTCGAGAACTCCTCGGCCCAGTCGCTTACGACCCCTGGCGGCGTCGGTGAGGAACTGTCGCGTCTGGCTTGTCACATTTCTGGTGGCGGCGGGCGTTATCTGGATACTCTCGTCGTCCTGCCAGAATCCACGCACTCGAAGTCGGCTGAAGCGTTCGGTAAGGTCCACCATCAGCCCGATCAGAGGCAGGCTCTTTATCATGTCGCGCACCTGCTCGAAGAGCACCACGACGGCCACCGCGTCGAGTTGTCCGGTCGCTACGTTGATTTTGGCGCCCGGTTCGATGTCCACCGCCGCCAGTGGCAGGCTCAGCCGAGCCTGGTCGAACGTGAACGTTGTTCCGCGGACGTGGAACAGGCCTTCGCCGTCGGCGTTGGTGAGCATTTCGGACTTTTTCAGGCCCGCGCTTTTGAGCAATGCTTTCGCTGGCGCAACGCCGCTCAGGTCGGCGCCCTGGATGAATACCACGCCCTTGCCGGCCAGGCCGTTGGGGTCCGGCAGGGCCAGCCGCAGGTCCGCCATGCCCGTTACGATGCCTTCGCCGCCTCCAGATACGCGAAGCTTCAGTTGGCGGAGGTTCACCCGTGTCGCCACCACTCGTCCGGTGGCTCGCCACTGGCCGTTGGGATCCCTGTCGGCCCGGCCTGTCACTATTATCCGCCCACCGCCAAGCTTTCCGGTAAGTCGCCCAAGCTCGATGCTGTCTTCGCCCGCGACGAAGCCCGTGGCTTGGAGGTCGGTGAACTCGAACGTTCCGACGCTGTTGAGCATGCCCACCCATGAGCCCTGGCCGGCCTTTCGCCGGTAGCTGACAAGCGGCACGCCGGTTTGGTTGATGATTCCGCCGTTGTTGCGGATTGTCAGCGTCGCGCCATCGACTACGACGCCATCGACGCCAAGCAGATCGGCCCAGTCGTCGCTCGTGGTGCTCAACAGGGGCGGGCGGCAGATGCCGTCGTCGCAATGGACGATTACTTCAGCGTTGTACGCTCGCAGGCTGCGCACCACCGGCCGCGACGACAGCAGTTCATCCACTGACACCGTCAGGCCCGCAGCCCGCAGCCAGGCACGGCCCTGGCGGTCGCAGAGGACAAAACCTCCCATGCTTACCGTCCGGCCAACCAGGCTCACGTCTACGCCGTCGATGGCTGCCGTTCCGTCCCAGCAGCCCGCCAGCCGGCGATTGATCTGCCATCGCACCAGCGCCGGGCCAGGCCAGAACGGAAAGACCATGTAAAGTACCAGCAGGACCGCCATGGTCCACAGTGCCGCCTTCACCAGTCGCCTGAACCATCGAAGTTTCGTTTGCGCCATTACTGCTCCGAACAAACCGTTTGGTTGTTGAGGCCAGTCGGCCCACAAGTACAATCATTGCTATGAATCTCGCGGTACGCAAGTTCGCGTTTCTTTCGGTTCTCGCCCTGGCCCTCGCCTCGGCCTGCGGGTGCGGCGAACAGCCTTGCCCGCCCATCGTGCTGGATACCAGCGGCGTCGTCCCGACCGTCGACTACGAGCCGCTGGCGGAGGTCCTCGCCGATTGCGTTCTGCGTAACGGCCTGGCCGACCGCGATCGACTGCCGCAGTACGCCGATACGCTGGATCGCCAACTCGCCATCCTGGCCGTGACGGGCCCGGCCGCCACGTCCGAATTGTTTCCCCGCCGCGCCGATGCCCTAGCCTACTGGTACAACGCACACGCCGCCTGGTCGATGAAGCTTCTGCTGGCGAGGCACTGCCCGCGAATCATCGGCGCCAAGGCCTTGCTAGATCGGCAGTTCCCCCTCGATGGCAGGACGACGACGCTCCGCGAGATCGCCCGGACCCTGGCGTCCGAGGAGGACTTCCGAATCGCCGCCGCCGTGCCGGGAGCAACCACCTGCTGCGCCCGCCTGCCCAGGGTGCCCATCGAGCCGAACGGTTTCCGCGAGACCGTCGATCGCCGGTTCGCGGAGTTCCTGAACGACGATATGCGAGTTTACATAGACGTTCCACGCCGGCGGGTGCTGATCCCGCCGGTGCTGTGGCAGTTCCGCGACAAGCTCATCGGCGAGTACGATCGCCGGTATCGCACGCAAGGCGCCACCCTCATCACGGCCCTGCTGGCTTGCACGACCGGCTCGGCCCACCGGCGTTTGCAGGAGGCCCTCGGCTATCGCGAAGTCGAGGCCGTGTGCAAAAAACTGCTGACGGCCAAGCATGAGGACAAGGACTGACGGTAGCCGCTAGTCCAGTTCCCGGGCTCGGACCACAAGCTGGTGGCTACTTGCCACCAAGGTGCAGCCCTTACTGCCTGGGACCCTTTCGGCCAGCCTGAGTCTTACGCGGTGCGGGCTTTTCCTTCTTGGGCTTAGCCTTGGCTTCGATGGCGGCCAAGACCTTGTGGGCCTTCTTCATATCGGCGACCTTGAAGACCGCCGTGGTCCGCCCGTGCGCCGCCCCGGCCGTGGCGTAGGCGTACGATATGTTGATGTGCTGTTCGGCGAGTTTTTGCGCGATCGAGGCGAACGCTCCCGGCTCGTTTTTCAGTTCGAGCACGAGCACCTCGGTCTCCGTCCAACGGTCGTTTGTGCGGGCCAGCACGTCGCGGGCGAGGTCCGGCTTGTCGCAGACTATCCGAAGCACGCCGTGCTCCATCGAGTCCACAAGCGTCAGCGCGACGAGATTCACTCGCGAGCGGGTCAACTCATCGGACACCGACGCCAGCACGCCGGGCTTGTTGACCAGGAAAATCGAAAACTGCGTCAGGTCATGCATGAGATGCTCCTTGATGCGTGTTTCGGATTAACTCTCACATCGCTCCAGGCTGGCGGAATACATTGCCGACCTGGACCGCCTTGCGGTCAATACCGCGACTATTGCCCGTTTTTTTTCTCCCACACCCGCACCGCCGCGGGCTTGCGGCAGTAGATCGGTTCGAGCTGGCGATATTCCGTAAAGAGCCCTTCGGCCGCCATTTGCCGTCCGACCTTCCACACACTCCCGGCCGACGGAAGATGCGGCAGTCCGGCCAAGGCATCGGGTTCCAGCACGAGGCCATCCGCCACTGAATGATATGCCAGTCCCTCGCCGATAAGCGACAGCGGCCTGCCTGCGGCTGCGAAGTACTCATCGGGCGTCATGACGCCCTCCGGGCCTTCGGGGATGATTTGCTCGCCCCGCCGGACAAACGTTGTGGCGTAGATAAGCCCTTCTCGCGCGTCGAGGATCACGCCGAGCTTCTGCCAGTCGAGCCCGCGTGCTCCCTCGGCCAGGGCGTGGGTTGTCGGCACGGCCACCACGGAAAGCCCGGGCACCGTCTGGGCGAGCATTCGCGCCACGGTGACAGCCACTCGCGTGCCGGTAAAGCTGCCAGGCCCGACGGATACGTACACCTCATCAATGTCTGCCGGGCGAAGTTGTCGTCGGGCGAGCATCTCGTCCAGTTGGCAGACAAGCTGCGCCGTGTGCCTGCTGGCCGCGTCGAAGGTCACCTCGGCGGCCATCGCGTGCCCGGCGCCTATCGCCGCGCCGCCCAACCTGCACGACGTTTCAATCGCAATGGAAACAGGACGATCCATTTCAGGCTCTCTCTGAGATTTCTCCAACTGAAGTGCCGCAATTGTAGACGCAGCACTCGCCAATTGCCATCCTTGCGCGGGATGGCATTTGCCGTCTGGCTATCCCAAGTCAATCGCATCTAAATTCCCCCTGTAAGGACCTTCAGCAAATAATTGTGATCCCAGCCGCAGCAGAGACGCTTGGTCTTGATGCAGCCATCATTGGTTGTCTCGGATTTCAGCAGGTTCAACGCCGCAAGCGCCTCCTGCCATCCGTTGGTACTCGTGAGAGGCATCCCATGGCTGATTGCGGCCCGGCCTTCATGCCCGCCGGCAGGCAGCGGTAGGGTCGGTCATCGCCTGGTGCGGCGACGGGCGGACTCTATTCGCACCGCGTCGATACGGGTGCCGTTTGGGCGACTGAGGATTTCCACCATCGCGGGACCCGCGCCTAGGCGAAGTCTGGCTTGGGCCTTACCCGTATCGCCACGCAAGCGAATCCATTTCCACTGCTTGTGCAGACCGGTTTCCCAGGTCCTGCGGGGTAGCAGGTCGCGGTTGTGCTGGCGGATGCGAATGAACAATGAGTTCTTCTGGGCTCTGGCTGTCCGCACCCGAGCTGAGATCCGGTACGGGCCATCGGCGGGCACGTTAACGAGCCACACCGCGCGGCCGAGGCTGCCGGCGCCAACACCCGCGCCAGGCCCCGGAGACCAGATGAACTTGCCGCCCGAGGCCCTCTCGTCGCCACCCATTACGAACGGCGGGACAATCAGGGCGGCGTCCTCGGCCTCCATGGTTTGTCCGGCCTGGACGGCTTTGACCCCGCCATCGACGCGCCCGCTCAGCAGATTGCGGTACTGACGGATAATGTCCACGCCCTCGAGCAACTTTCGCCCGATATCCCGGCCGTCCACGCTCAGCACGCAATCCTTGGGCCAGTTTTCGCCGCCCTCGACGGCTATTCGCTTCTCGCTGCGCACGTCGGCGACGATTCGCAGTTGCGTCTTCTCGCCTGGCGCAACGACCTCGGCCCGGTCTTCGACCAACGTGCCCGCGCCGAGAGCCGAAAACGAACGCCGGAAGGCGGCGAAGTCTTTATCGTTGTCGATCCCCTCGGCCGCGCGAACCCAGATTGCCACCGTGCCGCGTCCCCTGGGCGCATCGGGCGAATGGGTAATCGTCAGTCGCATCGCGCCGTACTTGCCGCCGTCGGCGACGATGCTCATCGGCGCGGGATTCCCAGCCGTGTCGAGAGCCAGCGGCACGCGGATGGCCAGCGCCGCCTTGCCCTGCCGCAGGAAGACCGCCTGGCCCGCAAACACAGCCATCGCATCGCCCGCCTGATCGAGCCGAACCCGGCGGTTGGCGATCCACAACTCGCCGCCTCCTGGAAGCACCAGGTGGCTGAGCAGGCACGTGGGCCTGGGCACATAGCGGAAGTGGCTGGCGTTTTCGGTATCGGCGCTGGCAAGCAGCAGCACTTCCGGACCCTTTTGGACGCTTGCGATAAAGGGGCGCAGGTGGAATGCCTTGCTGTGCCCGCCGCCGGTGAGCCGCTTGTTCTTGCCGTACGGATCGCCGCGCCCATCCATCACAAAGTTGACCATCGGCATCATCGGTCCGCCGCCGAGGTCCACGGTCAGGACCTTGTCCACGGGTCCGTAGCACGCCCCGGCCGAACCAATAGCGACGGTCTTGCCGATGTACGTCACGGCCGACTCGCCGGAACCGCCACCCCATCGCCGCAAAACCGTCCGCGGCAGGTTCGACAGGATCGGTCTTGTGAGCTTTGTTGGCGGCTCCCAAAGCGAAAGTGCCCTGAAGGCGTCGCCGGATTGCTTTTTGTCCGTAGGGATCCACCCGAGGTGGCTGAGGCAGTTGTCCAGGTAGCCGTGCCCGGTGATGTAGTCGTAATCCCGGCTGCGGGGCCCACCCAGGCGCAGCGAGGGCGCGAACCAGTTGGCTGCAATGTCCGTCCAGAGCAGCTTCAGGCCGATCTCGGCCTTGGCGCGCGCCGCGGGGTCCTCGATATGGCGGGCGATCAGGCCGAGGCATTCGATATTCACGCCGTAGTACGTCGGCGAGGAGTACTCGCGCAGGCCGGACTCCCAGGTCGCCATCAGCCAGCGATCGAGCATTCCCGACCCCTCAGCCGCCAGCTCGGGAAAGCCCGCACACTCGCCAAGGGCCAGGCAATTCCACGCCTTCATCAGGAAGATGTTGGTGTACGACTCGGGAACATTATGGCGGCGAATCCCCTGAATGCCGAACCGCACCAGCCGGTCAAGCCTCTGGCGGGCGGTCAGCGTCAGCCGCTCGTAGTACTTCATGCGAACCAGCGCCGCCGTCCGCATCGCAAACTCGACGGCGTTGTAGTCCTCGACCCGACTTGCCTTGAAATACCAGCGGAAGTTTCCAAAACCCGGGCTGTTGATGTCGCGGTCCTGCATCGTTTCAGCCAGGCCGAGGGCGTGCTCGACGCGCAGCGGCGCGGACCCAGCCGCCGCGGCGTCCAGCGCATAACCGAACACCTCGCGTACCGACAGGCCCGGCGCTCGGCTGGAGATCCGAACCCACGCCTTCTCGAGCCGCATCGTATCAGCGGCCGCTGGCTGGGTCGTCGGCACGAAATCGGCCGCACCGGCTGCGAGGCTGCACAGCAGCAAGCACAAGATCAGCGTTCGCGTCATCGAGCACTCCATTGGTTAGCGTTTGTCCCGCAGCCTTTGTTTTCTGCCCTTACCGGTTCTGACTTTGGGGGCGGTGCGCTGGTTGTCTTCCCGGCAGCGCTTTCGCCAAGCATCATACGCGGCGGACATTTCCTTGACCCGGTCGGGGTACTTGCCCGCCAGGTCGTCGAGTTCCGTCCGGTCCGCGGACATATCATACAGTTCCCATTGGGCCTTGCCCCTGGCGATGATCTTCCACTTGCCCTGCCACATCGCCCGATATCCGCCATAAGAGCAGAAGATTGGCTCGCGCGCGGGGAAGTCTTTCCCTTCGCCGGTTAGCAGAGGCGCCAGGCTCACGCCCTCGGGCGGCAGGACGGGCTTGCCTGCGAAGGTCGTGGGCACCTCGGCGCCGGCGACGGCCAGGCATGTCGGCACGATGTCGATGATGTGCCCGAGCTGGCGGGTTATCCGCCCGCCTTTGGTTATGCGTTTCGGCCAATACGCGATCAGCGGCGTGCATGCGCCGCCCTCGTAGTCGGTGGCCTTGTACTTGCGGAAGGGCGTGTTGGAGGCGTTGGCCCACGGGGCATCCACCGTGTGATAGCCCTCCATGACACCCGGTGGAATATCCGGCGTCTTGTGGATTGTCTCGGCGCAGCCGCCGTTGTCAGCCAGGAACAGCACCAGCGTATTGTCCGCCTTGCCCAGTTGGCGGAGTTTCGCCATGACCTTGCCGATGTTCTGGTCCATCCGGTCGATCATGGCGGCGTAAACCGCCATCTTGAGGTCCCAGGCATCCTTGTCCTTGGCATCCGCCCAGGCCCGGGCCTTATCGTCGCGCGGGCTCATGCGACAGGTCTTCGCGTCAAACAGGCCCATCTCGAGTTGTTTTGCGTAACGCCGCTTCCGCAGCTCATCCCAGCCGATCATGTACTTGCCGCGATACTTGGCGATGTCCTCAGGCCAGGCGTGCAACGGGTAATGCGGCGCCGTGTACGCAAGGTACAGCAAAAACGGTTTGGTCTCGTTGGCGTACTGGTCGAGACACTTGACCGCGTAGTCCGTAAAGGCGTCGGTGGTGTAGAAGTTCTTGTCCTTGGGCGTGTATGGCGAAAGCGACTTGTTCTCGATTCCCCACCGCCGCCAGCGAGGCCACTTGCGCCCCGGAGCCTTCTCGCCGGGACGCTGTTTGCCGGGGTTGAAGAAATTGCAGCATCCGTCAGCCAGGCCGAAATAACGGTCGAAACCGCGATCGGTCGGCAGGCGCGGGGCGTGCCACTTGCCGGCCATGATCGTCCGGTACCCCGCCTCGCCGAGCGATTCGCCGATAGTAGCGGCGCCGCGCATCCAGCCCTCGCCAATCTGCTGGCTGTAAAGGCCCGTCAGCAAAGTCGCCCGAGTGGGGTTGCACTTGGCGTTGTTGTGGAACTGCGTGAAGCGAATCCCCCCGGCCGCAAGGGCGTCAATGTTGGGCGTCTGGATCTCCCCGCCGTAACAGCCGATGTCCGAAAAACCCATGTCGTCGGCCATGATGAGAACAATGTTAGGCCGCCCGTCCTTTGTCCCCGCCGGTGCCGCCAACGCCAAGACTCCCGGTGCCGCCAAAGCCGCCGTACCCAACCCGGCCGCTCTCAGAAAACTCCTGCGAGTTATACGCCCATTCACGTTTCTACTCCTCGTCTATACTTGCTGATTAACTGCGCTGCTTACACCTTGAAATCCTCAGCCGACAGATCGATCCGTTTGCCGAGCTTCATGGACTCGTTGGCCTTGAGGCACGCGACCGCAGCCGCGAAGCCTACCTCGCCGGGGCAGGTTAGCTTCTCCGTGCCACGAATCGCGTTGAAGAAGTTCCGCAGGTGGTGCCAGTAGACGCGATGCGCATCCTCGGCCGGGATAGGCCCGTAAGCCCGCGCGCCGTATTCATTGAAAACTTTGGCCTTGAGGCTCTCTTCCCACGGGGCGATCGGTGCGGCCACATCTCGCCATAGGCCGCCTCGGGTGGCGATTTCGGATATTTGCAGCTCGCCCCCGGTGCCCGTGAAGGTCTCGAAGAATCCGCCCATCTCGGTCGTGTTATTGATCTCATACGTGCCGCAAACGCGGGTCTTTCGCCCGGCCCAGTCGTAGTCCCACTCGTAGATGCATGAGATGTTGTCATACAACTCGTAGTAGTCGTAGTAATCCCGTCCGCCGACGGCGTAGACGCTCTTGGGTAAGCCGTGGAGGAACCAGTTGAAAACGTCGATCTGATGGCTGCCAAGGCTGGTGATCTCGCCGGCAGCGAACTTGGCGAAGAATCGCCAGTTGCAGAACTGCTCCATCGACTCGAAGCCGTACTCGGCCAGGCGCGCCTTGTCGATGGTGAGCTTCTCTGGCCAGGTTACCTTATCTCGCCGATGCCCGTGCCATTGGGCCCCGACGTGCGTGATTCGCCCGAGGGCCTTCTTGGTGTCGATGAAATCCAACGCCCGCATGTATCGCCGGTTCGATCGGTGCTGCCTGCCAACCTGGAGCAGCTTGCCGGCCTTGTTGGCTGCCTGGACGACCTTGCGACAGTCATCGATGGTCAGCGCCATCTCCTTTTCCAGGTATACGTTCAGCCCGGCGGCGAAGCAGGCGATTGCCTGTTCCGCGTGGAAGCCATCCGGCGAGGCGATAATCACCGCGTCGAGGTCCTTTTCCTTAGCGAGCATGTCGCGGTAATCGACGTAGGCGTTGACGGGGTGCTTGTACTTTTTCAGCAGCTTGGCCGAGTAGGTCCGGCTGTGATCCCAGATATCGCACACCGCCCTGAACTTCAGGCCGGGCAGCTTCATGCAATGGAATATCAACTGACGTCCGTGATCGCCCGTGCCGATGATGGCGACGTTGAGCGTCTCGGTTTTATCCGCCCCGGCGGGCGCGTTCGGCGCGGCCTGGCTGAGAACCGTCCCCGCCGTCGCCGCGACAACACCCGTCGCGGTGGCCGTCCTTAGCAGGTCTCGACGTGTCATCTTCGCCATGAACAATCTCCTATATGTCGAAGCCCGAGCCCCCACGCGCCAAACAAATCCGCGCAGACCCAAGCCGTCATGATATTTCCAACACCCCCAAAGCATACACGCAAGCCGCGATCAAAGGAAACGCCCAGCGCCCGGATACACAGGCGAAGCGCCGTCGCTGGAATCGGAAATCCCTGCTCGCTGAAGCGAACAGGCCTCGCTTGACCAATTGCCCGCTACAGCCGACCGACTGCCTGCAATCGGCGACTGACTACAGGCTACCAGCTACCGACTACCAAACCCTACTTCAGCAGTTTCCCTCGCAGCGGGCCGGAGTTTCTCACAAGCACGGCCGTGGGTAGCTTTTCCACCATTTCCAGCAGTCGTTCGGCAGCGTCGTCTTCCTCGCCGGCTTCCGGTGCGGGCAGGCCGAGGAACACCACATCGGCGTCCCGGCTGGTCTGCTGCATTATTTCGACGATGGATGTGTCGGCAGGTTTGATGATCACGTCGCGCTTGGCGCGAATGCGGATCGAGTGGATCAGTTCGTCGAGGCCCTGGGCCATATCCAGCCGCTCGGTTTCGCTCAGAACGATCGTCCGCACGGTGATTTCCGCGTCGCGCCATTGGGCGTTCAGCCTGAGCAGGTGTGCAAGCAGTAGCATCAGGTCGCCATTATTCTGCCGGCCTCGCCACCAGACGTCGATGCGACGGAAGCTTTCCGGGCCGGTGGCAGGGTTCGGACGGACGAGCATCGACGCCTTGCCCAACTGATCCAGCGCCCGGACGATCCGCAATTCGGCGGCCAGCCTTTCCGGACGTCTCGGCCAGCCGAAGACCACCGTGTTGCTGCGAAGCCCACCCATACCGTTTGCCTGGGCGATGGATGGCATGCTCGCCTCGAAGTCGCCCACCAGGTTGACCTCTCCGAAGGCCAGGATTCCCTCTCGATGCAGGAAATCCTTCAGTGCCTGCTGCCTGCCCGAGACCTCTGCCAGGTCGGCCTCGCTTTCGGACGAGCCCTCCATCACGTCGCAAACGGTCAGCAAGCCGCGGTTCTGGTTGAACCACGCCGCCATGCGGACAATCGCCGCCCGGTCGTCGAGTCGATCGGCGAAGACCAGCATGTGAGGCCGCCACGATCGCGGGTCCGGGTTGCGGCGGCTAAGCTTGTAAATGCAGAACCTCGCCAAGCTTCCCCACAGCCCCGCCCAGACGTCGCCCCAACTTCCCTTGAGTGTCTTGCGCCGAAGCACCAGGTACAAAACCAGTTGCAGGCCAATCGCCACGGCGGCCCACTGCGGGCTGATGAGGAACATCACCACCAAGTTGGAAGCCACACCAGCCAGTGACAGCCACCACGGCACGCGAATGGTCGGGCGATACGACGGGTCGCCGACGAGACTCTCCGTCGCAGCGACCATGTTGATCGACATGTACAGCGTCAAAAAGAAGATCGTAACGAGCTCAGCCACGGCGTTGAGGTCACCCAGCGCCACGACCGAAACAGCGATCGCGCCGCTGACCAGCGTCGCCAGCATCGGCTGACCGGTGCTGGTGGTGCGGGCAAGGAATCGCGGAGCCAGGCTGTCGCGCGCCAGGGCCTGGAGCACCCGCGGTCCGGCCAGGCTCGAACCGAAAGCCGAACTGAGTATCGCCGCCAGCATCCCCGGCAGGACCAGCCACGCCCCAAGCACGGCAATTTTCGTCCAGACTGGCGGGTCTGAGGCGTCGATGCTGCCCAATTCGTCCCAACTGACCCGCCCGGTCATCGAAAGCAGCACCGGCACGATAAGGTAAACAACCAGTCCGACACCCACCGCAAGCAGTGTCCCGCGAGGTATGGAACGCTGGGGGTCCTTAAGGTCGCCACTGAGGCCTATGCCTGCGGAAAAGCCCGTCACGGCTGGGAAGAACACGGCCAGCACCACCCAGAACCCCACAAGCTCGGCTCCGGCGGGGGCCTGACTCGCCAACGACAACGGACGAATCGGGCCGCTGAAAACCCCGATGGCAAGGGCCACAAGCGACACCCCGACCAGAACCATCAGCGGAATCTGAAGCTTAAGAGAAGCCGCCGCGCTCTTGCCGGAAATCAGCGTGATTACGATTATAATCCCGGCCGTCATATACTGCGCGGGCATCGCCCCCCACGCCGCCGGCCAGAACAGGCTGAGTGCCTCGGTCAAACCGAAGCAATAGAGTGTCACGCTCAGTATTCGGCACAGCGCCAAGGGAATGCCGATCGCCCCGCCAATGGTGATACCCAGCGACCGGGAGATCAGGAAATATTCCCCTCCCGCCCCGAGCGACATATTCGTGGCGACGGCAGAGGCGCTCAGCGCCGTCACCAACGATATGCCATTGCATATAAGCACAATCGCCAATGCCCCGCCGAGTCCGGTCTGGGATATGACCCAGCCGAAGCGCAGGTACATGATCACGCCGACGATTGTCAGCACGCTAGGCGTGAACACGCCCAGCAACGTGCCGAACTTGCGATGCCCACCGGCAATCGGGAGCTTTGTCGAATGTCCATCACCCATAGACCCAGACCTCAAATGCCCAAATGCCGCACCGATTCCGGCGACCGTAATGCGAAGATTGTATCCAAACCACCGATGATTCGCCATACGCTCCGTGTCGGCAGCGTGTGGGCAGCTTCCTGGCCTCGCGGCTTTCCTCGCTTGCACGCAATCGTCTCGATGGCCACCCTTGCCAAAACGCTTTCCGCATGCGAAGGTAGGAAGGTCGAAGCAATACGCTGAGTTATACTGAAGATGCCGAGCTTTCCCGACCGGGCCGCGCTATCGAAACCACGGGCGAAACGCACGGGGCTGCCGACGGTTAAAGGTGTGGTGACGTGGACATCCCGATCGCGCGACAAGCGACGGGTTAATGACGATATACCTTTTTTCAGGAACATCTTATGACATGCAATAACATTCATCCCGCTCGGCGGACTCTGATGACTTTGGGAGCATTGGCCCTGGCGATACTGGCCGGGGAGGCCCTGGCCGATGACGAAAAGCCCGCGACGGCCCGCCAGAGCAAGATCCGAATGGTGATCGTCGTCGGTGGGCACGGGTACAACAAGAAGCAATTCCCCGCCATGTTCGAGGCGATGAAGGACTTGGATTTCACGATCCGCCCGGCCCAGGAAAAGGGCAAGGCGCACCTGTTCGACGATCCGAACAATTTCCCATACGACGTGATCTTTCTGTACAACATGAACAACAAGCTCACGAAGGCCCAGGGCGAAAACTTCCTGAAACTGCTGGACAAGGGCGTCGGGCTTTTTGTCAGCCACCACGCGATATGCGGCTTTCAGGACTGGCCCGGCTGGCCCGATCTCATCGGGGCGCGGTACTTCCTCAAGAACGAGATGTTCCGCGGCACCCAGGGCGTCCGCAGCATCTGGAAGGACGACGTTGACCTCAAGATGCACGTTGAGAACGCCACCCATCCGATCACCAAAGGACTGCAAGACTACGAAATCTGCGACGAAACGTACGGTAAATGCCGATTCCTGCCGGGCAACGAGCTGCTTGTTTCGACGAAACACCCTTTGAGCAACAAGCAAATCGCCTGGGTTCGCCCGCAGTTGAAACGGCGAGTGTTCGCCTTTCAGGCAGGCCACGGACCGCTGGCGTGGAAGAACGAAGGGTTCCGACACCTGCTCAGCCAGGGCATCCGTTGGGTAGCCGGAAGACTGGGCGAGGATGAAAAGGCCCCAGGTTCCAAGGCAAAAAGCCAAGACAAGTAACGTGCCCAAAGGTTTCCAGCACTTCGGAACCCCAGCCCCCCGGGGCAGTTCAACATTGAGTCAACAGGCCCACAGGAGATTGCACTGATATGAGTAGAAGCAGAAAGATCACACGACGTAACTTCTTCCACAAGGCTGCCTTAGGCTCTGCCGCCGCGGTTGCGGCGCCTTACGTGCTTACCAGCAACGCCTTGGGCGCACCCGGCGTCGAGCCAGCCAGCGACCGCGTGACGCTCGGCATAATCGGCACGGGCGGGCGAGGCGGAAACTTCTACCGCTATGGTCCCACGCTGGCGGTCTGCGACGTCGATCGCACTCGCAGACTCGGCGCGATCAAACGCATCGAGGGCATCACGGGTGTTAAGGGCATAAAAGACTACAACGACTTCCGCGATGTTCTCGCCCGACCCGACATCGACGCGGTCATCATCACCGCGCCGGACCACTGGCACTGCCAGATGGCCTCGATGGCAGCCATGGCGGGCAAAGACATCTACTGCGAGAAACCGCTGTCGGCCTACATAAAGGAAAGCCGCCTGCTCTCGGACATCATCGCTCGCCAGGGGACGATCTTCCAGACTGGCAGCCAGCAGAGATCCGACGAGAAGTTCCGGCTGGCTTGCGAGCTTGTGCTCAACGGCTACATCGGCGAGGTCAAGAAGATCACCGTCGGCATCAAGCCCGGTGCCAACGGACCCGCCCCGGCCAAGCCGGACCCGATCCCCGAAGGGTTCGACTACGACAGGTGGCTGGGACCGGCCCCATGGGCACCGTATTACGAGAAGCGATGCTTCTACAACTTCCGCTTCAATTTCGACTACGCGGCTGGGAAGATCTCCGACTGGGGCGCTCACCATCTCGACATTGCCCAGTGGGGCATTGGCATGGAGCGCAGCGGCCCGATCGAAATTCAGGGCAAAGGCACCTTCCCGACCGAAGGCATTTATGACTGCGCCACGGACTTCACCTTCCAGTGCAAGTACCCCGCCAGGCCCTTGTACCCCAACGGCCTGACGCTGCACTGTTCGGACAAGTACCGTCTGGGAATCCTCTGGGAAGGCACCGCCGGCAGCGTGTTCGTCACCCGCGGCGCCATCGAAACCACGCCGGACAACCTGCGGACCGTAAGGCTGAAATCCGACGACATACACCTTTACGACTCGAAGCACCATTGGCAAAACTTCATCGATTGCGTAAAGTCGCGCCGGGAAACGGTCGCCCCGCCGGAGATCGCCCACCGGAGCGTATCTATCTGCCACCTCGCCAACGTTGCGATGCTGCTTGGCAGACCCGTCAAGTGGGACCCGGATACCGAACAGTTCCCAGGCGACCCGCAGGCCAACAGGATGCCCATGGTGGACCGAGCCCGCAGGGAACCCTGGCAGCTCTAAGACGAGAAACAGAAGGTCATAGCGAGAGCAAGCCCAGGGCGCGGACCGCCCCCTTGGATACCCGAGGCCTGCTCGCTTCAGCGAGCAGGATTGCGACGCTCGTTAACGAAAGCCTCATGAAAGAGCAACCCGACAAGAACCTGCCCAAACGCAAACTGACTCGCCGCGAGGTGCTTCGCGGTGCTGCCGCCGCTGCCACTGCGCCGTACGTCTTGACTGGCGGTGCACTTGGCGCAGCCGGGCTCGCCCCGGCAAGTGACCGGCTCGCTGTCGCCTGCGTCGGTGTTCGCAACAAGGGCGGTGGGCATCTCAAGCGCCTTCTCGCCAATGGCGACGTGCAGGTAGTCGCCGTTTGCGACGTTGACCGGGCCATCCGTCGCCGGGCCGCCAACCGCGTCGCCGGGGCCTACGCAAACCGGCGACGCGCCGCCCAGCAGGCCCAGCCGGCAGCGACGGACGACTACCGCGAGATCGCCTGCCTGCGCGACATCGATGCCGTCGTCATCGCCACGCCGGACCACACCCACGCCGTCATCGCCATGGAAATGCTTCGCGGCCGGCGCAACGTCTACATCGAGAAACCCATCGCCCTGACCATAGGCGAAGGACGCGCAATCGCCGATGCTGCCGCCAGCAGCAAACTGGTCGTCCAGGTCGGCTGTCAAAAGCGATCCAACTCCAGGTACCGCCTGGCGCGGGACCTCGTCCGCCAAGGCGCCATCGGCAGGCTTGTCAGCATCGAAACCCGCATCCCGCGACGCGCGACCGTGCCGACAGGCTGGTCGCCCACGCCGACGCCGGCCGGGTTCGACTACGAGAAATGGCTCGGCCCGGCGCCGCTGGCGCCGTACACCCCCGCTCGCTGCCACTACAACTGGCGGTTCATTCGCGACTACTCAGGCGGGGAGCTTGCCGGCCCGGCCTCCCACAACCTGGACCTTGCCCAGTGGGTAATCGGCGCCGACAACGGCGGACCGGTCACCGTCGAGGGCTCCGGCGAGTATTACCGGACGGGCCTTTACGACACCTTCTATCGCGTGGACGTCCAGTGGACCTATGCAAACGGCGTTCGCTTGACCTGCCGCAGCGCCCCATCCGCCGCGACGCGTTTCACCGGAACCGATGGCTGGCTCGATGCGGATACTCTCCGGGCGTCTTCGCCGGCGATTCTAAGCGCGGGCAAAAAGGGCCTCGTCGGGCCATCTCACATGCGGAGCTTCCTGGCGGCGGTCCGAGCGGGCAGGCCTGAAGACGTCTCCGTAAATGCCGAAACGGGCCATCGCAGCGCCACCGTCTGCCACCTCGGCGAGATCGCGATGCGCCTGGGGCGGCGACTTCAGTGGGACCCGGCCAGGGAATGTTTCCCCAGCGACGACGAGGCCCAGAACATGACCCGCCGGCCTTACCGACAACCATGGACACTGTAAAACAATGAATGTCGAACGTACCAAAACGTACTTAAGGAGACGATCTATGCCTCGCAAACTTTCTGGACTATTGCTGGTGCTGTGTGCGGCTGGCCTGGTTTTCGCCGGACCGGCCATGGGAGCGGTTGACAAGGCCGCGGTTGACAAGGCCTTCGTCGAACTGCCCAAATACGACTGGGGCAGCTCCCGAGAGGCGCTGAACGTTATCAACGACGCCATCGTCAAGTCATATGGCGACGAAGCCGCCCGTGGCGACCTGGAAACCCGCATCCTGGCCGTGCTGGGCGGCAAGGCCACCCGCGCCGCCAAGCAGTTCTGCTGCCGTGGGCTTGCAATGATCGGAACGGTAAAGGCCCTGCCCATTCTCAAACCGCTACTGGCAGACAAAGACCTCTCCCACATGGCCCGCTACGCACTGGAACGCATCCCCGGCGAGGCCGTCTCTAAGGCCCTGCGCGACGCCGCTGGTACACTCACCGGCCCGTTGCGGATCGGCATGATCAACTCACTCGGCGCCCGACGAGACACCGCAAGCACAACCATGCTCATCGGCCTGCTCAAAAACGACGACGCCCAGGTCGCATCCGCGGCGGCCGCAGCCCTTGGACGCATAGGCGACAAGCAGGCCGCGGCGGCGCTGATGGCCTACGTCCAGGCCGCCCCCAAGCAAACCAAGAGCGCCGCTTATGACGCCGCCCTGGAGCTGGCGACCTCGCTGATAAAGACCGACAAGTCCACCGCAACGTCAATCTTCGACAAGCTCTACGCCGCCGACCGCCCCTTGCGAGTACGCTGCGCAGCCCTCAAGGGCCTCGCCGCCGTGACGCCGACTGCGACGGCCCCGAAAATCCTCAAGGCCCTCGCTTCCGATAGCTCGGTCTTCCGAGGCCTCGCCGTTACGCTGATCAAGGACACCCCCGGCCAGGCCGCAACCACGCAGTTCGCCGCCCACCTCACCAAGCTCCCCAGCGCCGGACAGGTCGCCATGCTCGAGGCCCTTGCGGCCCGAAAAGACCCTGCCGCCCGATCGGCAGTACTCGCCGCGACCGCCAGCACAGATGCCAAGGTCGCCACCGCCGCCATCGCCGCGCTCGCTGCTGTGGGCAACGCCAAGGACGTCGCCATGCTGACCGCGGCCTCGACCGCCGATGGCGACAAAGCCACCGCCGCCCGCGTCAGCCTCGAACGCCTCAATGGCACGGACGTCAACGCCGTCATCATCAGCGAACTCGCCAAGGCAACCCCAGCCGGCCAGGTCCAGCTCATCGGTGCCCTCGCCGGTAGAAACGCCGCCGAAGCTGCCGCCGCCGTCGAGAAGCTCGCCGCTTCCGCCAACGCCGAAGTAAGCCAGGCCGCCATCGCCGCCATCGGCATGCTCGGCAGCGAAAAACAGTTGCCCGCGCTGATCAAGCTCCTCAAGGCCACCAAGCAGACCTCCACCACCGAAGCCATCGACAAGGCCCTGTCAGCCATTTGCACCCGCGTCAAGACCAAGGCCGTCGACGACCTCGTCGCCAGCATCACCGGCGCAAGCCCCGAAGCCCAGGCCGTTATCTACTCCGGCCTGGCGCGTGCCGGCGGGGACAAGGCTCTGACCACAATCGTCACCGCCGCCAAGGCCGGCAACGACGGCGCCGTCCGGGCGCTCACAGGATGGTCCACCCCAAACGCCATCGCCCCGCTGCTGAGCATCGCATCGACGTCTTCCAATAAGGTCCACAAGGTCCTGTCGCTGCGGGGAATCATCCGCCTGACACGCCTTCGCGAAACGCCCCAGGCCGACGCCCTGGCGGCGCTGGCAAAGGTATTCGCCCTGGCCGGCACTGCCGAGAAGGTCCAGGCCCTCGCCGCACTCGGTGGGATCCCCACCATCGAAAGCTTTAGAATGCTCGCCCCATACGTCGGGGAAAAGGCCCTCGCCGAGGCTGCCGGGTCAGCCGCTGTCAGAATCGCCCCCAGAGTCATGGGCAAGGACAAGGCGCTCGTCCGGGCGACCCTCGAAAAGGTCCTCGCCAACGTGCGAAGCCCCCGAACCAAGCGCCTGGCCCAGAGAGCACTCGGCACGGGCAAATAGGACAATCAAAAACAAATCGTCTCTCGCCGAGAGCCCGCAAGCCTCAGAGAAAGACACAGAGAAAAGCAAACTGCGGGGCCTGGAACCACAATCCCAGGCCCCGCCCGTTTGCGCTCGCGTGTACACGAGAAACCATAACGCCCAACAGGCAATAGGCTTGATGGCAAGGGGGCTTGCAAAGGTTTGGCCATTCGGTAAACTTGGGTGCTGCGAATACTGATTCCCGTCGTAAGTGAACATTCAAGGGGAGCATTCTGATGAACGGAAATGGTTTACACTGCAAGTCTTGTGCTTTGGTATTTATGGTTTGGATGGTTGCGGTAACGGTCGCCGCGACGGCGGCGCCATCGAGCGAGCCAGCCAAGGTGCCCGCCTCGATGCCGACAACCACCCCGGCCAGTCCGGTCGTTTTGCCGCTGGCCAAGGCTCCGCCCCAGCCATTGCGACATTACACGTTAGACGAGCTCGAGGAGATGTTCCCGGCCTTCAAGCACGAGCCTTTCAACTCGGCTGGGTACAACCATTTTTCGCTACCGATCCACTACGAGGACCGCGCCGGCGACGGCAACGCTAACGAGGCGATGGCGATGGCGTTCCTGCTCAGCAGCGCCCTGGACTGGGGGGATGGTTGTTATTGCAGCCGGCACGCGTACTTCATATTCAAACGCAGCAGCAAGTACATGCCGGCCCTGATGAAGCGATACGACCCCAAACTCGTCGGCTACCTTGTCACCGATTGGCAGGCATCGCACGGCGTTGGCGGCAAATTGATCCGCAGCAAGAAAGGCTACGCGGGGGGGCTGACGATCTTCGACCGCAAGGGAAAGATTGTCAAGGAAGTCACCTACGACAAGCCGCGCGAGTTTTTCGACCTGTTGGGCGACATGGCCGAGGACGCAATCGGTTTTCTGTCGACCAAGCCAACACCGGCGCTGGTCAAGCATCTCCACGTAAAGCAGTGCAAGCACCGCCAGTCCCTCATCGACCTGGGCAGAGCCGCGTTTGTTGAAGAAAG
>CAZMBZ010000024.1:0-29574 GCA_964564285.1 uncultured Planctomycetaceae bacterium | reverse complement strand
ATAGCATGCCCGCGTGGCGATGGGCTCATCGACCATTCGCCCGAGAATGCTCCAAGTGCCGCAACTGAGGAATGCCCAGTCGTCGCCGTCTGCCGGCACGGCGGCAACGGCGGCACTGGTGTCGTGGGAAGCGCAAGCCACCAAAGGCACGTCGCCCATGCCCGTAAGCTCGGCCACCTTCGGCGTCATGGGTCCTATTACGCTGGCCGGCTCGATGAGCCCGGGGAACATCGGCCTCGACAGCCCGAAACGTCCGATAATGTGTTCGGACCATTTGCGGTCGGTGCCGACCAGTTGCGACGTCTGGGCGATCGACAGCTCGCACGCTTTAACGCCGGTCAGGAAGTACGCCAGCAGGTCCGGCACCATCAAGAAGGTCTCGGCCAGTTCCAGCACTCGCGAGCGCCCAAGTTGCATCGCGTGAAGCTGAAACAACGTGTTGATCGGCATCGTGTGCAGTGCCGTGGCCATGAAAATGTCCTCGATTGGCATTACTTTCGCCGCCTGGGCGTGTATGCCATCAGTCCGAGCGTCGCGGTAATGGACCGGGTTGCCCAGCAGCGCCCCATCGGCGCCGAGCAGGCCGAAGTCCACGCCCCACGTGTCGATGCTCACCGATGCCGGCCTGACGCCGCGGGCCGTGCAGAGCTTCATCGCCTGGACTACCTCGGCGTAGATGGCGGGGAAATCCCAGTAACGCGTGTCACCCAAATGAACGTTGCGGGTCGGAAAGCGGTGAATTTCCTCCATGCTCACCTTGCCGCCCTCGAGTGTGACTATCTCCCCCCTACCGCTCTCGGCCCCAAGGTCCACCGCGAGAAACTGATGTCGATCGCTCATGAAAACAATCTCCCATTATCGCCGCTGTCGGCGCCCATTTGGACATACATGCCTTACCAGCAAGCTTATACCTTATACCCCCACCGAGATTCAACCCACCTTATACGCCCCCAGCCGGGCCACGTACAGCCGCGCCAGGCCAAGCGGTATGGCCCCGGCCAGGCCAAAGGCACAATCGATAAGCCGCCAGTTAAAGGGAATCCCCCGTACGCCGCCAAAGATCATGGCCATTGGTACCACCGCCGCACACGCGATCAGGCCGAATGTGATCACCCATACGTTCCGCACCGGGTCTACCAAAGATCCGATAAAGACAATGGCAATCATCAGATGCGCGAACGCCAGCCAGTCCGTGCCATATGCGATAAACGGATACTGCTACCCGGTGACATGCAGCCCTTCACGAACGAACGCGATCCATCTCGCAAGCCCGTCAAGTGATTCCGGCCCCGCCCCGGCCGGGATGCCCATCCAGGCTGCAAGCATGTCTATTTCCCACTCCAAGGGCAAGGCCGTAATGCCACTGGCGACAAGCCCAACCAGGAACAAAGCCAGAAGAATTCGAATTCGCCGCAACGTCTTTTCTGCACTATTCATCATCCAGTACTCCTTTCCGCTATCTTAGCTAACGCACGAAATAGCCTCTTCTTAGGGCTGTACAACTCCACATCGTTCCCCGAGCCAATCGCACACGCCGATGGTGTCGTCAGTGTTGCCCCGGACGAGTCACAACCGCTTGGGCTGAAGTCGGGCGTAAATAATTTACCAGCAAGCATATACCTTATTTCCCCGCCAAGATTCAACCCGCCTTTTCGGCGTGACCGCGAGGTCGGATTTGGCCGGCCAAGTGGGTACAAACGGCTGGCTTGTCAACAGCGATGATCCCGTCCTGCTCGCAGTGATGCGCGAGCCCGTGATGATGCTGATATTCAGTGTGAGCATCCGTGGTCTGGGTAGCTACGCATGCAAGCGTCAGAAAGCACAATTGTCACACATTAAAAGACTTGCGAATACGCTTTGTTCGTTTTGCCGACATGTGTGTGGGAAATTTCCGACATCGCCTGCCAGAAGCGCTATACTTGCTTGAGGTCCATCGTCGGCTTATGAGACAACTCCCGTTGGTGTCCGAGCCTCGCGGGTAGAAAAAAACAGTTTTGTTTTCAGATTTAACTTGACTAATGGCGATCTTTTGGTAGGATACTCGATGGGTGGGTATATGTGCTTGTTTGTTGAAGAAACACTTTCTGAGAAATACGGTGCAGGAACTTCAACTGGCTTCAGTGCAACAAGTCTAGAGAGGAGTCGTAAGATGAGGGCAATAACAGCTATAGCATTGTTTACGATACTGGTTCTTGGGATGGCTGGAACGGCGGGGGCCGGGATGATTATAGACGGAGTTCCCATTTCTAACGGTCCAATTGTCGTCAATTACAGGAATTACGACGTTGGCACCCGCTACAACGTCCAGAACGGGAACTGGATGGGCGATACGACTCTTGACGGTCTGAGCCAGATAGGACCGGCAGGTGGCTTGCCCAGCGAAGACAGTTGGGGCATCTTCCGAGTGGATAGCATCGCGGACATCACCGGGACCATCGACTATTACAACCGCTGGACTTCGCCCACGGAGATTACGGGTTTCTTGTGGGGCGAACGGGACACCTACCTGGACCAGACCGACGTGGGAGGGGCGGTGACCCAGGATATCCATGGCATCGGCATGCATGCCGCTTTCTTCGAGGACAGTACCCCGGATTTCGACCCCACGCCAGGCCCGACGGCCCGAGTGGGCAACACCTATCCTACGGTTACCGATGGCCAGTTGATCTGGACCTTCAATTCCGTCCCAGGCTGGGACATATCCTTCCCCTCCGATGAGTTCTTCACGACGTTCCGCCCGAACGCGACCGTGGGTGATACCAGCGCAAACGGCGGCATGTTTGCGGCGACGGGTGCCACAGACATTGGCACGGGTTCTATGAATGATGAGCTCGACCCCGACGGCATCGCCATCGGCGTGGCTGGACGCGCGGACTTCACCGGGCTCGTCGGCACGTTAGGTTGGGACGTCAACAGCTACGACCCCTTCAAGGTCATGGTTATTCCCGAGCCAGCCACTCTCGCGCTGCTGGCGATGGGAGGCATGGTGCTGATTCGCCGTCGCAGGCGATGATACCAACCTACAGGTAACTACTTTACGGGCGGGTCCTTCCGGGCTCGCCTGTTTTTTGCGCAAGCCTTGCCTTGCTCCACGCGGCTGGCGAAAGCGAGACTGCGAGCACCACCGGATAACGTTCGACCGGCGATTCTGCCGCCAACTGCGTGACTTCCAACCCGCGCCAACGCCCTTGCAGACCGCACTTGTTACCAGGATTAACTAATCTGCGAAAACCGCCTGGTTTGCCAGCATTACTTTATCGTAACCCCATTGACAAAAAAGGGTAAGGATTTGAGTTTTACCCTTCGCGCCTTGGGAATGCGCGGTAAAATATAGCAGTAGTAGAAACGAGTGAAGTCTCGATTGCCCAGGAGGTGATCCCATGAGTCGTCAGAGTATTCGCCGCAAAATGAAGATGGTGTTTTTCATTGTTCTCAGTTTCGCGGCCATGTGCTGAGCACATGTTATCCGCGATGACGAGTGGGTCCCCTCATTGATGTGAGCCCCTGTCGTTCGCTCTCAGGCCCGTCGGAATCGGCGGGCCTTTTTTGATGCACCCCCAGCCCCGCGCAGCCGGCCTATTGAGCGGAGTTGGTCATATCTTCAGGAGTCTTGCCGAGGCGTTTGAGCAACTCGGCTTCATCAATAATCTCCACGCCGAGTTTGCGGGCCTTGTCGGCCTTGGAGCCGGCACTGGCGCCGACAACCACAAAGTCGGTTTTTATCGAAACGCTCGACGCGGTGAATCCGCCGGCGGCCTTGATCGCAGCCGCCGCCGCATTGCGCGTGAAGAACTCCAGTATCCCAGTCACCACCACCGTCATGCCAATGAGAGGGCGCTTCCCCCCTGCCGCGGGGGCAGGCTCGCTCGCCGACATCGACACGCCGGCAGCCTTCAAACGCCGCAAGACCTCCCCACCGGCATCGCTGTGCAGGAAAGAATGAATGCTTTCGGCGATCACCGGGCCGATTTCATCCACCTTTGTCAGACCCTCCGCGCGGGCTTTGGCCAACGATTCAATGTTTCCGAAGCGTTGGCTGAGCACTTCTGCTGCCCTGTGGCCCACGTGGCGGACCCCCAAGGCCGCTATCAGCCGCTCCAAACCACGCTTTTTGCTGGCCTCGATGGCTTCCAGAAGGTTCTTTGCGGACCTTTCGCCCATGCGTTCCAGCGTTATTAACTGGTCATTCCGCAACGAATATAGGTCGCCGAGGTGCTCAACCAAGCCCTTGCTGACGAGTTGGTCCACCACGGCCGGACCGAGACCCTCTATATCCATCTGGTTTCGACCCGCGTAGAACTCCAACCGCTCACGGATCTGCGCTGGACACTCGGGGTTGGGACAGCGCAGTGCCGTCAAGTGGTCTACACGTTCCCGCGGTTGGCCGCACTTGGGGCACTGCTCAGAACTCTTGCCGCGGACCTTCTGGAGTTTGCCTCGCCGTCGGGCCATGTAGTCTTCGCAGTCGGTGTTGTGGCAGCGGAAGGCGCCGAACCCCGGCTCGGGCTTGTCCCAGTCAAGGTCCATCTTGCAGTGGGGGCACTTGACTGGCGGCGTGATCGGCTCGGTGCCCTCAAGCCGATGGTCGACAAGCACATCGACCACCTGCGGGATAATCTCACCGGCCTTCTCGACGAGGATCGTATCGCCCACGCGAACGCCCAGCCGCTCGACCTGGTCGAAGTTGTGCAGCGAGGCATTCGATACCGTCGTGCCTGCGAGTTGGACCGGGTCGAAGTGCGCCACCGGCGTGATCGTGCCAAGCCGCCCCACCTGGAAGTCCACGCTTCGAAGCACCGTCTCTGCCCGCTCGGCTTCGTACTTGTAGGCGATGCACCATCGCGGGTATTTGCTGGCGGCGCCGAGTTTCTCGCGCAACGCCAGATCGTCCACCTTTACCACCATGCCATCGGTTTCGTAGTCCACCTCGCCGCGTCGCGCCTGCCAGTCAGCAATCGCCGCAAGCGCATCGTCGATGTTATGGCAGAGCGTCCAGTGCTGGTTGGCGGGGATGCCCCACGAGCCCAGCTTCCGCATCGTACCGCTGGCTGTTGGTGCTATCTGCTCGGAGAACTCGCCAAGCCCGTGTGCCAGGAACCCCAGTTGTCGCTCGGCCACCAGTTTCGGGTCGAGTTGTTTCAACGTCCCGGCCGTGCCGTTGCGGGGGTTGGCGAAAGGCTCCAGTCCCTGCTCGACTCGCCGGTCGTTGTATGCATCGAAAGTACTTCGCGGCCAGTACACCTCGCCGCGGACCTCGACCACCTCCGGCAGCGTATCGCCGGGTTCGACTTCGAGCGTCAGCGGAATCGCACGAATGGTGCGAGCGTTGTTGGTGATGTCGTCGCCGCGCCGCCCATCGCCCCGGGTAGCTGCCAGCACGAGCTTGCCATGCTCGTAACGAAGCGAGACCGCCACGCCGTCGATCTTCGGGTCAACAAGGTACGCCACATCATCCCGGCTGAGGGCTTTGTGGACGCGCGCATCGAATTCGCGGACCTCCTGCTCGTTGTACGTATTGTCGATGCTCAGCATCGCAAGCGCGTGTTGGACGGAGATGAATCCCGCGATCGGCTCGCCGCCGACGCGTTGCGTGGGCGAGTCCGGCGAGGAAAGCTCGGGCCTACGGGCCTCGATGGCCTTTAGCTCGTCCATCAACTCGTCGTACTGCCGGTCGGATATCTCCGGCCTGGCCTCGACGTAGTAAAGCCGGTCGTGCCGCCGGATCTCCAGGCGAAGCTGCTCGGCGCGTCGGATGTCGTCGTCGGCGCTTGTCATTTACAGCGGCTTGGGAATCAGGCAGAGGAACTTGAGGTCCTCGTCGCCGGTGTTGCGAAACTGGTGGTCGTCATTGGGCGCCACGTACACCGCCTGCCCGGCCGACAAGGGCAATTCCCCCTCGGCCGTGACGATCGTGCCGGCACCGCTGAGCACGTAAACCTCGTGCTCCCAGGCATGCGTGTGCCGCGGCGAGAAGCCGCCGGGCGCGACGGTGAACTGCCGCATGTAGAAGTTTGGCGCCTTCTCGGCCTCGTGGATCAGCAGGCGAATCTTAACGCCCTCGGCACCGTCTACGTCCACCGCCTCGGATGGGACTTCTTCAGCTATCTTTATCTTCATGTTTGCGATTCCGTTTCCGCGTATTGGCTTGAGGGCTGTCAGATCAACTCGCCGCCGGATCTGGCGTAGATCCACCCGTCGGAAACCAACCCGTACTCGACCAGTTCTTCCTCAACGAAGAACAGCGGTATTTCCCGCTCTGCCGACTCAGGTGAATCCGACCCGTGTATGAGATTGTAGCGTTTACTCATGCCAAAATCACCGCGAATGGTCCCGCCCGGCGCATCCGGGCCGAACGTCGGACCCATCAGCGATCGGCAGACGGCAATGGCGCCGACGCCCTCGAGCACAATAGCCACTACCGGCGAGGCGGTGATGAACTCGATAAGCGGCTGGTAGAAATCCTTGCCCTCGTGGACACCGTACATCCGGGCGGCGAGTTCCGGCGAGACGCGAAGAAGTTTCATCCCGACGATCTTGAGGCCCTTGCGTTCGAACCGGCCCACGATCTGCCCGACGAGTTGACGCTGCACGGCGTCGGGTTTCAGTACGATCAACGTGCGTTCCATTGACATTAACTTTTCCTGAAAGACTTAGACCAAACAAGGTTGGTTGAAACCAGGCCTTCGACTCCGGCCGGGACGTGATCGTACAGACTGCGACGGTTTCGCACAACCGTTTTGCCTTCGAAGCCCCCGCCCCTGGTTGTCTCAGCTTCCACTGGAACGCACGTTCGTAGCGGGTGCGTTCGTATTAAATACATGACAGCGCGGCTCCGGCCATCGGGTCATACCAAGGGCGGGAACCATCTTCCATTAGGTCAGGCGGCGCGTCATGAATGCGTCACTTCGCCTTGCCCGCCACCGGGCCGATCAGAAACGTGTCGCGAGCCGAGAGATGCTTGCGGATATCCAGACTTGTGGCGCTTCGCGAGCCAGCACTGGGAGCGCCGGAGGCGGTGTAGATATTGTCCTTGTCGACCCCCACGTCAGGGCGCTTGTGGGATTGGACGTCTCCGCCGACCCGTAGAACGTTAACCTCCTTTCCATTGTGGTTGGGGCTGACCTGGGTTTCCAAGGCCGCGCCATGCAGTTCCGTCACGTCCGCCGGCTTCCAGCCCGGGTTGGTCGCGGCCGGCGTCATGTCGGCCAAGACAACGACCTCCGTCTCGTTCTTATTGACGCCGTTGGCATAGGTCGTCGAATTGACGTACCGCGGCGCCTGATAGGAATAGCTGACGTTCTGCGGCGTGGAGAAGTCCCAGTAATACTCCCCCTCCAGAATATCGCCGTCGTTGGCGTCGGCCTTGGTTTCCAAGTCGACCTCGGAATTCCTATCGGACGGGCATCGAAACATCCCCGGCGACTGGTTCATCCTCACCAGCATGAACATCAGCGAGGTCACGCTTCGGTGCTTGGGGTTGTTAGGGTCGTCCTTCTCGCCGAATGGGCTGACGTCGCGGTTGGTCCCGACCGCCGTCTTGTCCCATTCGGTTATCGTGTCATACAACCATGGCCATTCACCGTCGTTCTCGCCCTTGTATATGATGATCGCCTTGCTGATGCTGTTGAGGCTGGACATGCAGATGTACCCATGTCCTCCCATTTCTCTCTCACATCCTGGGCCAGACAGCACAACCGCCAATGTCACCACGACTACCACTACGAGCGCCATAGCCACGGTTTCCGTCAACGTGATTCCCGATCTTATGTGCATCTCAAATCTCCCCGTGTTTCATGGGCCGTTCGGCCCGCCTTGTCTGGCTCAATTATACCACGGAGGCCCGTCTGTGACCTCGACTATGCTCTCACGAGCACACTACAAACGGATTCGAGACCGTCACTCCGCCGTCCGCCCCACCGGGCCGATGAGGAACGTGTCGCTCTTGCTAAGATGCTTGCGGATGTCCAGGCTGGTGGCGCTGGGCGAGCCGGCGTTGGGATCGCCGGAAGCGGTGTAGATGTTATCCTTGTCCACGCCAACGTCCGGGCGTTTCTGGGGTTGGATGTATCCGGCGACCCGGAGAACATTGACCCGTTCTCCTTGGTGATTGGGACTCATCTGGGCTTCCAAGGCCGCGCCATCTAGTTTCGTCACATCTGCCGCCTTCCACCCCGCCTTCGTCGCGGCCGGCGTCATGTCGGCAACCGCAACAGCCTCGACCTCGTTGTTATCCATGCCTTGGGCAAACCGCCCTCCCTTCCAGAGCGGTGCCTGCCAGGAGTAGCTGACGTTCTGCGGCTTGGCGAAATCCCAGTAGTACTCCCCCTCCAGAATATCGCCGTCGTCGGCGTAGGCCTTGACATCCAAGTCGTACTCGGCGTTCCTGTCCGACGGGCACCGGAATATCCCCGGCGACTGGTTCATCCGGACAAGCATGAACATCAGCGAGGTCACGCTTCGCCGCTTTGGGTTGTTCGGGTCGTCCTTCTTACCGAACGGGCTGACGTTGCGATTGGTCCCCACTGCCGTTGTGTCCCATTCGCTCATCGTGTCATACAGCCATGGCCAGGCGCCATCATTCTCGCCCTTGTATATGATAACCGCCTTGTTGATGCTGGCCAGGTTCGACATGCATACTGTCCGATTTGTCAGCCCATTTGCCCTTTGCAGTCCTGCCACCATCAATACACCAGCCAAAGTCATGAGCCCACCCACCACTACCACGATCGCCACGATAACCTGCCAAAGTGCAATTCCAGATCTGTTGCGCATTTTATGTCTCCCGTGCAAAGGATGTGTGCCAGGCCCCTTCGGCCCCTGTGTGTTACCGCTTCAATTTTACAAACGCCACCCGCCGGTTGGCAACCATTAACGCACGGCAAAATAGCAGGCGGCGATGGCGGCACATTCCCGGGCTACGTAGTACGGCTCGCGTGTGAGAGGCCGGGACTCGTGCCCTCCCCCCGCCGCGTTCATCTTGCCTGCCTCGCCGCGAGTTGCCGGGCTACCTCGCCGCGCAAGGGGCCGTGGACGTATCGCCAGAGCGATGGGCCTGGGCAGGTGGTGGTGGCGTTGGGGGCGTCGCGATGGCCTATGACGTGGTCGGGCTGGATACCGTATCGCAACGCCAGGAATCTCACCAGCTTTCTCAGCGAGGCCAATTGCGCCGGCGTCGGTTCGGTAACAGTAAAGTCGCCTACCAGACAGATGCCGATTCCGAGATTGTTGTACTCGTTGTCGGGTGTTCTGCCGGTGTGGGCGCCCCACTTTCCCATCCGCCATCGCCGCCCTACCTCGACGTACCCATCCGGCCCACCGTGGCCGTTGTCGATGACGAAGTGATATCCAAGCCCATCCCAGCCGCGGGCGCGGTGCCATTTGTCGAACAGCGCCGCGCTGCCGGACGTGCCGGCGCTGTGGTGGACTACGATATGCCGCCACGGGCGATAGCCGGCCGGCTCCCATCGCGGATCGGGCGGCGTGACTTGTTCGCGACGCGGGTCGGCAGAGGCAGGCAGGCCCGGGGCGTTGGAAGCGAGTTCCACCCTGTGAACGGGCAATGGCGTGAGTTGTCCCGTCGGCGGCGAATCGCAGCCGGCAAGTGCGAGAGCACACCCCAACAACAGAAGCGACATCCATTTTCGCCGCACGGTCATTTCCGATCCTTCGGTTAGCGGTCTGGTCCTGGGCGAGCCCCGCTTGCGCGAGCCCGGCTTGCGGAATCCATTCTACTATCGTATCGGCAGTGGAGGCAGAGAATCTTTGAACCGTTCCAGCGAGGCATGCGAGACAACTCCCCGGCCCGGTCGCGTCCCTGCCGGCGCGGGTGCGATAAGATGTACGACGAAGCCCGCCCGGCCTGCCTTGGCGGCCAGGTCGGCGTTGGCGGTGACGATGCTGATTGCGTCATCCTTGCGTCGGGCGAGGTCGCGAGCGATTCGTGAGAAGAGGTATGGCATGGATTCTTTGCGGAATAGCACGAGCATCTTCCCGCCCGATTCGCGGTACTCAGCCAGCGCGGCGGCGAACTGGTCCACCGACCCTTCGAAAAACAAGGCCGCCTGGCCCGTGGTCGCCAGCGCCGCGAGCGTTTGCTGCCAGATGTCCGCATGGTCGCTGGCAGCGGCGCGTGCAAGACGCATGTCGATGAGCGTCACCGGCAAGCCGTCGGGCACACCCAGAATGTTCGCAGTATTCCTCTCGAAAGCAAGCGAACTGTACGGTACGCCCTGGTAGGCGACGGGCACGCTGCCCGACTGACAATTGTCCCATCGAACCCAAAACCTGTCTCGATAGCTGTGCCGACACACCGAGACCGGCTGGGACCTGCGAACTCCCAAGGCAACCGCCGTGCCAATGGGCGATCGCTGTCCGACCAGGAATCCCCACTGGCAGCATTGGCTGTCGCCCTTGGCACTTGCTCGCACGATGGAATCAGCCACGACGAACCGGCTGTGTACATCCTGGCTGACGCCGACGGTCGCCAACAGGCACTCCCACGCCACCAGTCCAATCAACACCACCGCCCCGGCCAGCAAGAGCCATCGGCAGAGGAAGCCGACGATCTCAGCCGTGGGGCCGTGATGGTGTGCGGGACCATAATTTGCCTTGGCGGCCATACCGTCCTTATCGGCCGGAGCAAGGGCGGGCGATTGCAGATTCTGCAAACTGGGTATCCAATTATCTCAGGACGAAATCTCTGGCTATGTCGTTAATTTCGACCGGCCGGGCAGGAGCGCGCGAAAGCTCCGTGTTGCGTATTGTCGTACGCCGGAGTACCTTATAGGTATGACGAAGACCAAGATGCACGACATCGTGGTTCTCGGGGCCTCGCCGGCGGGTTTGGCGACGGCGTATTACCTCGCCAGGAAGAAACTCGACGTGGTCGTGGTGGACTCCCCGCACGAGAGCATCGAATGTCCGCTGACCGACTGGTTGCCCCGGACATTCTTCGAGATGACCGGGCTGCCCACGGGCCTGGCCAAACTCGCAAAGGCTGAGCCATTCTCGCGAGTTGTTTACCACAACGCGTCCTTCAAGAGCAAGGTCGAGTACAAGGCCCGCCGGGAGGCCGGACATTTCGTTCACATCCCGGCGCTCCTGAAGGCCATGCGAACCGCCGCCACCAAGGCTGGCGCGAAGGTCCGCGTTTCGACAACCTGGACCTCCATTTGCCTCGATGAAGACCACGTGGAAATTCACGGCTCGCGTCGCGTGCGAGGCAAGCTCGCCATAATCGCCCAGAACCGCCCTAACGACGTGCTCAGCGAGTTGTCCATGCCCCTTCGCACCTTGCCCAGCGGGTCGCTGCTGGTTTCGGGCCTGGATGTGCCCGTCTCGCAGCGCCGCCAGAACATCAAGGATCTCGAAGGCGCCATGCATGTCGTGGAGCTTCGCGAGCGGACGGAACTGGGTGTATTTTTCGTCGCGAACGGGCGATTCCACGTGCGAGTGATCTCCAATTCCGTCGCCTCGGGCAACCGGGCGATGGAACTGTCGGCAATGATAAACGGCCTGCAGCAGGCGTCCATCATACCGATGGACCTTCCGCTGGGCCGAGCCAAAGGCGCGGTCTGGTATCCCCCCGCCGGGATTGCCCTGGAACTGGAAACGCACGTCGCCAAACGGTGCCTTCTCACCGGTACAGCCGGGGGGTTTGTCGAGTGCATCACGGGTCAGTCATTGGTGCCTTCGGTGCGGTCGGCACTTCTGGCGGCAGACGTGGCCATCGCGGCGCTTGCCAGCGATGAGCCGCAGAATACACTCATGAAGTACAAGGCGATATGGCGAAAACCCCTGGCTGACTATCTGCGCCCGCCAAACACGTCGCTGCACATGCTGCTGCCACTGCTGTTCGTTAACCAACGGGTCGTGTCGAAGTTCACACGGGCGCTTCTGTACGGCGAAAACATCTAACCGGTGGCTGGGCGTTTGCCCCCGCCGAACCGATCCGAGCTAAAGAAGGTAGAAACCCTTGGCCCATGCGGTCAGATGACCTAGAATTGCGTCAGAGGGCATTTTAACGCCTTCGGGTTTTTCCAAGGAGTAGTTCCAATGGATGTGCCGATGGAGTTGTCGCGCATTCTCATCACCGAGTTTGGCGACCAACAGGTTATCTTCCTCAAGGAAAAAGGCGGCGATAGGAGTTTCCCCATCCTCATAGGCACGGCCGAGGCACTGGCCATCGACCGACGACTCAAGAACATCCCCACCCCCAGGCCGATGACACACGATCTCCTGGCCAACACCATTGCGGCAATGGGCGGCGAACTTGACCGTATCGTCATAAACGATATCCGGGACCACACTTTCATCGCCACGCTCTACATCCGCAGGGGCGAAGACACTATCGCCATCGACAGTCGCCCATCCGACGCCATCGCGTTGGGCAGCGCATTTGACACGCCGATAGCCGTGGCTGAGCATGTCCTGGCCGGCGTGTTGAACGAGGGCGGCACGGCGGCTGAACGCCTGGATTTGCTGCGACGGCGTCTGGATATGCTGCGCGAGGCCATAACCGAAGTCACCCGCCGACTCGCGGACGATGAGTTTCTGGAGAGCCACCCTCCCGCCATAATCGACGAACACCACCGACAACTCGTCGAGATGAAGACCGAGTACGAAGCCATCGACCGCGTGCTGAGGAAACTTGGCTAGCCGCCCGCCTCAGCGCAAGGGAAACTTGCCGAGCGAAATCACAAGACCCTTGGGGTTGTAATAGTGCGCGCAGATCGATTCGGCGTCCAGGCGCGTCAGCACCAGGCCGTAAGCGTTTTCTGCGGCGGCGCGTCGAAGTTCGTCGGTTGTCGGCCCGGCCCGGCCTGCATTGTTAACCTTCTCGAAGTGGCCGAAGAAGCGGCACAGAGACGCCCCGCCGTCCTTCATAAGAAGCGGCGTGGCGAGGTAGGTCAGGTCGTCGGCGCCCGCGGACGTATTGGCTGGGTAAAGCGTTGCCTTCGCCTGGCTGTTTTCGTAGAAGATAAGCCCGCCCCAGGCGCTCGCAGTATCCGCCCGGTCGCCTTCGGCCATCACCTTCAAGTGCCTCTGGACCTGTGGACGACTGAGCATTTCGTTGATGATCTGGAGATTCCACAGGTCGGCCATGCTCAGGCTGTCTACGTGCTTGCTGAGCTGATCGCTGAAGTCATAAGGCCCACTGGCGCGGAGGATCTTCCTTGCCACGTGCGGACGCTTGATGAAACTCCGCGCCAACTCGAGAATCAGTTGGGTGCGACGGAAGTTCTTTCGAATCGGGTCGCGAGCCAGCTCGTTGAGAAGGTAAAAGTCCCGCACGTTAAACAGGTAGCCGTAGTTCTGACGCCAGGAAGCCGCCAGGCGAGAGGCGTTCTCCAATTGCACCGGGGGAGTCTTGCCGACCGTCATGCTGCACAGGATCGCGGCGCGGTTCGTCGGGAAATAGCCGAACAGGCGGATGAGCACCTTCAAGGCCATGACGATGTCCGTCTTAGGCTCCATGGCCCCCACCCTAACTCGAAGGTTCTGATGCGGGATGCGGGCGACGAGTATCTCGACGGCCTCCTGACTGGTGGTGAAATTGGGCGTATTGATCGCATCCAACAGGGCCTGTTCCCAAGGCTTGCCGGAGATGCGCTCGACGGTTTCGCGGAATCGCGGCTCCTCCATGCCCGTGGGGGACTTCTCCTTCGCCCACAGTCGCACCGTCTCACCCAGCACACCTGGCGCCGGGTTCCGGCCTAGCCAGGCTAGTATCTTCTCCCGCACGGGGCTGTCTGCTTTCAGGCCAGGCAGAATGCGCACCGCGTATGCCGACAGGGCCGGGTCGTCCCTGCCCAGCAGCATCTCCAGCACTGCCAGTCGCAGGCTCTCGCCGTTGGCCTCATCGGCCAAGATGCCAGCCAACTGTGCACGAACGGTCGGGTCGGCCTGATCGAGTCGCTTCACGAGATTCAGCGAGGCCACCCGCTCCTGGTCGGAAAGCTGCGGGTCCAGAACGCGGCGGAGATTGTGCAGGACAACCGTCCGCGGCGGATAGTCCGCCGCAATGTCGGACAAGGACGCATCGTACTGCTCAACCGTCACCGGCGGCAGGCTTATTTGACGGGCCTCGCACCCAACCATCGCAATGCCCACGATCGCAAGGCCCAACTTCCATGTCAGCGGATTCTTCATCAACTTTGCCATGCCTATTCTTTTCGGACCAAACCCAGGATTCCCTTGGGCTTATTCTAGCCAAACATGTCCCTCCTGCACAAGTGCGTCCGTAGATGACAAAAGCCAATCCCTTTCCGCAGCAAGGCATCCTGGCCTTTTTTCCGGCGACGACGCTCCCTTGGGCGCCCTTGCAAACTCCACGAACCGCTGGTAGACTCGCCGGCCTTATGAGCGAATTGAAAAACGACATTCAGCAGCAGATTATACAGTTGGCCAGAGGCACCGACGCCATCTACACGCAGAAGGAACTGGAGAAACGCCTGACGACTGCAGCCGACACCGGCAGCCAGCTTCGTGTTAAGCTCGGGCTGGACCCGACGGCGCCGGATATTCATCTCGGCCACACCGTCGTACTCCGCAAGATGCGGCTGTTTCAGGACCTGGGTCACAAGGCCGTCATGATCATCGGCGACTACACGGCCCGCATCGGCGACCCGACAGGCCAGAACAAGACCCGCCCCGTGCTCGAACCGGCGCAGATCGACGCCAACGCGCGGACGTACTTCGAGCAGGCGGGCAAGGTGCTGGACACCTCGCCGGAAAAGTTCGAGGTCCGCTACAACAGCGAATGGCTGGCCTCGCTGCGCCTGGCGGATATCGTCAAACTCGCCGGGCAGATGACCGTCGCCCGCATGATGGAACGCGATACCTTCGAGAAGCGTTACAAGGCAGGCCAGCCCATCGGCGTACACGAGTTCCTCTACCCGCTCATGCAGGGCTATGACAGCGTGTGCATCGACGCCGACGTCGAACTCGGCGGCACGGACCAGACGTTCAACAATCTCATCGGCAGGCAATTGCAGGAAAACGCCGGCAAGAAGCCGCAGATCGTGTTGATAATGCCCATCCTCGTCGGCCTCGACGGCACCGATAAGATGAGCAAGTCAAAGGGCAACTACATCGGCGTGACAGACACGCCCAATGACATGTTCGGCAAGGTAATGAGCATCCCGGACACCCTGATGCGGAATTACTTCACGCTACTAACCGATCTGCCCGCCCGCCAGATCGACGTGCTGGTAGACCCCGACCAGACCCACCCAAAACAGGCCAAGGTCCAACTGGGTAAGCTGATCGTCGAGCAGTATCACGACCAGCCGGCCGCCGATGCCGCCGCCGCGGAATTCGACCGCGTGTTCGCCCAGCGAAACGTCCCGGCCAACATGGATGAAATCCGCGTCACGGCCCCACAGATGGGCATCATCGAACTCGTGGTCGCGGCCGGCTTCGCCAAGTCCAACGGCGAGGCCCGCCGACTGATAACCCAGAACGCCGTCAGCATCGACGACGAGAAGGTTACCGATCCCCACACCACCGTCTCGCTGAAAAACGGCCAGGTCATGAAGGTCGGCAAGCGTCGCTTCGGACGCATCGCCCTGCCCTGACGAATAACGAGATTGCGGATTGTCCGAGGCGATCCTGGTTCTTGAAGATAGTCTGTAATGCACATTTTTCCTAAGCCAGAGGATAGCAATCCCTTGGATCGTTTTGCGGAGTGCATATGCGCGCATTGTGAACACCAGCAGGACGTCAGCGGTTGTAACTCGCCAATAGCGAACGCGATAAGGAGAGATCATGGGCACATTCAAGAGTCTTTCATTGTGCATCGGAATGTTGGGCTTTCTCGCTCTGCCTGGAGTATCCGCCGCGGGTCAGGGATCAATAACCTACGAACCGGGCGAAGGCGGCGGCGGAGAAGGCAAGCACATCGTCTTTGTCTGCGGCGAATGGGAGTATCGATGCGAGGAAAGCCTGCCGATGATCGCCAAGATACTGGCCAAGCGGCACGGGTTCAAATGCACTGTCCTCTTCTCGGTCAATGCCAAGGACGGCACGGTCGACCCGAGCGTCAAGAACAACATCCCCGGGATGAGTATCCTGAAGACCGCCGACATGATGGTCGTATTCGCCATGGATCTCACGCTGCCCGACGAGCAGATGAAGCACTTCGCCGACTTCCTGAAAACGGGCAAGCCGGTCTTCGGGATTCGCTGCACGCTTCTTTCGTTCCGCTACGGCAATAACTCGCCCTATGCCAGTTTCAGCACCGGCAACAAGGGCGGTTATGCCCCCGCGCTGTTCGGCGAGGGCTGGAAGGGCCACTACGGCCACCACGGAAAGGAGAGCACGCGGGGGCTGCGATGCGGGATAAATGAGAAGAGCCCCCTCCTGCGCGGCGTCTACGACGTCTGGGGCCCGACCGACGTATATCGCATCACCCAACTGCCCACGGACGCCACCGTCCTGATGTACGGGCAGGTGCTCAAGGGCATGAAACCAGATGATGCGCCGAATCTGCAAAAATCCGTCATGCCCATCGCATGGACCCGGGAGATCAAGCGCGACTCGGGCAAGGCCTCAAGGGTCGTGATGAGCACAATAGGCGCCGCCCAGGACATGGAAAGCGAGGATCTGCGGCGTCTCTACGTCAACTGCGTGTTCTGGGCGGTCGGGCTGGAGGCCAAAATCCCCCCGAAGGCGAATGTTAGCTACGTTGGACAGCAATGGAAGGCGTCTCCGTTCGGAGGCGGAAAGTTCAAAAAGGGTCTCAAGCCCGAGGACTTCGCTGTGAAGGAATGAAAAACCGTTAGAGTAGTTCACGGTTCCCCGTAGCGTCAGGCCTGCTTGCGGACTTCGACGCCGTCGCGACATGTTAACAAATCACCGAGGCCCGGCCGCTGGTGAGCAGGCCGGGCCTCGGTGTGTATTATCAGGCCGTACCGGGGGGCAGGACTATTTCTTCTTGGTGTAGAAGTCCACCATTTCGCGGCAGGTCTGGGGTTTGATCTTACCAGCCTGGCCGGCCTGGCCGAAGGCTATCATGCGGGCCTTGCAGACTTCCTTCATGGCCACGCGGGCGGGCTTCATGTAGTCGCGCGGGTCGAACTTCTCGGGTGTCTCAGCCAAGACCTTGCGGATCGCGCCGGTGATGGCCAAGCGGTTGTCGGTATCGACGTTGACCTTGCGAACACCATGCTTGATGCCGCGCTGGATCTGCTCGACGGGCACGCCGAACGTCGGATTCAACTTGCCGCCGTACTTATTGATGACGTCCTGAAGCTCCTGCGGCACGCTGGATGAGCCGTGCATGACCAAGTGCGTGTTGGGCAGGCGACGGTGGATGTCCTCGATGAGGTCCATTTTCAGCACGTCGCCAGTCGGCTTCTTCTTGAACTTGTACGCCCCATGGCTGGTGCCGATAGCGACGGCCAGGGCGTCGAGCCCGGTGTCCTTGACGAACTGCTCGGCCTGGGCGGGGTCGGTCAGGTGCTCCTGGGCCTCTTCCTCGCTGAGTCCGGCGCCGTGGCCATCCTCGATGCCGCCAAGGGCACCGATCTCGCCTTCGACGCTCACGCCGATGTCATGGGCGACGTTCACGGTGCGCCGCGTAACGTCCACGTTGTACTCATAGTCCGACGGCTGCTTGCCATCGGCGGTCAGCGAGCCGTCCATCATGACCGACGTAAAGCCAAGCGCCATCGCACTGTAGCACGTGCTCGGGGCGTTGCCGTGGTCCAGGTGCATGACGATCGGTATGTTCGGATTCAGCTCCGCAGCCGCCAGCATCAGGTGGTACAGGTACGCGTCGTTGCTGTAGGACCGCGCGCCCCGGCTGGCCTGGATAATCACCGGCGAGTCGGTTTCCTCGGCGGCCATCATGATCGCCTGGATCTGCTCCATATTGTTGACGTTAAGCGCCACGACACCGTACTCGTTCTCGGCGGCGTGATCGAGTACTACTCTCATTGGAATCAAAGGCATTGCTATGTCTCCCTTGTTATTGGTTGTTGCCTTGGCAGTTGCAGATCACTCGTTCCTTGTGTGCTGTGCATAAATCCTCGGCCGATTCTCCCGACCGCGGGCCTCGAATACTACCGCATGAACGTCAAAAAGAAAAGCAATTTCGCCAACTACGCGACAGGAAGTCCACAACCATCCCGGCCGGGCTCCGCGCCGCCAGACTTCGCAACCTTGATCGGCGCATTCATGCCCAGCCTTGGCCCGGAGGCGGGGCTGGTTGATCATTTCATTGAAACGAGTTCACCTGCCTTCGCCCTGCCTTGGCCTAGTCGGAGGGGTCTTTCTCCGCAAGGAGCAGGACCTCCTCGCCCTTTTTCAGATCAATCTCATAGATACCACCCGAGAGCTTCTTGAGCGTGAACTCGCGGCTGCCCTTTATGCGGATCTTGCCGTTCATGCCAGGCCGGACCCGGCAGGGCTCGCCTGCGAGGCTCTTGATGCGCACCCATCGGGTCTGACCGGCGGTGCGTTGGGCCGAGACCAGGAAGGCGCCTTCGGTCCGCAAATCGCGAAACTCTGCATCTTTCCAGGTCGAGGGAATTGCGGGGAAAATGCGAATGGGTCCGGACGTGTCCGCGGCAGGATCGCTCCAACTTTGGATAAGCATGTCCTGGATTATGTTTGCCGCCGCCAGCGTCGACTCGATGCAGGGACTCTCATACCACAATCCGTTGGGAAACAGATCGCCCTGGAGTTGCTTTAAGCTTTGCAGCGTCTGATCCCCAAGCCCCTGGGCCGCTCCTATGGGTCCGGCGTGGGCCTGCACCATGGCCTGACGCTGCCCCGGCCCGGCGGTTCCAAAAGCACGGTCGAAAGAACGTTTCAATACATCCGCCGTGCCCTCCTGCTCAATGTTGACCAGGTAGAGAGGATAGATCATCAACAGGTTGGAAAAATGCTGGTGATTCTTGAGGGATGACTTGTCGCGGCCCAGCATGTATCCGTATTCATCAGCGGCATAGTCAGGCAGACTTTTGACCACCGCCTGCCAGCGGGGAATCAGCGGGTCGTCGATCCCAAGCCTCTTGCTGGCCTTCAGCAGCGTGTAGCATCCCCATTTAAACAACGCCAGATCGAAGTTGCAGTCCACAAGATCGCTCGTCTCCGGCGAGTAGGTCGGCGGCAGGTGAAGTTTGCCGTCAGGCCCCTCCTCGGCCATGTGTAAGTAGAAATTGATGCTTCGCCGCAGCAGCGGATATATCTTCTTCCGCAGCATCTCATCATCCATCGAATAACGATACTGACTCCAGCAGTTATTCATCACCCACGGGAGATTGCCCACCATATTGAAGTAGCGCATATCCTGCTCGCGATTTCCGATTAAATCGCCAGCCACCTCAATAGGCAGAAATGCCGAGTCCTCCTGCCAGGCCACGGGGCGCACCGCCTTGATCAACTCCTCCCGCCGGTCATAAAGCCGGTCCACCAGTTCCTGGCCTTGCTCTAACCGATTGGCCGCGTAGACAGGCCAGTGCGCGGACTGGATGTTCCAGTCGGCAGTGAAGTAAGGCCACGACTTGCCCTGAAACCAAATCCCCGCCGTATCAACGAAGCAACGCCCCGCCCTGGTGGTGCAGCCAAGGCGGTAAATGGTCTGCCAATACAGCGACTCGAGACCCTTGTCGGGAATCGTGACAAAACTCCTGGGATAGTAGTCATGCCACCACTTACGATGAGCCTTTGTCCAATTTGCACTGTCGAGCTTCAGAAAACGCCTGACATCAGACACCGCCATCCCGCCAGCCGTTGATTCAGGATAGGTGTGTGCGATACTGACGATGTGCGTGCGAGTATTCTTCTGAACCCGCTCACCCCACGCCGTCGCATACTGCCCGCCGGCAAGGAAGTCCTGCACCCATACCGAAACACCGCCTTTTTCTTCCAAGCGACCCGGAGGATTGGCCTTGAATACCTTCAAGGTCTGGGCGTAGTGCTTGCCGTATCGATTCGCAAACTTCTGGATACCGGCCTCCGTGGTCGGATACCCGCCACGTGTCGTTCGTGCCTGGACTGGATGCCAGTTCCAACTGAATCCCTTCTCGCCGGCAGACGGAGTCAGCTCCGTTACGATCGCCATATCGTCGGCATGAGTTAAATGACGGATACGTATCTCGCCCTTGTCTGTTTGGATCGTCCCGGTCAACTCCGCATTCCACAGATCCTTCCGCCAGTTGCAGCCAGTAAGTTTGCCGACAGGATGAAGGGAGAAATGGCCGATCATAAGACGTGGCCGACTATAGGCCGTCCATCCATACGTATCGTCACGATGGTCATGCACGTCGGCACGGAACACCTGAAGCTCAATGGTATTGCCGGTCTGGTACAGCATCGAGCCGACCATGGCGTTGCCGAAATGAGGCGCTTCCCGCCAACTGCCCGGCAACTTGTCGAAGGTCATTTCATGCTGCTGCATGAATGCAGGCCAATCAATTGGCTTTTCACCTGCGCCCGACTCCTCGCCCATGGCGTTGCCTCCCAGCAACAAGAACAAAACTATCGCACCCAGTACCCGATATACGGATCGATTCTTCATCGCAATGGTTCTCTGATTATGGGTATGGGGAAGCTCACGAGCCACAAATGTCATTTCGCATTCGTTGCAAACAGCATCACTTCCTCGCCCTTGTTTATATCAATCTCATAGATTCCAGGCGACGCCTGCTTGAGCTTGAACTGCCGGCTGCCGCTGATGCGGACATCTCCGTTCACGCCAGGCCGGACCCGGCAGGGCTCGCCGGCGAGGCTTTTGATGCGCACCCACTGGGTCTTCCCGGCGGTGCGCTTGGCCGAGACGAGAAAGGCACCTTCGGTTCGCAGATCCCGAAACTCCACATCCGTCCACGTGGAAGGCAGGGCTGGGAAAATACGAATCGGACCCGACTCCTTCTTCGCCGGGTCAGTCCAACTCTGGATGTACATGTTCTGGACGATATTCGCCATGGCCAAGGACGACTCCAGGCAGGGCGCGGTGAACCACATGCCGTTGGGGTACAAATTGCCCTGCAGGCGTTTCAAACCTTCCAGCACCGTATCGCCCCGGCCAAGGGCTGTGCCGATCGGGCCGGCATGGGCCTGCACCATGGCCGGCAGGCGATTAATCGAATGGGCGCGTTCGTACGACGCCTTCAACACATCCGTCATGCCCGCCTGTTCGATGTTGACCATATAGAGCGGATAGATCATCAGCAGGTTTGAAAAATGCCGGTGCCCCGGTGACGACGTGTGCTCGCTACCCAGACGGAAGCCGTTTTTGTCGGCTGGGAAATCCACCAGTTTCTCGACCACCTCTTTCCACCGTGGGATCAACGGGTCATCGATTTTCAAACGCTTGCTTGCCTTGAGCAGCGTGTGGCATCCCCATTTGAACAAGGCCAGGTCGAAATTGGCGTCCTTGTGTCTACCCGTTTCCGGGGAATAGGTCGCCGGCAGGTGGAGTTTGCCGTCAGGCCCCTTCTCGACCATGTGCAGATACAGGTTGATACTGCGGCGCAGCAGCGGGTAAATCTTTACCCGCAGCATCTGGTCATCCATCGAGTAGCGATACTGGCTCCAGCAGTTATTCAGAATCCAGGGGAGAGTCCCCATCAGATGAATGTATCGCCTGTCCTGATCGCGATTGCCGACCATGTCACCGGCGACTTCGATCGGCAAATACGCCGAGTCCTTCTGCCACTCGACCGGCCTGACCGCCTTAATCAAGGCCTCGCGGTTATTGTACAACCTGTCGAGAATTTCCTGCCCCTGTTCGAGTCGATTCGCGGCGTAGACAGACCAATGGCCGCACTGGATATTCCAGTCCGTCGTCGTGTAGGGCCACCTGCCTCCTTGGAACCAGATGCCCGCACAATCGACGTAGTATCGCCCCGTCCGCGTAGTGCAGCCGAACCGGTATATCGTCTGCCAGTAGAGCGACTCCAGGGATTTGTCAGGAATCGTCAGGAAACTCCTTGCGTAATAGCCATGCCACCAATCCCGGTGAGATTTTATCCGGGCGACGCTATCGAGTTTCAGGAAGCGTTTCACATCCGCCTCGGCCGTCCCCGCCGCGGTTGACTTGGGGTAACTGTTGGCGATGCTGACGACGTGGGTGCGGGCCTGGTTCTCAACCTGCTCGCTCCAGGCCGTCGCATACTGACCGCCGACGAGGAAGTCCTGAATCCAGACGGAGACGTTTCCCCTGGTTTCCTGGCGACCCGGTGGGTTGGGCTGGTAGACCTTGAGGGTCTTGGCGTAATGGCTGCCATATTTCTTGGCGAAGGCCGGTATTTCCGAGGCCTTCTTTGGATAATCGTCATTTCGCGTGGATTCCGCCTTAACCGGGTGCCACGTCCATCGACATCCCCGCTCTCCCGCCGACGGGGTCAGTTCCGTGACAATCGCCATGTCCTCTGCGTGGGTGAAATGGCGAATCTGAATCTCGCCCTTGTCTGTTTTGATCACACCGGTCAGCTCGGCATTCCACAAATCCTTCCGCCAGTTGCAGCCGGTGAGCTTGCCAACAGGTTCGAGCGAAAAATGCCCGATCATCAGGTGTGCCCTGCCATAGCCGCTCCAGCCGTGGGTCTCGTCGCGATGGTCATGCACATCAGCCCGGAACACCTGGAGTTTGATCGTGTTGCCCGCCCGATAGAGCATCGAGCCAATCGCCGCGTTGCCGAAATGAGGCGCTTCACGCCAACTGCCCGGCAACTTGTCGAAGGTCATGTCATGCGGTCGCATGAACGCAGGCCAGTCGATTGGCTTTTCCACTATGGTCGAATCCTCGCCCGGAGCGTTGCCTCCGAGCAGAAATAGCGCAAACATCGTACCCAATAACCGATATGCGAATTGATTCTTCATTACGCGGTATTCCTTGTTCTGAAGCCTGACCATACACAAGTCTATGCGACGGAATCCCTGGGACACCCATCCTGCGCTTTGCCAGTCCGCGATCATTCACATTGCGTATTCTTCGGCCACTTCCATCGCAATTTCGGACCATTCCCAGAGGCGTTGCGGCTGATACCGGACCGTGGAAATATCCTTCATGATCAACTCCACGTGACAGTTGCCCCGCGTCTCTTCCATGAAGGACCGCAATTCCTGGCGGGCGCGGTCCGGATGCCAGGAATCCTCGGCCAGGATCGCCGGATTGGGCTTGCGGCTCATGACGTAGTCGGTGCCGATCCCCGCGATCACTCGCCGCGAGTCACACCACGGGCTGACGGACACCTTTCGCAGATTCGGAATTCGATGCAGAATATCGACCTTCCTGTCCAGCGGCTCGCAGCATCCGTAGTACGTCAGAGCCCACCGTTTCAGCCAGCGCAGATCATGCTCAACCGCGAACTCCCATTGCATTTCGGGCGAAACATCCGAGAATATCTGCGCGTTCGAGCAGCCCCACATATTGGCCGGCTTGACCTGGTTCGGATCGCAATCCGCCCCGGGGAGGTCCCGCGTATATCCGTATCCGCCCGAGCCGATCCGCGTATTGTCGCAGTCCAGCGCCAGCAGATTCATTCGCTCAAACTGGTCGAGCTCGATCATCCAGGCATCCACCATGCGGTCGACCGCGGCGTGAACCAGCGCCGGGCGTTCGATCAGGTCCATCATGGCTTCCTGAACGCCCCACCACCGGATGAGGTAGTCCCACGGCGTGAACCAGATGTGCGTCTGGCCTTGCTTGCGGACCGGCATGATGCCATCATACACGTCGCACATCGCCTGGTAGCGGATCTCGGTGGCAGACTCGTTGTGGGTGATCACAGGCATCTGGATCTTTTCGAGGTCGTCGATATCGTGTATCTGGATACTGAAGCGGCGCGAAACAACATCGCTGGCCTCGTCGGTCTTTACGACGTCCACATTCTCGATGATCCCGAAATCCGTACTGTGTATCGCCAGCGGGCAGGCCAGGTAATCGCTGACGATCATATCCCCCGGAAAGTGGCGCCACTGGTAAAGCATCCGCCGCAAGTCGCGCTCCTGCTCCTGGGCCCATGGGTGCTCGGTCCGGAGAGTCAACTCGTCATCGACGTTCATCTCGTGCCACGGGATTTCGTTGATCCAGACCATCGGACGCCGGGACTGGAGATCGTTCAGGTCCCGCCAAAGCTCCGCCTTGCGTGAATGGATCGGCAGAGCGGCTACCTCGGCTAATTCGCCGCCCAGACGGCGCAGGATATCCTTATCTCCATCGCTCAGCCGAATCTCCTGGGCAATGGGCTGTGGTTCGTAATGGCTCGGATCGTGTAGCATGATTCCCTGCTTCGTATCTAACGGAACTCGACGGATGACCTTTGACTGTCAGTGTATCCTGGTCATTTCTCGCTCTTGAGCCCTGCCTTTTTCGCATCTTCCAGACTGATCATCTTTTTGTCGGTCCCAGTGGAAGATTCGATCTTCTTGACCATTGCATTCCAGGGCTTCGTGAACTTGCCTGCATTAACGGCCTTGATCTTCGGGAGGGCATATTTGGCGCTGGCGCCGTATTTCGGCAGAACCGCCATCATCATCCTGATCTTGAAGCCGGCCTTGCCGCCCTTGGATTCGAGAATCTTGAAGGCAGCCTCGATGCCACCATCGATATTGAGATTCGCCAGCACGGTAATCGCCCCCGTATGTGGGCCGAGGTTGTGGTAGGAATGATACGTCCGGTCCTTGTCCTCGATGATGTACCTGGTTCTGTCCGCCACATAGTGGAAGTCATCCAGCGGGATGCCCGCAATCAGTTGCGTGCCGTAGGTGCGACCCACGGCGCGTTTGTGTTCCATCAGCTTGAGGACCGCGGCGTAAAACAGCTTCTTGTCTCGGACCAACCCCTGCTTGAAGGGATCGGAACAAAGCATGGTCAGGGCCCTGCCGACATTCTCATCCACAAGACCAAACGTATCTTCCGGTTCGTCCGCTACGATGACCTTCAACATGTCGTTGAAGTATTTGTATGCCGGCTCGCCGCTAAAGCCCAGTGCGCTGGCCGCGACGGCACGCACCTCCAGATCCTCGCTGGTGTCACGCATAACCGACGCCAAGTCGGCCAGTGAAGGCAGAGCAATCTCCGGCGGACACTTGTACCCGAAGTACCCACAAGCGCTGAGCTTCTGCCGTTTCGTGCCTTTGGTGACCATCTTCCGGATCGAATCTATCAGTTTGTGTTCTCTGCCTCGCAGCGTCCAGACGGCCTGGCCACGCACCTTCGGCATGGCGTGATCGAACATCGCCAGCAGTTCGGCGTCGCTCTTGTCGGCGACGTCCAGAGTCGCCAGGGCGATCGTATCGTCAACGGCCTGGCCGGTCAGCCAGATGGACTTGTCGGCATCCCTGCCGGTGATGTACAGCTTGCGCCGCGCGAGGCAGTAGTTCAGCAGGTGCGAACCGGCGTCGCTGAGCCCGCGATAGGAGAAGGTCCCGTTCTTGTAGCCGCATCCGTCATACGTGAAGTTGCCTTCCCAGGTGCGGTTGAGCGTGTGCAGCCAGCGAGTCTTCTTGAAAAATGCAGCCGATGTCTCCGGACCAGCGAGGTTGGCACCAAGCCCAGTCCACATCTGGTTGAAGTAATGCCCGGTATGGCCGGTCTCGAGGTTGTTGTGTGCGGCGGTCGCCATTTGGGAAAAGAAAGCGGCACCCTGGGTGTTTCCGTGAAGGGCAAGAGCCACTGCCACCGAACCGCTCATGCCGTTATTGTTAAAGGATTTTGATTTGGGATTATGCACGCCGTACGGCAGCGTCCCCCGACCGACGAAGCTGGCGTAGAAGGCGTAGGTCTGCTTGATGCCCGCCTGGACCTCTCGATGTTTCAGGCCGCACTTGTCAGCCAGAAGCAGGGAGATGAACAGGGGCAGGCTCGACTGATTCATAACCGCATACCCGGGGAGCCTGCCGTGAAGCTGCCCGCCGTTGAGGTCCAGCGACGCCACGCCATGTCCCCAGAGGCCGGCGGCATCGCGGCCTCGGGCAATGGCCACCGAGTAAGCCTTGATCGCCGGGAGTACGTACCTGTCGCCCGTCAGCAGGTAATACTCACAAAGAAGAAGGTTCGTGTAGCCCCAATTCCATGCGGTCCTGCCGTATTTCTCCAGTGAAAAGGAAAGCTCCGGCCCGGCCCACTCGGCTTGATGAATGACATCTTTCACCACGTCGATGTACTTCTGCTCACCGGTTGCCAGCAGCCCCAGCAGGCCGATATTGAAGCCGCCCCGGCCGAACTTCTTCGACTTGACCAGATAATCGGCCGTCTGGGTGATAATGGCGTCGGTCTTGGGGCAGTCGTAAGGGGCCGTGTCGCTGTAAGTGCCCAGGACCTTCAGTTGCAGATCGACCTTCCCGCCACCCTTGACCGTCAGCGTCAGGATGCCGCGGGCCTTTTTGGTTTCAGCCTGATCGATGGCGTCGGCGAGTTGAGGGCGCGTGTTGTCCTTGAACGCCCCTCCACCCGCGGCGACAATCACGTCGCCAACCTTGATCTTCCCATCAGCCGGCGAGCCGGACTGCACCTTGGTGATCTTTATGTTTGTCGGAGAAGTAATCCCGACTAGACCGGTAGGCCCAAGGTGATGTTCCTTGTACTCATAATGCCGCGCGTGGGCCGTGGTGGCGATGGAAACGATTGCAATCATCAAACCGATGGTCTTATACGCTAATCTCATCTTACGTTCTCTTCTCCGAAAGACATCCAATTAACATTTACAGCACGGTAGTTACTGAATAGTTCATTCAATAACCTTACGTTCCCTTACAGGATACCACTTGTCGAGCCTGGATCGCAAAGACTCATATACCTTTGGTAACTTGCCAAACAGATTGTTCTTCTCAAACGGGTCGTTGGCCAGGTCGTAAAGCTCCGGCCCTGTTGCCTTGCCTGCGCTTCGACCCCTGGCGACAGGTTTTCCCTGCCCGTCATAGCTGAGGATCAATTTGTATTGCTTGTGGATCACCCATCGCTTGAGCAATACCGCTTCAGGGTTCTCAATGTTAGCGACGTCACCCACAAACGCCTCGCCGAAGACCGCTCTGTCGTCGATATTAGCCTTGCCATCAATCACAGGCAGGAGATTCATGCCTGGAATCTCCTTCTTGGGCGCCCCCGCCCCTGCCGCAGCCAGTATTGTGGGAACTACGTCAATGCTGCTGACCAGGGATTCGCTCACGGCCGGCTTTATTCTTGCGGGCCAGGAACAGATGATTGGTGAACGCACGCCCGCATCGTACGGCGAACCCTTGCTTCGCGGCGCGTAGTCTCCGCGCCTGCGGATCGATACCCACCCGCTGGTGCTTTGATACACAATCAAGGTATCGTCACGAAGTCCCTTCTTTTCCAGATGAGCCATCAGTTCGCCACAGTGTTCGTCGAACCACTCGATCAATGCGTAATATCGTGGGATATCCCCACGGCCAAAACCCACAATGAACTTCTGATTTTTCTCAATCCGATCGGGCGCTACGTTCATTCCCGAGCGCTTTCGTCCGTTGTAGTTAAAGGCCGGCAGTGCCGGCGCATACCACAGGAAGAATGGCTTGTTCTCCTTCTGCGCCATGTCGATGAAATCGGTGCATGCCTTCACCCCATCCGGGCCGATCCCCGGTTTGTCATAGCTGAGGTCGCCCCTTTCGGCTGTGCCGTGAGTGAATCCGGCATCCGCATAGCGGCCCTCGAACCATCGACCGCTCTGATGACTCAGGTAGCCCTCCTTCTTCAAGAGTCGTGGCAAGGTATCAAACCTGCCGATGGTCGAGACCGGCTGAGGCGCCCGTTTGAAAGCCCCTTCGTAGCTGACGAGGTCATCGACCGTAATGCCATGTTCGTGGGCGTAGCGTCCCGTGACCAGGGTCATCAGTGAAGACCGGCTCCATGCGGTAGGGACATACCCCCTTTTGAAGAGCACGCCGCTTTTGGCCAGCTTCGCCAGATGAGGGGTGTTAACGTGGATATTACCCATCATCGGATAGTCGCTCCACCCCATGTCATCGGCAGTTATCAGAACGATGTTGGGCCTGGCCGCGCCGGGTTGGACGACAGGTTTTTGGGGATCGGGAACCTTCACCCATTCGCCTTTTTCGTTCCTGATCGTGTCCATGCCCACACCGTGGTAGGCCCGGGCGAGGCTGGCGATGTTCCGGTCATCCCCCTTCAGTCCTTGCACTGGCATGGCAAGCAGTCTGGCCAGTTGGGTGGCGTCCTTTCCGCGAGGATCGTTGAATCCGTACAGGCCGACACCCGCCTTCAACGCCTGGGGAACCACCTTGGTCGCATCCACGCCGGTCCATGCAGCCAGACAGGTGATCAGGTGGGTATTCTTGCCGACCATGCCCTTGACCTTGTCGATGCTCGCCATGTCGCCCTTTTCGTTCATCAACCAGTCGGCCTCTCTGTACATATCAGAGTTGACAACGTGCGGGTGACCCATGTGATTGACTGTGATCCAGATAATGCAGTTAGGATTGGCCTCTTTGGCAGCCTTGCGAATAGCCTTCCAGCAGCGGTCGATAGCCTTGCGGCTGTAGGCGAGTTCCTGCTTCACGGTAAGCGCATCATCCCCGGGATAGGGCTCGCCCATCAGTTGATTGTACAGCTTCTTCTCGCACTCGATCCACCTGCCGTCGGTCGGCTTGCGAGTCGGCTGCCACAGCCAGTCGATCATGAAGCCGTCGATGCCGGTCTTGCCTACCGCGTCGCTGATTGATTTCGACAGGAAGTCCAGATACTCATCCGTATAGACCACATGATAGCCGCCGCTTATCTGCCCCTCTTTGTCGGCGGTGTAGTTCAGGTCCGGCCGGAGTGCGGCCCACCTTGGATTGCTGCCAATGGTGAAGTAGCCCATCACCATCATGCCTTCGGCGTGTCCGAGTTTCACCATCTCCGGCAGGAAGTCATGCTTGAGACCCGGCTGCTCGGGAACGAAACCGTTCTTGTACCACGCATACCCGTTAGTGGATACGCAGAAGGTCTGGATTACATTAACGCCAAGCATCTTGTACCAGGCCAGATGGGTTGCCGGATCGCTATTGGCAAACGCCCCAAGTCTCGCCAGCCTTGGCCGACCATAATGTTTTTCCCAGTTAAAATCGATGCAATAGGCCTTGATGTCCTTGATCCGGGAAGGCCCATCACGCAAAACCTTCGACTGCGAGGAACTATCTGCTTTGGCCTTATGCTCAACACGCTGTGCCTGGGCAGTGCCGCCGATGAATACGACTGCAATCAAAAGGCTGACGAGCTTATGTGAGGTTCGCATTCCGCGTTCCCTTCTCTTGGCGACAATGGTTCTCGGACGCCACGGCTAGCAGCCCGTTTAGAAAGCTGCCCTTGCTGCGAACGGCCCGAATGTCTGCGCGTCCGCGTCAGAAATACTCGGCAATGCTAAGGCATTGCCTGCGTTTTCTTCCTTGATGCTCGACATTCTTGCTCGCTCTCGCTGGCGGGCCCATTTCTAAACGGACTGCTGAAAACCCGTCAGCCGTGGCGTCCCGCACGAGAGTCACTCTGGATGCGCATGCGTCCGACACCGCCGACTCGCAGCGAACCGGAGTTCTACTTGCACGTTTCCTTCACCGCCGTGTCGATCAACTCCTGGATCTGCTTGCCGCCGGACCACTGGT
>CAZMBZ010000023.1:16028-30107 GCA_964564285.1 uncultured Planctomycetaceae bacterium | reverse complement strand
ACGTACTCGCCCGCGGGGATCAGCACGAGTTCCAGCGACTCACCGCCAGGCAGGCTGATGGTTCGCGTTGCGGCGGCACTGGGGCCTTGGCGGCGCTTGGCCTCGGTGGCGTCGAAGGGCCAGCCAGGCACCGACGGCACGCGCCGGTCCGGCGGCGTCTCGGCCTTGGGGCAGAGGAACTGCTTCCGCTTTGCGGCGGGCTTCTGGATGATCGCCTCGGGATCCTCGGTGACTGAGGCGTACAGTTCGAGGATTCTCTTTCGGCCCTGGTGATACTGGCCTACCGGCCTGCCTATCTGCTCGCCCCACGTGCCTTTGTCGGGCACGTTCATGTCTATCCACGTCAGCAGGCGGTCCCAGGCCTCGGCGTCGAGTTTCACGGCGTGATGGCCCTTGCGGAGCATCTGCACCAGCTCGCTGGTATTAGCGCGATATTCGCAGGCCGGAAGCAAATGGTAGTCGCTCTCCGGCCCGGGCCTGCGAACGTAGGGATGCAACGCGAGATAGCTCGGGGTAAAACCGAACGACTTCTTGTCGGCCGGCCTGGCTGTGAAATCTGGCCTGCCCTCGATACTCCCATCATGGCAGCCGACGCAGAAGCGATCCAGCACCGGCTGGACCTCGCGCGGGAAGCTCATTCCCCGCGTCGGCCCGTGCCACGGTTTGATCTCGCTGGGCTTGCGTCGCAGGGCCGCAACATTCAGTGGCGGAGGGACGTCGGACTGCCGCTCGTGACAGCCGACGCACGAGAGCATCTCGCCCGGCATGGCGGTGAACCAACTCCGCATGAGTTGCAGCGCCTCGCCGTTTTCATCCAGCGGCAGGACCGCCAGCGGGCGATTGGCCGGGACGCGGAACACAGCCGAACCATCAGGCTCCACGGGCACCGTACCGAGAACCCGTCTGACGTCCCATGGTCCTTCGACACCGATCTTGATGTGCCCGCCGGTCCGGTTGTAGGCGTAGTGGTACTCGAAGACCCGCAAGCTGCGAATGGTCCCGCGAGGCACGGCAGCCAGGCCGGGGCCGCGATATACGTCCAGCAGGTAGACAAGGGCATCCTTGCGTTTGAGGTCCACGCGGTCGGGAATCACCGGTGGCCTGGACCTGGCGACAAGTGGGATCGGCTCGAGCAGGGCCTGGTCCGGCAGTTCCTTGATGAGCGTCATGTTGTCGAACACATCGACGAGGTATATCCCCCAAGGCGTGTTCCGCTGGAGTTGTGCGGAGACCAGGACGTACTTTTCACTCAACGGCCAGGGCGTCAGGAAACGCGGGTAAACGCCCGCGACCAGCCGGTCCTTGATGACAGGCTCGACCTTTTTACCCCACCCGGGGATACGCTGAACGACGCCGTCGGCCTCATGCCGGCCCTTGGCATTGTCAAAGATAACCAGTTCGCCCACTCGCTTGTCGCCATGGTGCCCGCTGACGACGGCGACAACCTTCGTCTTGCTTCCGGGCATCTGGCGAGCGTAGAAGATCGAGTTGGGCCAGAACGAGTTGCTGCCGTAATACTCCGCTTGCCCCGTGCCATCAGGGTTCATGCGGAACAGCAGTCTCGTGAAGTAGTGCGGCGTATCGGTGTACTCCCATCGCGTGTAAAGAACACTTCCATCCGACATCATCGTGGGATACCAGTTGTGATCCTGGTCGAAGCAAAGCCGGCGCACCGCCCCGCCGTCGCCGTCCATCCGGAAGATGTTTCCCGCCAGGCCCTTGCCCCCAATGCAAGGCACACCATGACAAACGGAGTTGGAAACGAACATAATGTTGTCGTCGGCCAGGTAGACCGGATCGTAGTTATCGTATGCGGCGATCTCGCCCTTTGTCACCTCCCGCAGGCCCGCGCCGTCGAGACCCACCTCGTGAACCTGCCACTTCTTGTTCTTCCCGACAGCGGAGAAAAGCATCTTGCCCGCATCCCAGTGCAAGTCCACATCGGCAACCATCGAACCGTTGGCCGGCCTGTATACAGTGCTGAGGGCGCCATCGGGGCGCAGGGGGCTGAGCACGGCGATCTCGTTGTCAAAGCCGCTTCTGGCCAGGCTGCAGTTGCCTACCCAATTGGCCGGCAGGGACTTGTTCAGGTTGCCGCCCCGTCGAACGAGCAGCAGCTTATCGAAATCCAGCAGCTCATTGTCCAGCAACACCTTTGCCTGGAAATCGAGTACTTCCTTCGCCTTGCCCAGGGCCTGGGCATCCTTGCGAGCCAGACCGGCCAGGACTTCCGGCAGGGCCTTCTCAAAGGCCGTGAGTTGCCGAAGGGTTTTCGGGTCCGCGGGTGATGTCTTATCCGCCAGCCTGGACGACGCCATATCCGCGATCGCGCGACGCATGGCATCGGGGCTGAACATCTTCAGGCGAGCCTCGATCCGCATCGCTTCACTCGCGGCTGGCGACTTTGCGCTACGCCTTCGGGCCGGCTTGGCCCGCTTCCTGGCGGGAGTATTCACGGTTTTACCGGGCGCAGCACCCCAGGCCGCATCCCCGGCCTGCGGGGCCGGCAAGGCCATGGCGATGGCCCAAACAAAGGTTCCCAAAACCGTTAATCGAACTCGGCGAATCATTATTCTCTCCTGGGCATCCCGACCAGTCGCATCTTCGGCGGCTCCCAACCTCGAAGTGATGATCGAAAGCCACAACACGATATCATACATTAACCCGTCGCCATCGCAGCGGGGCGCTACAATTCATTAAAGGCTCATGGTTCCAGCGAGTCGTTATATCGATTTTCAGGAACGCCAGGGGCGCAAAGTAGGTTTGTCTGGGACGTTACCCGAAGCTTGGCCCGCAAGCCGGGCGTTCCAGCCATCGTTATTGGGAGAGCAAGGTGGTTGCTGTTCCCTTAGGTGCAATGCTTTACAAGAGCCACCCGAACTATTTCTGGTTGGCCATCGGCCTGGTCATTCTGCTGGTCTCGGCCATCGTGATCATGGTGATCAATAACCGCCGACGACGCCTCGCCGAAGCCGCCCTGACGGACAGCCAGGAACAGACGCGGCTTTCTGAGAAGTTCCTCAAGACGGTAATCGACACGATCCCCGAGTGCCTCATGGTCATCGGCAAGGACCGCAAGATAATCCTGGCCAATCGCCATGCCCGCCAGCTCAGCGGGCTTCAGGATCCCACCGGCACGAATCGCTCCTGCTACGAGATACTCAACAATCAAGACTCGCCCTGCAAAGGCATGGAAACCCCCTGCCCGCTGGAGTCGGTCATCGAAACCAAGTCGCCCACATCTGTCATTCACACCCGCCGCGACGCATCGGGCAACGAAACCTTCATGGAAATCACCGCCATACCCATATTCGACCAGGCCGGCGAGGTCGTCCATGTAATCGAGTCCTGGCAGGACATAACCGAACGCCGGCGCCTGGAATCCGAGCTTCTCCAGGCACAGAAAATGGAAGCCGTCGGAAGGCTTGCCGGGGGCGTGGCGCACGATTTCAGAAACCAGCTCACCGTGATAAAGGGCTACTGCGACCTGCTGCTTCAAGACCTGCCTGCTGGTGGCAAGTACAAGGACGCCCTCGAACAGATCGCAGCCGCGGCAGACAGGGCTACCGCGACCACAACCCAGTTGCTGGCGTTCAGCCGAAAGCAGGTCCTCATCCCCACGGTGCTGGACCTCAACGAAGTCCTGGCCGAACTGCACGACACGCTGTCGCGGCTGATCGGCGAGCACGTGCATGTGGCGGTCATCTGCGGACCAAACCCCTGCACAGTCGAAGTCGACCGCTCGCTGCTCGAGCAGGCAGTCATAAACCTCTGCGTCAACGCCCGCGACGCCATGGGCAATGGAGGCAGCCTGACGCTGGAGACGTCCATCCAAAGATTCGCCGAGGATGCGATCCACCCCGGCGCCAATCTGATTCCAGGCCAGTATGTAACGTTGACCGTTCGTGACACCGGAACGGGCATGGACGAGGCGACCCGGGAGCACGTGTTCGACCCGTTCTTCACAACCAAGGAAGTCGGCAAGGGAACCGGCCTGGGCCTGTCGATGGTCTATGGTTTCGTCAAGCAGAGCGGCGGGCACATCGACGTGACAAGCGAGGTCGGAGCAGGCACCACGGTCCGGGTGTACCTTCCGTGGAATTCAGGCAACGCGGAAGATTCCTCCTCGACCGACGACGCCAAGCTGCTTCCCCGCGGCAACGAAACAATACTCGTCGTCGAGGATGAGGAAGGGGTTCGACAACTGGTGGTTCGCGTCCTGCGGCAGTGCGGGTACACGGTCTTCGAAGCCGGCGACGCGAGAGAGGCCATGTCGATCGAAGGACTCCACGACGGCAGAATCGACCTTATCCTGGCGGACATGGTAATGCCCGGGACGAGCGGAAAGGATCTCGCTGACCGACTGATAATCCGCCGGCCTGACATGAAAGCGCTGTTCGTCTCCGGCTACGCCGAGATGATGATGTCCTCCGGCGGATCATTAAAGCCTGGCCTGAACTTCCTGAGCAAACCGTTCACACCGACTGCGCTGGCCCAGACCGTTCGCAGGCTGCTGGATCGCAAACCAGCCGGAAGCGCGAGCGTAACACAATAGGCCCGCAAGCCATTGCTCCCGGCACCTCCCACCATCGCCGCTTGCGTTTTTGCGATAGCATCTGTATACAGGATCGCATGAACGTCTTGTTGATATTCACGGACCAGCAGCAGCGTTTCAGCTTGGGCTGCATGGGCAATCCAAATGTTCAGACACCGACTCTGGACGCCCTGGCACGGCGCGGCACGCTGTTTCGCCGGTGCTATTCCAACGACCCCATCTGCGGACCCTTTCGCGGCACGCTGATGACAGGCCAGTACAGCTCGCGATGCGGGGTGATCGACAACGCCTACCCGCTGAGAGACGATGCGACCACGCTCGCCGACGCCTTCAACGCAGGCGGGCACCAGACATGCTTTATCGGGAAATGGCACCTCGGGGGCAACGGCAACAGACCCATCGCCAAGAGCCTCCAGGGCGGCTTTCAGCGATTCAGGGGCTATCAGTGCTACAACGGCTTCCGCGACCAGATCGTCTTCTCGGATGGCAGGGAGTACGTCAAACACTACCAGGGCCATCGCACCGAAATCGCCACCAACCTGGCCATCGAGCACATCCGCGAGATGTCCCAAGAGCCCCAGCCGTGGATGATGACGCTTGCTTACCAGGCGCCCCACTACCCGGTCCAGCCGGCTGAGAAATACGCCCAGATGTACGCCGGACAGAAAATCATCCGTCGGCCTAACAGCCGCGAGGTAAACCCCTTCACCCGGACGTGGAGCCCGCCGAGTCCCTGGCCGCCGAATGACGACCCCGACTACCGGCGGTACGGCAACGATCTCGACGAATACATACGCCTCTACTACGCCATGTGTACACAGGTCGACGCCAATGTCGCCAGGCTGCTGGAAACGCTCGACGAACTGGGCGTCGGCGACGACACGATGGTCATCTACACATCCGACCACGGCGACATGCATGGCTCCCACGGCCTGACTAACAAGGGCTACCCGCAAGAGGAGTCAGCCGGCATACCGCTGATAATTCACGTGCCGGGATCGCCCGGCGGACGGGTGTCCGACGCGCTGGTATCGGGCATAGACCTCATGCCGACACTGCTGGACCTGACAGGCTTACCCGCCTGCGAAACCGTAGACGGCAAGAGCTTCGCCCCACTGCTGCGAGGCGAATCGCAGGACCTGACAGGCCCCATCTTCTCCGAACGAAACAAGTGGTGCATGGTCTGCCAGGGCAACTGGAAACTCGCCGCCGACCGCACGGACGACCACTCGCTCATGCCGACGCTGCTGACCAACCTCCGCGACGACCCCTATGAACTCGACAACCGCGTCAACGCCCCCGACGCCGCCACAGAACAAGCCCGACTGCTGAAAACGCTCCAGGAATGGAACCGCACAGTCTGGCCACCCGAAAGAGCGACCGCGCTGGGCTATTATTGAGAACATCCACCCGCTGAGCCGAACCGTGACGCAGGACCAATCGAACCGCCGCCCGGCTGAATCGTAACAATATTGAACCTCACCTGTCTGGTGGGGTATAATGGTTTGATTGCCCGAGGGGATGGCGGAATGCGGAGCTGGAACCAGAGATTTGACTGTCAGGACGCGAAAACTCGTAGCACTCACCCTTGCTTGGGTGGCCTTTATGGCTGCACCGTGCCTCGCGGCCGGTCACTGCCGGCAAGGAGAACATGCGCATCGAGGCCCCATCGCGCCCGGAGAGCGATCGCATGTCATCGCATCGTTTGACTCATGCGACGGCCAGACGCACTCCCACGGAACTCACTCTGACTGCAAGACTTGCCTTGAATGCAATCCAGGCAAGCTCGCCCTGTGCCCGCGAACCAGCGAGAACAACCAGACCAATTCGTACTCCCCCGCCGGGCCGCACTGTTATGGGGCTATCCTCCAGAATGCTCCCCATCCATCGCCATCGGCGACCGCCCCGCCGGACTCTGCCTCACTGGAGGCGCTGCGCGCCACCATCCTGCTGATCTGATCCACCCTCCCTATCGCGCACCATCCCTGTGAGCACCTGGCGCGTTTCGCCGGTTAGGCTCGACGCGAGTTCCACACACCTGGCTGTTGGATTCACTAGTCTGGAGATATTTGATGGCAAGAAGAGCACTGCCTTTACTGCTCTGCATCGCGATCCTGCCACTGGTCGGCTGCGTCGCGGACATCGCCGACGACGGCTGGCAGCCCCGCCGCCCGCTGGGCAAGGACTACGCCACGTTCCACCCGCCCGTCGAACCGCCAGGTAGCAAGCCCGTGGAGTCCGCTCGCGGTGAGCCAGTCGAATCCGGCGCGACGACCAGGCAGGCCGGGATGGATGAACCCGACGGCGAGATCACCCTTCGCCAGGCACTTACGCTTGCCATGCTCCGCAGCCCGGACCTGGCGTCGGTGGCCTGGGATGTCCGCATCGCCGAGGCAAAGGCCCTCCAGGCATCCCTGCCGCCGAACCCCGAGATCGGTTTCGACATCGAAACGCTCGGCGCCCTCAGCGCAGCCGAGACGACCCTCCAGTTGGGACAGGTGATCTTCCTTAGCCACAAGCTCGCCCGCAGGCGACAGGCCGCCCTGCTTAAGCGCGACTTGGCCGGGTGGGACTACGAGGCCAAGCGAATCGCCGTGCTCACCGACACGACCAAGGCGTTCGTGGCGCTGCTGGCCGCCCAGGAACACGTCTCGCTGGCCCGGGAGCAATTGGAGGTCGCCGGAAAGGTTCTGGTCGCGGCCTCCGAACGAGTGCGGTCCGGCAAGACCTCGCCCGTTGAGGCGATGAAGGCCAAGGTGGAACTCGCCACCGTGCGAATCCGGATCGAGCAGGCAAGCATCGCCGCCCAAGGCGCGAGGAAGCGTCTTGCAGCCATGTGGGGCAACAGGGAAGCGAAGTTCTCCGACGCCCGGGGCGAGTTGGCCGACGCGGGCAACATCCCCTCGGACGGGCAACTGGCGGCGCTTATCGAGCAGAACCCAGCAGTCGCTCGCTGGGCAACGGAGATGCAGCTCCGCCAAGCCGTCGCGAAGCTGGAAAAGGCCCGGGCGATTCCGGACCTGAATCTGGGCGCCGGTGGAAAGCGCGACGGCGAGAGCTCGCGGGGAGGCTTTGCCGGCGGCTTGTCGATCGAGATACCGATCTTCGATCGCAACCAGGGGGGCATACGCGAATCCCGTTACAGCCTGGCCAGGACGCAAGCAGATCGCCGGGCGGCCGGGGCGAGAGTACACAGCGACTTGGCCGACGCATACCAGATGCTCGCGGCGGCCCACGCACAGTTGACCATCCTGAAAACAGACATCCTGCCGGAAGCGCAGAATGCTTTCGACGCCTCGCGCGAAGGCTACCAGCAGGGCAAGTTCCCATACCTGGACGTCCTGGACGCTCAGCGAACGCTCTTCGATGCGAGGAGCCAATACCTGGTGGCGTTGACGGACTATCACACCTCGGCGGCAAGCGTCGAGGGGCTAATCGGCCAGAGTCTTGAATCAGTCGTCAAAGGCGACGAGCAGGAGAATTAACCATGATGAAACATATCACTCACGCGGGCCTGGCGATCACGGTGTTTTTAGTGATAGCGGGCGGATTGGTGTGGGCGACCGGCACGCTGGGCGCCCTTACCGGTGTGACGGCCGAGGCGGGACAGACGGGCCATGAAGGCGATGACCACGGCGCAAACAGCGCCGCCCCGGCCGGCGGGGACGCCTGCTGCCCCGGCGAGAAATCCGGCGACGATAACGACGAGACCGCCCACAAAGAGTTGGACGGTGACGGCCATGCCCACGGTGAGGGTCCGGCAGTCAATCTCGATCCCAACGAGATCGAGAAGGCCCGTTGCGAGCACGACATGCCCATGATTGACTGCGACGAGTGCCGCTACGAGCTTGGCGTTGTGAAGCTCCAGCCGGGCATCGCCGCCGCCCTGACAAAGACCGCCATCGTGCGGGAGGGCGAGATGGCCGCAGTACTCCGACTGACCGGCGAGGTCCGGTACGACGGCACGAGGGTAGTGGATGTGACGCCGATCGCCTCGGGCAAGGTGGTGGCCGTGAAGGCGCGGCTGGGCCAGAAGGTCAGCGCAGGCGACGTCCTGGCGGTGATCCACTCGGGCGACTTCGGCGAGGCCAAGGCGACCTATATGGAGGCCGTCGCCGCCGCCGACATCGCCGGCAAGGAAAAGGATCGCTACGCGACCGTCAGCTCGGCCCTGGAGAAGCTGCTGGCGTCGTTAAAGAATGGCCAAGCATCCGCCAACGGCAGCGGCAGTCCGCTGGGCGAATGGAAGTCCAAACTCATCGGCGCCTCCGCCAGATTGCAGCAGGCCAAGGCGGTCCACGAGCGCGAGCAATCGCTCGTTGCCAAGCGGGCGTCAAGCAAGGCCGAGTTGGAGACAGCCCAGCGGGAACTGCGGACCGCCCAGGCCAATTACGCCGGCATGGTCGAGGAGGTAAACCTCAACCTGAACCTAGACCGCCTCAAGTCCGAAAGCGCCGCCCGCCTCGCTGATGCGCGGATGAACGCCGCCAGACAGCGGCTTAACATCTTCGGACTCGACGCCGACGGCATCCAGGCGGTCACCAACGGCAAGGAAAACGGCAGCTTCGCACAACTGGACATCAAGGCCCCTCGCGACGGAACCATCACGGCGTTGAACATAACCGAAGGCAAGGTTGTCGAGACCACCCAGACGATGTTCACCGTGGCCGACACGTCCAATATGTGGGTCTGGTGCGACCTTTACGAACGCGACCTCGGCGTGCTGCACGAGTACTTGTCCAATGGCAAAACCGCCAAGGCCCTCGTGAAAGTGGCGGCGTTTAAGGATCCCGTCGCCGGCACGGTGGACCTCATCGGCAGCGAGGTGAACCGGGCCACCCGAACGGTCAAGGTTCGCGTGCAGGTCCGCAACGAACGTGGCAGGCTCAAGCCAGGCATGTTCGCGACAGTGACGGTCGAGCTTCCCGCCAGCGCCAAGACGGCGATCGTTCCCCGCAGTGCGGTGCTCAGTGACGAGGGCTGCAACTTTGCGTTCCAGCACTTCAGGGACGATCTTTGGCTGCGGCGGAATGTTGTCGTCGGCAAAACCCGGGACGACATGGTCGAGATCGCCAGCGGCCTGACACCCGGCGCCACGGTAGTTTGCAAAGGCGGGTTCCTTTTCAAGAGCGACGTTCTCCGCGAGAAGATGGGCGCAGGCTGCGCCGACTGACCCTGTCATTTGACCCAACCAATGGAGCGATCATAGATGCTCGACAAGTTGATAGGTTTCGTGCTTCATCAAAAGCTGCTGGTGATCCTGGCGGCGGTGGTGTTGCTGACGGCCGGAGCGGTGGCGTGGCAGAACCTGCCGATAGACGCCTTCCCGGACACCACCAACGTGCAGGTAATGGTACTCACCGAGGCCGAGGGCCTGGCGCCCGACGATATCGAACGCCTCATCACCGTCCCCATCGAGATAGAGATGGGCGGCCTGCCCGGGGTTCGCCAGGTGCGAAGCCTCTCCCGCGCGGGCCTCTCGCAAGTGGTGGTCATCTTCGATGACGACGTCGAGACCCACTTCTCGCGACGGCTCGTCTTCCAACGGCTCAGCCAGGCCCGCGACAAACTGCCCAAGGGAGTCGAACCTGAGCTCGGGCCGATCTCCACCGGACTCGGCGAGATCTACCAGTACGCCCTCGAGAGCGGCTACTACTGCCCGGACCACCCAAACGAGTGGTCGCGAATAGACGCCAAGTGTGGCCGATGCGGCAAGAAACTGACCAAGAGCGAGTACGACCTTATCGGCCTGCGAACGCTCCAGGACTGGACAATCAGCCCGCAACTCAGGCGACTGGCGGGCATCAACGAGATCAACAGCTTCGGCGGGTTCGTCAAGCAATTCCACGTCCTGCCCCGGCCTGAAATGCTGCTCAAGTACGGCATATCGCTGACGGAAATTGTCGAGGCCCTTGAGCTCAACAACGCCAACGCGGCAGGCGGATTCCTGGTCGAGGACTGGGAGCAGATGAACGTCGTTTCCAAGGGCCTGATCCGCAACATTATCGACATCAAGCGGATAGTGCTCAAGGCCGAGGACGGTTCCCCGGTTTACCTCGGCGACGTCGCGGAAGTCCGAATCGGTCGCCAGACCCGCAACGGCGCGGTGACTAAGGACGGTCGCGGCGAGGCCGTGGTTGGCATGGCCATCATGCTCAAGGGGGCCAACTCCAAGGACGTGGTGGACCGCGTACGAGCGGCGATTCCCGAGATCCAGAAGTCCCTTCCCGCGGGCGTGAAGATCACACCTTTCTACGACCGCACGGACCTCATCCAGGCTTGCGTGAGCACCGTTTCCACCGCATTGGGCCAGGGAATCGTGCTGATTGTGCTCGTGCTGTTCCTTCTGTTGTGGGACCTGCGAGCGGCGCTTATCGTGGCGATTCTGCTGCCATTGACGGCGGCAGTGACGTTCCTGCTGATGGGCTGGCGGGACATGACGGCAAACCTGATGAGCCTCGGCGGGCTGACCATCGCGATCGGAATGGTCGTCGACGCGGGGATTGTCATCACCGAGAACATCTCCCGGCACATGCGTCTCAAGGCCGACACGGACCTGACCCGCACGGAGATTGCTTTCCAAGCCGTACGGGAGGTCGCCAGGCCGGTGACGTTCGCCGTGGCGATCATCATCGTCGTCTTCCTACCTCTGTTCACGCTGGAGTCGATGGAAGGCAAGATGTTCAAGCCGCTGGCGCTGACGATTATCTTCGCTCTTCTGGGCTCGCTGGCTGCGTCATTGACTATCATACCGGTGCTCGGGGCGCTGCTGATAAAACGCAAGCGAACCGCCGGCGCCGGCCCGGCCCGGCCTCATAGCGGCGAACACCGTGAAACCAACCCGCTCGTCCGCGCCATCCGTGCGGCCTACAAGCCTATCCTTTCGCTGGCGATGCGAGGGCGGTGGATCACCATCGCAATCGCGGCCGGCCTTATGGTCGGCACGTTCGCGCTGCTGCCGACACTCGGCACGGAGTTCCTGCCGCCACTGGACGAGGGCGCCCTTGCGATCAACCTGGTCCGCCTGCCGACGGCGAGCGTGGAAGGTTCCGCCATCCAATGCTCGGAGATGGAAAGGCGTCTGCTGGCGAAGTTCCCCGAGGTCACGACGGTCGTGTCCAAGACAGGCCGGGCTGAAATCGCCGAAGACCCGATGGGTCCGGAGCAGAGCGACCTGCTGATCATGCTCAAGCCCCGCGACCAGTGGCGTCAGGGCCTTACGAGCGAAAAACTCGTCGCCGATGTCGCCATCGAACTTGCTGCGTTTCCGGGCGTCAGACCCGCTTTTTCCCAGCCGATCGCACTGCGAGTAAACGAGCTCATCAGTGGCATCAAGTCCGACCTGGCCATTAAGATATTCGGCGACGACATCGACGTGCTCCGCGAGGCCGGCGAAAAAATCGCCCCGCTTCTGGCGGCCATCGAAGGCGCCGAGGACGTCAAGATCGAACAGGTCTCGGGCTTCTCGCAGATCGAGGTCAAACACAACCACGAGGCCATGGCTCGTCGCAAGATAAACTCATCCGACATCAACACGCTGGTCGAAACCGCCATCGGCGGCAAGGTCGCGACGACCGTCTACGAAGGTCAGAAACGGTTCGACGTGCTGGTCCGCTATCCCGAGGAGGCCCGCAAAAACATCGAGAGCATCCGCGACCTGCTCGTGCCATCGCCGGCCGGGTATAACGCGCCGCTGTCGGAGCTGGCGACCGTCGAAAAGGTCGAGGTGCCCGCACAGGTCAGCCGTGAAGACTTCACCAGGCGGCTGATCATCGAGTGCAATATTCGAGGCCGGGACATAGGATCATTCGTCAACGAAGCCAAGGAAAAACTCGCCGCCGTCGAGCAAGCTCTGCCGACGGGCTACCGCCTGGGCTGGGGCGGACAGTTCGAGAACCAGCAACGAGCAATGGCCCGGCTGAGAGTGGTCGTGCCGATCTCGCTACTGCTGATCTTCGTGCTCGTGTTCACCACGCTCGGTTCCATCCGCAGCACACTGCTGGTCCTGCCGACGCTGCCGTTTTCGCTCGTCGGAGGCATCCTGGCGATATACCTGCTGGACATCAATCTGAGCGTCTCGGCGGCGATAGGCTTTATCGCCCTGCTGGGCGTGGCCGTCGAGGATGGACTGCTGCTGGTTAGCTACTGCGACCGCCTCCGCCGAGAGGGCCTCGGCGTAACCGACGCCGTCGCCCAAGCCTGTCGGGTAAAGATCAGGCCGATCATTATGACCACGATGACCACCGTTCTCGGCCTCGGACCACTCCTCTACGCGACCGGCTCGGGCAGCGAGATACAAAAACCGCTGGTGGCTGTCGTCTTCGGTGGTATGATCAGTTCGTTGGTCCTGACGCTGATAATCCTGCCCGTGCTGTACATGTTGATGAACTCCGACAAGTCCGGACCGGCTGCGACAGCGGACGCGTAGGCACGGGCTGCGGTACGAACATGGAAAAACCACCGAAAACACAAGGCCAGCTTGAGGCCGAGATCAGCGAGGCCGTTATCAAATTCGAGCGGGAATACATGGGCCGAGGCCCCGAAGAAACCCGCACGTTCATTGTCGAGGACATGATCGTTGTCCGCCTGCGAGGCGTCCTGACGCCAGCCGAGAAAAACCTGGCCGGGATAGACCCCGAATCCCACGGTCGAACGCTGATAAAGCAGGTCCGCGTCGAGTTGCTCGAAAAAGCCCGCCCGCTGCTGGAACGCATCATTCAGGACATCACCGGCCAGGCCCTCCGCAGCCTTCACACCGACATCAGCACGACCACCGGCGAACGAGTTATAGTGTTCACCCTCGATGGCTGCCCCAAGTGCCAGAAGGACTGACACCCCCCGCGAAAACACCCCCTGACGAGACCGAAACCGAGACTCACGCCCGCTCGATCACCGGCGAGGCTTCTGGGTTGAATGGGTTGGTCCGTATCGCCAGCGAGAACAGGTACGGATAGTTCGCCTTCAGGTGACGCATGTAGGCCAGCCATTGCAGAACGAGCCGCTGATGCGCCCGGCGGAGGTCGCCGGTCAGGTGATCGAGATCCGCCTCGGGCAGATCCGCCAAGTCCCCCCGCCGCTGCAATTCGTCGGTCAGGTGAAAGACCGCCCACAGCATGTCGGTGAACTTCTGGTGCTCCAGCAGATTGCCGTTGCGAAGCAAATCCATCAGCCCGGGTCGCTTGGCCAGCAACAGCCGCTTCAACGCGGCAAGGTCGCCGGAGCGACTGTCCAAGTTGCATGGCCTGCCCGCGAAACGGCGGCGCAGCTCGCCAAAGCGCTTGTCATCCCACTTGGCGTCGATATCCCCAAGCAGGTCCAGGTCCTGCCTTGTCGTGTCGAAGCCCGTCAGACTACCCAGCAACTCCGTGCCAATGTCGTTGAAGAAAACCCCAATGACCATGTTGAGCTTGCTCAGCATGGAGACCTTCTCGCGGCGGGTGAGCAACTGGTGAATGATAAGCGTCACCAGCAGCACCTCGATAGGCACAAACGCAATGTCGCCAACCAGGTAGATGAAGATGTGA
>CAZMBZ010000023.1:0-15928 GCA_964564285.1 uncultured Planctomycetaceae bacterium | reverse complement strand
CAGCACCTCGATAGGCACAAACGCAATGTCGCCAACCAGGTAGATGAAGATGTGATGTGGCTCGCGAAACAGCAGGAAGTGCAGCAGGTACATCAGCGCCGAGAGCACCACCAGCCCAAGCCCGAAACGAATCTGCCAAACCTTGTTTTTCACGAATTCAATCTCCCTGGCCCGCCTTCTTGACTCTTCCTGGCTTCTTGCCCGAACCGCGAAACTTCGGTGCCTGCCGGGCTGCCTTCTTCTCGTCGGTCCCCTTTGAAAGATGCCTCGTCAGGCAATTCTCCACAACGGCGTTGAGGCTCTTGCGTTCCGCGCTGGCCCGCATACTAAGTCTGCGGTGAAGCTCCGGGCTCACGCGGACAACGAACTTGCCGGAACAAGGTTTGTCCGGGTCTTCACCGCGCTCGCGGCAGAAATCCAGGTAGTCATCCACCGACTCGTGGAAGGCCCCCTCGATATCGGAGACCGATTCGCCCTCGAACGTAACGACGTCGCGAATACCTAAAACCTCACCGTGGAGTATCTTCGCTTCGTCGTCAAACTCGACCTTCCCAACATATCCCTTGTATTCCATCATGGCGTGACTCCTGCCTCATAGAGAAACCTGCGCAAGGAATGCACCGCGCCCCGGCAGATTTCCTTTCCCGGGTGGGGCCGGTGAAAGACCGCCCGAACTCCGTTGAGTGAAACTCGGACCCGCGAGCCCCGACCTTGGCTGACCTCGGCCCCGAGATGGACCAACATCGCCTCGGCTCGGGGCCATTCAATGTTGGCCCGAACCGACTCCTCGAACACCGCCTGAAGTGTCCGCTCGTGTTTACCCATGACGCAATGGTATCACTACATAGTACTATCGTCAAGAACGTTCGATCAATAGAGGGCGGGAGTGCCCTGCTCGCTGAAGCGAACAGGCCTCGGGGACGAAGCACGCACTATCTGGTATCCCGAGTACGACGTGATTCCGCATCGCCGGCTACCGGTGCTGACGACTGCTACCGACTGGCTGCTAGTTCAGATCGCTCTGGCTTAGCAGTGTGGTTCTGCCGGAGCCGAGGCGGATTTCGGGCATGCCTTCCGGCCAGACAGTGACGTACAGGCCGAGGTCGCCGGTGCGTTTGTCGGTGACGAACGTCGTGCCGAGGTACCAGCGCGGGAACTTGCGGATAAGCGAGAGGCTCGATCCGAGCGTCTCGCCGCTGTTGAAGTCAGCGTCGTACTGGAAGAACCCGCTGACCGAGTACTTCTCGTTGATCTTGTAGGTCGCGCCAATGGTGCCGATGGTCGAGTCGAGGTCCTTGATGCTGCGAATGCCAAGATAGTACCGCAGGCGCGGGTCGCGCTGGACGGCCAGGCCGAAGTTCCAGCGGCCCATCACGCCGCGGTTGGTGTCGAAGTTACCGTCTGCGAGGAAGGTCGTCGAGTCGGAGATGCTCCACTGGTAGTCGTAGTTGATCGCGTTGCGGGCAATGCTGTATTCAGGCCTGGAGAAGAAGAACCGCCCATCGGAGGTCGGTGTGTCGAAATCGTCGGGGTCGAAGAACGCGCCCGTAACAGCCAGTCGCATCCAGTCGACGGTTCGGCGGTTTTCGCCCTGGCCTCGCTTGGTCTGAAGCCGCTGGGCGACGGTCAGGCCCACACCGCTCTTTCGGCCGAGATGTTCCTCGACGTCCGGGTCCATCGGATACAAATCGTTCGGCCCCACGCCTTGAGCGGTTTCGCCGACAAACGCGACGACCTGGGGCGTAATGATGTGCTTGATGCCGTCAAGGTCCCAAAGACGGCTGTGAATATTGCGATACACTCGCCAGAAGTGCATGTTAGCCCGGACGCCAAGCTGGCCGTAAAGGCGGCAGTTTTCGCCCTCTTCCGGCCGGCCCATGAAGCCCAGTTCCGGATGCTCCGACCAGTACGAGGCCCTGCCAACGGCGTAGGGCACGACGTTGAGCGGCCCGAGGTGCATGGGCCAATCGACCTCGTTTCGCGTATCCAGCCTAGCCATGTAATCGCTGTCGTCGATCTTCCTCTCGTTGTCGAACCGCATGCGGTTGGCCCCGACACGGTTTTCGCTGAAGAACGTCAGCTTGTCGTCGGCGAAGGACTGGCCTATGAGGTGGAAGCCCAGTTGCGGGGCGCTTTCTGTCTGGTCCTGGAAGCGGTTGAGACGGTACTGAAGCAGCGCGGTAAGCGCCCAGTTGTCGACCTGCTTCTTGGCGTAGATGAGCGTTTCCTGGTCCTTGCCCGCGAAGTGCTCGTTGGGGAAGAACGCTTCGAGGAAGTTGCGGTCGCAGAAGTAGCTCAGCTCGAACTGGAGTTCCCAATCGTTCGGCAGATACTGCTTGTGGCGGGTCAGGAACCAGCCGCGGTTTCGCGGAGCGTCAAGGTTCTTTCGGTCCTCGTCGCCGAAATCATCTTCCTTGTCGCTATCGACAATGCCGTAAAGCTTGGAATAGCCGTGATAGCTCTCGCGGTCGTAATCCATGCTTATGCCCGCCATCGGGCCTCGTTTGTACCAGTCGGCCTCAAGTTTGGCATCCACGCCCTCGGGCTCGATGAGCCCAAGCAGGCGGAAGAGGTGCCACTCGGTCTCGCCGCCGAAACCCATTCTCCCATGGCTGCCCAGCGATGCTCGGCTGAGCGGACTGGTTCTTTCGGTCAGGTTGCTCTTGCTGCCCGGCGTCCAGGCTATGGGCATGCCGTACAGGTTGAACGTGCCGTCCTTGATCTGCGTAAGCCATTTCTGCTCGCCGAGGCGAACGCCCTTGGCGTCGTAGGGCGTCTTGTTCTTGATGTACGCCCGGCGCGCGCCGATGTGGAAGCTCGGCGTGTAGAAGTCGCTGCTGGTGATCCTGGCGTTGTGGAAGACCACCTCGCGGTCCGAGAGAACTCTCGCTTCATCGGCGCGGACGTAAAGGGGTATTTCCCGCTTGTCGTCGACGGCCCGGAAGACCGGCTCGACGATCAAGGCACGCTTGGTGGTGAAGTCGTAATACGCCGACGGGCCTCGCATGTAACGCGAGCCGCGGGAAATGACCACGTCGCCGTCGAGGTAAACGCCCGTGACGACCTCCTGCCCGCCGCCGGGAGTGTCGATGCCCGAGACCTGCGGGGCGTAAGGCGCGGCTGACGCCTTCTTCTCGCCGCCAGCCGGCTTGGTGGCGCTGAACACCACGGCCGTCTGGGCTCGCATCTCGAGGAACTGGTCGCTGTCGGGGCTGCCCTGCGAGAGGTATATGTCGCCATGAGCGACGGTAACTCGACGTTTTTCGGCGTCCTTGCCGACTTCCTTGCTGCTGAATCGGGCAGCGTGGAACTGCACCGGCTGGGCCGGCGTGGGCGTCTCGGGCTTGCGGACGTCGATGGGCCTACGCGGGCGGGCGATTTTCATCGGCGTCCGCTTCGGAGCAGGCTGAGTGGAGATAATCAGCGCCGGCGGCTCGATGGGGGTTGCTTCGGTAGCGGCCGAGGCGGCCTCCTGGCGAGTGGCCAGCGCACGCTTGTACAACGGGAAGTCCGCCAGCGGCTTGGGCGACATCGCACCAGAGGCCCTAAGCCTGCCGAGGGATCGGAGAGTAACGAACATCAGCCGATCGTTGGTAGTCGCCCCGCCTGGCTCGGAAACCTGGGCGTTGCCTTCAATGTAAACCTCGATATCGTAAAGCGAAAGCCCGCCGCCGGTAGGCTGGCTGCGAACCCAGATCACCGCGTCCCGGCCGCTTAGAATGTACTGACCAAGGGTCAGGCGAAAATCGCCCAGGACGACCATCGCCTCCTGAGCCTTGTCGGAGAAGGAATGAATCGCCTTGCCCTGGATCCGAGCGTCTTCATGGATGTAGTCGCTCCCCATCGCGGCAGAGGCCACCGCAAGCACCGCGACAACGGTCGCCAGCTTCCAAGGGACATTAGACTTTGCACGATCGATCATCTCAGTCTCTTCCAAATGCGCTCGAAGTCCCAGCGCCTTGGCTGATTATATGACTCCCGCCGGCCAAGTCAATTGTCTCCAAGGATTAGTTTGCCCCGCCGACCAGGCCGGGCGGGCATGAAAAATGCCGAATGCTGAGTGCCAAACGACAAGTACTGAACGCAAATGCCAGAACCAACGCCCGTGGATAATGCTCAATATTCAACTTCCCGGCAGGCCAGCCACCGGCAGATCCTGTAGTATGAGGAAGGCCCCTGAAATGGGCCATGGGCGGTTAACCAGGCGCGTCCCAAGGCGTTTCTTTCGGCCTGAGCGTAAAAAGTACTCGAAATCCTTGCCCTTTTGCGGTTAATCGATTCCTGACGCAGACGTGCAGGAATCCGGGCCGCTCGCGGCAGGGCCATCCGCCAGCCCGATGGGTATCCGCAAAATAGAAGTTCCTGTCACTGAGAATCGGCGTTGAGGCGACTGCCTATAAACCCGCAGCGAAAGAGGCACATATCATGAAAACTATCGTTTCAATCCTGCTTTGCTGCACCGCGATGAGCGGATACTGCAATGCCCAGGCACCCCAACCTTCGCAAACGAAAATCAAAGCGTATTACACCCGCCTGCCGTTCGAGGATTCAGGCTTCACCGGTAAGTATGCCGATGTCGTCATCGACCTGCCGCAAAAGGGACAGTTTGTCTTCAGCAGGCAATACAGCTATCAGCCATATTGGGCGCCGATGAGCGGTAAGCGGATTCATGTATCCAGGCTGATCCCGCGAATCGGCGACGGCCCGGCCCAGCGACCTGACAAGCACAACATATGCTCCAACGCTTCCATTGTCGCCAGGACCCCCTCGGCCGTGACCGTCCATTGGCGCTACGCCCCCGACCTGACAAGGGAAGCATTCGTGGATTTCCTGTCGGCGTACAACAAGGTTGGAAATCCATCCTTCTTCTACGCCGACTGTGCGGAGGAGTACTTCACCATTCACGCCGACGGCAAGGTCGTCAGGACGGTCAAGAAGGGCTGTTACAAGCTCGACGAGTGGAACGATCCGCAAAACCGGATCGAACAGACATTACAGCTTGGCCGGGATGGCATGAAGCAGACATCATACAAAGCCGCCGCCCTGTCGCCGCGCGAAGAAACTCCGGTTGCCGCCGAGAAGATCAAATCCGGGCGAACCGACAATCTGGTTCGTCACTGGACGTTTGACGAAGGAATGGGCCAGGTCGCCAGGGAAGAGATCACGGGCATGGATTGCCCGATACGCGGCGTGGAGGCATACTGGAGAAAGGGCGTCTCGGGGCGATGTCTTTCGTTTGACTCCTACAGCAATGCGGTTGTCCTGCCGGCCAGTCGATGCCCAGCCATTAAGGGGGCGATCACAATCTCCGCCTGGATTGCACCGCAGGAGTATCCCTTCAACCTGGCGGCAATCGTGGACCATTTGAAAGATAACAAGGGATACTTCCTCGGCATGGATGCCAAGGGGCGAATAGTATTTCGCGTCGGCAAGGGCGACGCGATTCAAGAGGTGATTACCGATACGTTGGCTCTGTATAAATGGACTCACGTCGTGGCTGTCTGCCGAAACGCCACGCTGTGCGTCTACATCAACGGACAACCCATCACCGCCATGGAGCCCGCAACCGGCAGGATCGCCGACGCCGTCGAGCTTGACCTGTCAATCGGAATGACTCGTTCATTCGACCAAAGCCCATTCTTCGGCGAGCGAAGTTGCACCAGACAGTTCAAATCCAACATGGTGTTCAGCGGACTCATCGACGAAGTCAAGATCTTCAACAGCGGTCTCTTCCATCGTGAGCTGATGCCGGATTACGACAATTTCAAGCCCGCCGACCAACAGCCCCTAAAGCCGTGGCGTCTGCCGGCCGGGCCGAAAACATCGCCTGGATTCGGGGCCCAATATACAAAACTCCAGTACAGCCCCCAGTGGGATGGTCTCTGGCGTGTGGGCGACTATGCGGACGTTCTCGTAACGTTTGACGACAAGCCCTGGAGATATGTCTTCTGGCGCGGCACGCGGTATCTCCCATCGCTGGTCACGGACTACGGACCGAAGGCGGTCTGGAGTAACGACCAGGGTCCGGAAGACTATTACCAAGGCCAGTGCCACGAACACATGTCCGACATGCTCTGCCGTTTCTCGAACGTGAGAATCATTCACAACAGCGAGGCGCGGACCTTGGTACACTGGCGAAATTCCTCGGTCTCCATAGATTACAAGTGGCCGAGAATCGACGCGAACGGTTGGGGGATATGGACGGATGAATACTGGACCATTTATCCCGATGGCATTTCCATTCGCCACCAGATGGTACACAACAATACCGACAAGCGAATCACCGGGGAGCTGAACCAGAACGAAGTGCTGCATCAACCTGGGCAGACCACCGACGACGTATTGAACGACGCGGCCGTGATTATCGCAAGCACCGACGGCGAAACGGAAATCCGGTATCATTCGGTCCCCAAGCGGAGGCGTCTGCCTGAAAACTGGACCCTGCAATACTTGAACCTGAAGTCGAAGACCAAGCAGTTTCAGATCGGCGAGATAGGATCGCGGGTTCACACTATTCTGCATTCGGACACCTATTGGCGCGGTTGGAATCACTACCCGGTGCAGGTGATCCCCAGCGACGGAACCCGCGCTTTTGCATACGACAGGCCGGTATCCACCTGCCCGAGCACGTTCTATGAGCTCAAACACATGAAAGGCAATAACATTGAAGCCATGGTCATGTACGGGCTTACCGACAAGAAGCCCGAAGACCTGACCAGCCTGAACCGGTCGTGGAATTTCGCCCCGAACGTAATTGATTCCACTGGCTGCCAATATCATGGCTACGAAAAGCGGGAACGCGCATTCAAGTTTACCTGCAAAGGCAATGAGGTGAAGTTCAAGATCAAGGCGACCAAAGAGCAACCGCTCGAAAATCCGGCGTTTGTAATCGCCAACTGGCCAGGCAGTGATGGGAATATCTCCTTGACGATGAACGGCAAGGCGAAAACCCCCGGCCGGGACTACAAGGCGGGGATCGAGGTGGCCCCCGACGGAACGTACTCGCTGGTAATCTGGATGAAGTATTCCGCAACGAAAACGGTTTCGGTGGCAATCCGGAAACACTGAATGCCAGCCGGGCCGGAGAGGGAAGGCTGGATATGAACCGAAGACTTGCGGGCGTCTGGTATTGACAATATCCAGCATTTGGCTTTTCATTGGGCTTGAGTTACTTGACGTTTTTACGAAGACATTGGAGACATCATGCTGCTTGAGACCAACGACCATGTGCTTTTCTACGGAGACAGCGTCACCGACTGCGGCCAGCGGGAAGATATAAACTCTGGCATGGGATGGGGCTACGCCGCCATCGCGGCCGGGATGGCCATGGCTCGCCACCCGGAGCTGAACCTCCGCTGCTCAAACCAGGGCGTCAGCGGCAATCGGATATGCGACCTCGAGCGGCGGCTCGAGGCGGATGTGCTGGCGATCAAGCCCAGCGTGGTCTCGATCCTCATCGGCATTAACGACACTTGGCGGCGGTACGACAGCAACGTCATCTCGGAGATTCCAGCCTTCGAGGACAGCTACCGGCGAATCCTCACCACGCTCCGCCAGGAGCTCTCGGCCAGGCTGGTGATATGCGAGCCGTTCCTTCTGCCCAACCCAGCCGACCGCATTGCGTGGCGCGAGGATTTGGATCCTCGAATCGCGGCGGTGCGACGGGTGGCGATGAACTTCGGCGCAACGTATGTCCCGCTGGATGGCATCTTTGCGGCGGCGGCCTGCCAACGGGAAATGAACTACTGGACCCCCGACGGCGTCCACCCCACCCTCGCCGGCCACGGCCTGATCGCCGAGTCATGGCTGAAGGCGGTGGGCGCGGAATAATCCTGGGACGGACTGTTAAGATCGGGAATCAGGGACCTTCATAGACAGCCGTTGGTGCGATGCTTTTGCTTGTCTCATTTTGCCCCGACCATGAAATTGCGGATTCCCGTCAAAATCAACTGGGCCGATATGCTCGCGAGAATCAGCCCGGTGAGTTTTGTCAGAACCGACATGATCCGCGGGTGAATGTGCCGCTGGGCCGTGGCGGCGAAGTATAGCATTGCGCCGACCGACAGCACCGCCGCCAGCAGCGCCGAAATCGCCACCACATGGGAAGTTAGGTCGTTTCCGAATTCCCTCGCCACGTCGGTTCCCAAGACCAGCAAGGCCCCCGTCGTGCCCGGTCCGACGGTGACAGGCATCGCAAGAGGGACTACGGCGATGTCTTCATTGTCATCGGCAGCGCCCCGATCGATTCTGCCGGACACGAGCGTCACGGCGGACAGGAATAGCATTGCCCCGGCTCCGACGCGGAAGGCATCCAGCGTAATCCCCAGGACTTTAAACACCTGGCTGCCCAGGAGATAAATGCTCAGGGCACAGACTATGATCGCCAGCACTGTTCTCAAGGCCACCCGTTTCCGCTGGTCGCCTGACATCTTCGCCGTCATGGAAAGAAACGTCGAGATCACAAAGAACGGCGTGAGCAGGAAAAACAAGGTGATATAGGTGCCAAAGAATAGTTGCAGCATGAGATATCCTATTCAGGCCAGCCCAGATTCATCCCGCGACCCTCGCGGTGCGAATCAAGATTATGTCTGTTGCCCACGCATACGCAATCCTCTTTCCGCCCAGCGGCAGAGAAACCCGTTACCAAGTCTGGGGATATCCAAGCGGGCCTGGCGAGATTCCCATAGATAAGGGGCGACCCGAACCGGCCGCCTTGGACCAGTACACCTTCCGATTAACCGTCACCGGCCCGTTGACCGTCAGATGCGTCACCAGCCCCACCACCCGAACATCCCAGCCGCGCCCCGGCGCGATTGTACGCCGTCCCACACGCGCCCCGGCGCGATTGCATGTCATCCCGCACGCGTCCCGGTGCGATTGTACGCCGTCGCCACCGCGCCCGGCGCGCTGCACTGACCCTCCCCCGCGCGCCCCACGCCCGTTTCGGCCGGCGCAACGCCCATCAGCGACTCGCCTGATGAGCGCCTACAACCACCGCCGGCACATCCGCGCGGACTATATCTACCGTTAGTTACGCTTTCGCAGAGACATACACACCCGCAAATCCCCTTCCAACCCCCGCCAAAACACCATCCAGCACCCGCGAACACGCACAAAACCACCCTTTCCACACCACGCCCGACACACCAAACCACCATTTGGCACCCGTTAAAACGCGCTGAGACACCTTCCCGCGCCCCCGGCCGGCACTTCCAGACACACTTCCGCGCCATTTCAAGCGCAAAGCAACACCGTTGCAACCGCTCCAAGACCCGCCAAAACCCCATCGTGACCCCATCATCACCCCATCTTCACCCCATCGCCAGCCACAATCGCACTCAAAAATTCACCACAAAAAACCCCGCCAGCCCGCGATCCGAACGATCTCCCAAACACACTTCGTCATCTGACGAAGTGACGAATTCACCCGCCGGTTCCGCCCGGATTCCCCTGTCTCCGGATTCCCAGCCGGTTCGATACGGTTGTGCGGGCGACGCAACCCAGACGTCTCCGCAGAAATGCGACGCAGGCCAGCTTTCTGTCCGAGCCTGAACGATACGAAACTTTTTCCGTTCCGGCAGGTACTTTTTCTTGACGCCATATCGTTAGCTTGCTATCATTATAGTTCGTATGCTATGTATCTGTCATCGGAGGCTCTTAATGACGGCGGCACGTGGACATCTAAGGCAATCGAACGAACGGCAGGATTCCGCCGGAAACACACGTCCCCTGGCGGTCCTGCTGCAACACGTCGGCAAACTGCTCGATGACCGGATGCGAAAGGCGTTCAAAAGAATCGGCCTGCATTCTGCTCAGGCCCACGTGCTGCACGTACTGGCATCGAGAGAGGGAGTGAACCAGCGCGACCTGGCCGACCAGATGATGATCGCGCCGCCGACCATGAGCGGCATCCTGAGTCGGATGGTGAAGGCGGAATTCGTGGAGCGTCGCGATGACCCCGAGGATGAGCGAGCCGTCTGCGTCTACCTGACGCGTACCGGCCGGAGCATGTGTGGAAAAGCTGAAATCGCCATCGCCACGGTGGAAGCCGAACTCATCGAAGGCTTCTCAGCGACGCAGTTACGGAGCACGCATCATCTTCTGCGCGAACTACGGGGCAATCTTGGCGGTTACCCGCCGGTCCCTGAGGAGGATCTTCCATGTGGATGAGCGCGTTCAGGCGAGCGAATTTCGTATTGACGGAGCAACATCATGCCCATTGATCGTATCGACGGTTGTATCGGCTGCGGCATCTGTGTGAAGACCTGCCCCACGGATGTGATTCGCATGGACCCCAAGACGCACAAGGCCGTGATCGCCTATCCGGCGGATTGCCAGATTTGTCACCTGTGCCGCTTGTACTGCCCGGTGGATGCCATCACGATCACGCCGGAGAAATCCATTCCCGTGATCGTCTCGTGGGGATAAACACATGATCGGAAACAACAACAAACAATTTTACGCCTGTGCCGCAGCGGTCTTCATCGGTCTGCCGATGCTACTTTGGACCGTGGGCGAGGTCCCGAAGCGGACGGTCCTGAGCGAAGCACTCTCTCTGGCGACACTGCTGGCGTTCAGCCTGATGCTTGGCCTGCTCTTCTTCACACGGGCTTACTCCAACGCCAGGAGTTGCCTCACGATGGGAGTTACCATCAAGTGGCACAGGCGCGTCGGCTATCTGGCCGTGGCGGTAATTCTCCTGCATCCATTCCTGATCGTGTTGCCCAAGGCATTCGGATCGGGCGTCGCTCCCATCGAAGCCTTCGTCACGATGGTCAGCACGTGGGACAGCCCGGGCGTTCTCATGGGAATCATCGCGTGGTGTCTGGTGTTGCTTCTTGGGTTGACGGCCCTGCTGCGAAGGCGACTTCCCCTCAAGTACACGACCTGGCGAGCAATCCACGGCATGCTGGGGGTTCTCATCATTGTCCTGGGAACCTGGCATGCGATTGTGTTGGGACGCCATACCGGTCTGGCCATGTCCCTGTTCATGGTCACGATGGCGGCCGGCGGCGTCCTGTTGCTATTGAATACCTATATCCGTGAGACGTTGGGAGACACAAGGAGCAAACGACCATGAGCGAACAACACGCCGACAACGGCCTATCGAGACGTACGTTCATCAAGTTAGCTACTGGGGCAGGGGCGGGACTTGCCGCGGTTGCCTCCATGGGGTTCTTGAACGGCTGGGGGGCCAACGATCCCATCCTCGAGGCTAGTCAGATGACCACCCGAACGGACCAGACCGATGTCTTGATCATCGGCAGCGGGATGGCTGGACTGTTTGCAGCGGTCAAGGCGCACGATGCAGGGGCCGCAGTGATCATGGTCTCCAAGGGGCGATTGGGGTCGTCCGGCATGACACCTTTCGCCAAGGGGATTTTCGCCTACGACCCAAGCACCGCAACGATGAGCCTGGATGAATTCACCGAAGCGGTTTCCCGCTCGGCGCTGGACACCAACAACCCCGTATACACCCGGCAGATGGCCGAACATTCACTGGCCCGCGTGAACGAGCTGCGAGAATGGGGTTTCTTTGACTCCCCGCTCTGCTTTAATGCCTTCAGCAAGCCGTTGACCCAACGGGATATCCCCGTGATTGAGCGCGTTATGGTGACTCATCTGGTCAAGGAAAATAGTCGAATTGCCGGTGCTGTGGGCTTTGGCATGGATACGCAGGAGATCCATGTGTTCAAAGCCAAGAGCGTTATTCTTTGCACGGGCGCGGGGGGATTCAAGCCCAATGGCTTTCCGATCTGCGATCTGACTCACGACGGTACGATCATGGCGTATGACATCGGCGCTAAGGTCACTGGCAAGGAATGGAACGATGGTCATCCCGCACAAGCCACCAATCCAGCCGCCTGCTTTGATGGTTGGCATGGCATGTTTGAGGCAACACCTGGCACGGTTGGCATTGGGATACGTCATGATCTGGGCGTGGAACTGAACTATGCCGCCTACAAGGCCGGGAATCCCGTTGCCATGGGACCTCCCGGCAGTAAGACTGGCAAGCGTGTTGAGGGAGGACCATTCAGACCCGATGAATTCGAGGAAAAACCCCCCAACGAGGATGGATCGCACGGTGATAGGGCCCGGGGTGGCGGCCCTCCGGGTGGTGGCCCTCCAGGTGGTGGCCCTCCGGGCGGCGATAAGAACGGGCCGCCTGGCATGCAGGGAACGAATGTGGGCGGTTCATCCGCTGGCATGGCGATCCACAAGTCTGAAGGCCTGGTTCCGATCAACGACAGGTGTGAGTCCAATATTCCCGGCCTGTACGCTGCCGGTGATGCATTGGGTTCCTATATGGCCGGTGCTATCTACACTCAAATAGGTTCCTCGTTGGCAGGTTCCGCCGTGCAGGGAGCCATCGCAGCCGAAGCCGCAGTTCAGTACAGCAAGGGCGTTGCGATGCCCACGGTTTCAGCAGACCGGATCAATACGATTCGGCAGCAGATACTAGCGCCTTTGAAAAGAAAGTCGGGCTACGGCCCAGCTTGGGTAACTCAGGTGTTACAGGGCATCATGATTCCCAATTTTGTGCTCTATATCAAAAAGGAGTCTCTTCTTAAGGCGGCACTGGCGTACATTGAAGAGCTTCGGGATCACCACATGCCCATGCTCAGGGCAGCAGACATCCATGAGCTGCGGCTGGCCCACGAAACCGCAAACATGATCGTCAGCGCGGAGATGAAACTCCGCGCTTCACTGATGCGCAAGGAGAGTCGATGCAGTCACTACCGGCTTGACTACCCCGATATGGACGATCACAACTGGCGTGCGTGGATCAATATCCACAAAGGTAATGACGGAAGCATGAAACTTGAGAAACAACCATTTGACCAGTGGCCTGCGTGAACGGGTTCTTCCCCTTGCATCGTGAGCCCTTCGACTCGCTGCGCTCGCTCAGGATGATGCGCAAAAGCCTTTAGAACCTCCCGCCCCCTCCGTCAGGAGCCCCGGTCGGCAGAGTCGCCTGCTGGCCCCAGGGATTTACGCAAAATCAGATTTCTTATCAGTTTCTGTGAGGACAACCTGCGGTGATCCCCGTTCTCTGCTTAGGAGGCTGCGACGCTGCTTTCGCAGATGGCGGGCCAGGGTCGACCGATACTCGGCCCTGGCTTTCGCCTTTCTTCATCATGCGACGGAACTGATCGAGCTGCCAAGCGTCTGGCTGAGCCAAGTGCTCAACTCGTTCTGCGACACCTGGCTGTTCGTGTCGGCATCCATCTGCTTGTAGAGCTGGCTTACCAGGCTCTGAAACTTGCTGGTCTCCTCGCCTGCTGCCGACGAGGAACCCGCCTGAGGCTCCATCTTCTGATGATACGCCTGCCACTCGGCCGCCGAGATCTTGCCATCGCCATCAGTATCGATCTCGGATAAGCCGGTGCTTTCCTCCGTCTTGGGCGGGCCGCCCGCGCCCCCTCCAGGAGGGGCCATGCCAGCGACCTTGTCCTGGAACGTGGTCCACTCACTGGGGGAGATCTTGTCGTCACCGTCGCTGTCGAGCTTCTGGAAGAGGTCCTCAAGCCGCGAGTTGTCGACCTGCATCTCGGAACTGCTGTCGCCGGCCTGGTCCGCCTGGATGGCGCTGGCCAGTTCGGCCCCGGTGATCGATCCGTCTGAGTTGCTGTCCACAGACGAGAACTCCACTCCCGCCAACGGTGGTGGCGGCGGCGGACCCTGCATGCCATTCCGGCTTTGTGTGGCGAACATGGCCATGGCGCTGCCATACCCGCCTCCAACTGAACTTACCTGCATACTGTATTCCTTTCATAAAAGTGGCCGCATCGGTTTCTCTCAAGGCCCATTGAGCCCATCCTACCCGGAGACGATTCCACCTTAAACCCGCGCCCAGTTTCTTGGGGCACGCTCAGATGCAGTGATTGGAAAGTCACCTGCAGGGAGGCTGAACTATGGACATCGAGACTGTCTAGGTGCGTATCGGCACTGTCGGACGAATATCTTGAGTCTTTGTGAAAATAGGGACGCTGACAATAGGGACGCTAACCATTTTCGAGGAACATCGGGCCTTGACGGGGTGGGCCATGCGGGTTAAAAAGTCCTTATGCCACGCAGAGCTAGAATCGTGGTTCCGGGCTGGGTTCATCATCCGTCTTCGTCTGCCGGCTGCGGCGTGACAAGCATCACCCAACGGGGCAATCGTCGGTTGGATGTATTCCACTGCGACGCCCAGCGACGCCTCTATCTCCAACTTCTCGGCCAGTACGCCGCCGACCGAGATCTGGTAATCCGTGCGTATTGCCTGATGACCAACCTGCCTGCGGCAGGCAGGCCTGCCTGCGGCAGGCAAGCCATATCCACCTTGTGGCCGCTGGGCCGGATGTCGCCGCCCTGGCTGCGGTGCTCAGGCCGGTCCACCTGCGGTACGCCCAGCAGTACAACCGCCAGATGGGCACCCAGAGCGTTTTTGCGTAGGGTCTTGGCAGGGCCGGTTTTACTCGTGCCCGCTGGAGGGCAAGCATTCTTTGTCACGGGACGGCGATTCGCTACGTCGAGCGGAACCCCGTGCGGGCGGGCATGGTCGGCCGGGCCGAGGACTACCCGTGGTCCAGCGCGGGCTGGCGGTGCGGGCTGCGCCGCGACGATCTGCCGGCCGAGCCAGGCCCGCTGGACTGGCCGCGATGGCTGTGGAACATGCCTCGTCAAGAGCAGCGCCGCGGCTGGTCGCGCTGGCTGGCGGGTACGGAAGACGAAACGACCCTTTCGAGGCTGCGGCTCTGCACCCGCACCGGCCGGACGGCAGGCGAAGACACAGCCCTGTCCGCGCTGGAGCAGCAACTGGGCCGGCGCCTGCGCGCCCTGCCCCGCGGCCGGCCGAAGAAAAACCAACCGCCCGGGAAGGAGCATTAAATAGATAGCGTCCCTATTTTCCCATACCTTGGTTGCGAAGGCCGTTTCAGGCACTCAATGGAACGGCAAGGTCGAATGTGCGGATCGGAAGGAAGTGAAGATTGAGGTGGAATGACAACGAGGGGAGCGGAGAGTGCTGCATGACGAGGTTGTGTCAAGGCGACTGAGGAGCGGTGCAGGGGCCGTAACATGCAAGGTGGTATCGTTATCAACAGCCTAGTTAATGGCGGTTGGTCGCCGGCGCTGCACGTGGTCGGCTGGCCCCTTTGTGCCGGGCCTCGAGTAGTCGATGTCTCATCTTATTCAAGGAGCTATACTATGATCAATCTGACACGATCGATGTTTGTGTGGGTTGTCCTGGGGACAACGGCCGTCATGGCGCAGACGACACAACCTTCATCGGCCCCACCCCGGCATAAGCTCAACAATGAGGCATACGTGGTCAAGACTACGGCCCAAGCAGTGAGGGACGCTACGGCTGCGCCGGCGTCCCAAGAGTGGCCTGCCACGTTCTTCGTCCAAGCTGCCGGCCCGAGAACCAACAATGAGTTAGGTGGAGCCGCGTCAAAGGACAAGCCGTGGAACTTACTGCGTGCGCTGCCTTATCCTGGCTCGACCCAGTCAACCACATCATACGGCCCTCGTGGATATGCGGTCGTCTTTGAACGAGCATTGACGCGTAAGTGGACCAACATGTTTCGGATTGTTGACATGAGCGTGCCTGCTGTAGCCGTGGCCGATAAGAGTGAGCGGGTGCATGTGGAACTTGGCAGTATGGATCGGGCCTTCACCGCTGGCGACATGGTGAAATCTTTCGAGAAAGGCGGACTGCCTCCAATGGTATATCTCCCTGCTGAGAAGCAGGATGCGTTGGCCTCGGAAGGGCTGTATTTCAGTGCGGATCGCTGGGCTTTGTGCCTCTACTACAATGTGGGCATATCGGTACGACCGAATTTCAGTGACGTGAAGAGTTCTGCTGATTTCGAAGAGTTCCCTTCATCGCCGCCGCTCCCTATAATATTTGCCGCGTCGATAAAGAGGTACCTGGGCCAGC